>JAIERF010000113.1 GCA_019747075.1 Pseudomonadaceae bacterium
CCGAAGATCGCCCCCGGCACCAGCACGTAGTGGAAGTGCGCCACCACGAAGTAGGTGTCGTGGTACTGGAAGTCCGCTGGGGCGATGGCCAACATCAACCCGGAGAAACCGCCGATGGTGAACAGAATGACGAAAGCCACGGCAAACAGCATCGGCGTTTCAAAGGTCATCGAGCCCTGCCACATGGTGCTCACCCAGTTGAACACCTTCACCCCAGTGGGTACGGCGATCAGCATGGTGGCGTACATGAAGAACAGCTCGCCGGTGAGCGGAATGCCGACGGTGAACATGTGGTGCGCCCAAACGATAAACGACAGGAAGGCGATGCTCGCCGTCGCGTAGACCATCGAGGTGTAACCGAACAGCGGCTTACGGGCGAAGGCCGGGATGATCGCGCTGACCGCGCCGAACGCCGGCAGGATCATGATGTACACCTCGGGGTGACCGAAGAACCAGAACACGTGCTGGAACAGCACCGGGTCACCGCCGCCGGCAGCACTGAAGAAACTGGTGCCGAAGTGGATGTCCATCAGCATCATGGTCACGCAGCCCGCCAGCACCGGCATCACCGCAATCAGCAGGAAGGCCGTGATCAGCCAGGTCCAGACGAACAGCGGCATCTTCATCAGGGTCATGCCGGGGGCGCGCAGGTTGAGAATGGTGGCGATGATGTTGATCGCCCCCATGATCGAACTGATGCCCATCAGGTGCACGGCGAAGATAAAAAAGGTCACGCTTTCCGGCGCGTAGGTGGTCGATAGCGGGGCGTAGAAAGTCCAGCCGAAGTTCGGCCCGCCACCTTCGCTAAACAGCGTACTGACCAGCATGCCGAAGGCTGCCGGCAGCAACCAGAAGCTGAAGTTGTTCATCCGTGGCAGAGCCATGTCCGGCGCGCCGATCATCAGCGGCACCATCCAGTTGGCCAGGCCGACGAAGGCCGGCATCACCGCACCAAAGACCATGATCAGACCGTGCATGGTGGTCATCTGGTTGAAGAATTCCGGCTGCACGATCTGCAGGCCCGGCTGAAACAGCTCGGCGCGAATCACCATGGCCATGGAGCCGCCCAGCAGGAACATGGCGAAGCTGAACCACAGGTACATGCTGCCGATGTCTTTGTGGTTGGTGGTCAGCACCCAGCGCATCAGGCCCTTGGCCGGGCCATGGGCGTGGTCGGCATGACCATGGCCGCTGTTGGTGGAGTCGATCACTGCACTCATGTCCGTTACTCCTGAGCCTTTTTGAACGCGAGGATGTCCTTGGGCGTGACCATGTCACCGAGCGTGTTACCCCAGGCGTTGCGTTCATAGGTGATGATCGCGGCGAGATCGACTTCCGACAGTTGCTTGCCGAAAGCGGCCATGGCGGTGCCCGGCTTGCCGTTGACGACGATGCCGATATGCCCAGCGGCCGGGCCGGTGGCGATGGCCGAGCCCTTGAGTGGCGGGAACATCGGCGGCAGGCCTTCACCCGTAGGCTGGTGGCAGGCCGCACAGTTGGTCAGGTAGGCCTTCTCGCCGCGGGCCAGCAGCTCGTCCAGGGTCCACTCCTTGCTGGTCAGCTCCTTCTCCGCCAGCGCCACCTGCTTGCGCTCGGCCAGCCACTTGGCGAAGTCCTCTTTCGACTTGGCCTCGACCACCACCGGCATAAAGCCGTGGTCCTTGCCGCACAGCTCGGTGCACTGGCCGCGGAAAATGCCCGGCTCGTCAATGCGCGTCCAAGACTCGTTGACGAAGCCGGGGATGGCATCCTTCTTCACCGCCAGCGCCGGCACCCACCAGGAGTGGATCACATCGGCGGCGGTGACCAGGAAGCGCACCTTGGTGCCCACCGGAATCACCAGCGGCTGATCGACCTCCAGCAGGTAGTTGGCATCCTTGGCGGTCTCGTTGTGGATCTGGCTGTGCGGGGTGGCCAGGTTGCTGAAGAACTCGACGTCCTGGCCCAGGTATTTGTAATGCCACTTCCACTGGTAGCCGGTGACCTGAATGTCGAGCTCCGACTCACTGGAGTCGTAAATTTCGATCAGGGTCTTGGTCGCCGGAATCGCCATCACCACCAGAATCAGCAGCGGCACCACGGTCCAGAGAATCTCCACCGTAGTGCTTTCATGGAAGTGGGCAGGCTGCTGGCCGGTGGAGCGACGGTGGATGATCATCGACCAGAACATCACGCCGAAAACCACCACGCCGATCACGACGCAGATCCAGAAGATGGTCATGTGTAAATCGAAAACGGAGCGGCTGACCTCGGTCGCACCGGGCGCCATGTTCACTGTCCAGGCCGCGTGGGCCTGGCTGAACATGGCCCACAGCAGGAGGCCCATCCAAACTCGTGGATGTCGCATCATTGCGGGTTCCCCTTCTATTTTTGTTATCCCGCCGGCTGAGCCCGCGGCTAAGGGAACGGCAGCCAAGACTGCTGGCTAAACGGCCGTCACCCCAGCTGCAGAGCAGTCGGGTTTACTCAGGTCACGCCTTGCGTTTGTGAGTATAGACAGCCACTGCGACATAACAACGCAGGGGCAAATTATCTGCGCAAGGCCCATTGCAGAGCGCGGCAAACCTATCCTGCAGTCACATAAAGCGACCGCGCCGATCATCGCGCACTCGCATAACAGTGACTAAATTATGACAATTAGGTCTTAGACCACCCCGCAGAGCAGCTAACGTCTGTGCGTTGCCATCCCCACTCAGGAGCCCCCATGAACACCGCCGCCTTGCGCCAGCTGATCCAGCGCGCCCACCAGCACGAAGCCTCCACGGGCCAACTGGCCAGACAACTCGACGCCCAACTGGAGCGCCTGCATCCGTCCATTCGCCTGCCTGTTGAAGATGCCCAGGGTGTACTTGAGCGCTTCGTTTCCGCCTATATCGATCAGGTGCCTGAGCTGTTGGATGCCGCCGACGCTGTCGCCTGCGAAGTCGGTATCACCGCGCAGATCAAACCGGTGTTAAAGATTGCAGAAGAATATTTTCTCCAGCCACAGGCCTTG
>JAIERF010000029.1 GCA_019747075.1 Pseudomonadaceae bacterium
GTGTGTGCCTACCTGGAAACCTGGCACATGGACATCGAAGAGTTCATCGAGCTGCGTAAGAACACCGGTGACGACCGTCGCCGCACCCATGACATGAACACCGCCAACTGGATCCCGGACCTGTTCATGAAGCGCGTGTTCGACGACGGCCAATGGACCCTGTTCAGCCCAAGCGAAGTGCCAGACCTGCACGACCTGACCGGTAAAGCCTTCGAAGAGCGCTACGAGTACTACGAAGCTCTGACCCAGTACGGCAAGATCAAGCTGTTCAAGACCATCCAAGCCAAAGACCTGTGGCGCAAGATGCTCTCCATGCTGTTCGAAACCGGCCACCCATGGTTGACCTTCAAAGACCCGTGCAACCTGCGCAGCCCGCAGCAGCACGTGGGCGTCGTGCACAGCTCGAACCTGTGCACCGAGATCACCCTGAACACCAACGCCGACGAAATCGCCGTGTGCAACCTGGGCTCGGTCAACCTGCCGAACCACATCGTCAACGGCAAGCTCGACACCGCCAAGCTGGAAAAGACCATCAAGGTCGCCGTGCGCATGCTCGATAACGTTATCGACATCAACTACTACTCGGTGCCGCAAGCGCGCAATTCCAACTTCAAGCACCGCCCAGTTGGCCTCGGCATCATGGGTTTCCAGGACGCCCTGTACCTGCAGCACATTCCGTACGGCTCCGACGCCGCCGTGGAATTTGCCGACAAGTCCATGGAAGCGGTCAGCTACTACGCCATCCAGGCCTCCTGTGACCTGGCCGACGAGCGCGGCAGCTACGAAACCTTCAACGGTTCGCTGTGGAGCAAAGGCATCCTGCCGCTGGATTCGCAGCAGATCCTGATCGAGCAGCGCGGCCAGAAGTACATCGACGTCGACCTGAACGAGTCCCTGGACTGGGCGCCGGTTCGTGCCCGTGTACAGAAAGGCATTCGTAACTCGAACATCATGGCCATCGCCCCGACTGCCACCATCGCCAACATCACCGGCGTATCGCAGTCGATCGAACCGACCTACCAGAACCTCTATGTGAAATCGAACCTGTCGGGCGAATTCACCGTGATCAACCCGTACCTGGTTCGCGACCTCAAAGCTCGCGGCCTGTGGGACTCGGTGATGATCAACGACCTGAAGTACTACGACGGTTCCGTGCAGCAGATCGAGCGCATCCCGCAGGAGTTGAAAGACCTCTACGCCACCGCGTTCGAAGTGGACACCAAGTGGATCGTTGACGCCGCCAGCCGTCGTCAGAAGTGGATCGACCAGGCGCAGTCGCTGAACCTCTACATCGCCGGCGCCTCGGGCAA
Organism: Pseudomonadaceae bacterium; assembly: GCA_019747075.1. GTDB lineage: Bacteria > Pseudomonadota > Gammaproteobacteria > Pseudomonadales > Pseudomonadaceae > Aquipseudomonas. The sequence goes on from JAIERF010000029.1 coordinate 1,311, forward strand.
GAAGCTCGACGTGACCTACCGCATGGCTTGGTACCGTGGCCTGAAAACCACCTACTACCTCCGTGCCCTGGCCGCGACCAGCACCGAGAAGTCGACCATCAACACCGGCAAACTCAACGCCGTGTCCAATGGCGGCATCGACGAAGGCTTCAGCGCCGCACCGGTAGCCCCGGCCGGCCCGGCACCCGTGCCGAAAGCCTGTGCCATCGACGAGCCAGACTGCGAAGCCTGCCAGTGATGGTTGACTGACGCGGCTCCCAGAGCGCATCCCGCGTTGTTGCGCGGCGGCGCGGCCCCCATCACGTACTTGAGTACGCTCAGGGGTCCACGCCACCGCACGCCTAGCGGGCCCTCGCTCTGGAAACCGCTCGGACGCCGGCAGAGCAAAAGCACAAACACGATTTAGCCCCCCCCTCGCCCGCCTGCGGGAGAGGCCCGGGAGAGGACGCCGACTCAGAGCGACCACCCCGACCAGCGGTACCCGTTTTGCCTTTGCGCGTTACACGCAACGGAACACAATTGAATTAACTGTATATCCACACAGGCCGGTTATTTCACCGCCCTGAAGCAGGAGCCAAGCCATGCTGAGCTGGGATGAATTTGACAAAGAAGACGAAGTCGACCTGAACGCCGTCAAGGCCGCGCCGACCGTCGTTGAAATGAGCCTCGACAAGCTCGACAAAGATGGCCAGAACGCCGCCGTTGAGGCGCGTGCCGTCTCCGCCAGCGATTCGCCTGCCATTGCCCGCGCCAAGGCTGCACTCGACCAACTCGACATCGCCGAAGGCCTGGCCGAACTGGACGGCGCCTCTGCACGCGTGGCCGTGGACGAGAAGCGCATGATCAACTGCCGCGCCGACCTCAACCAGCTTGTACCCTTCAAGTACGACTGGGCCTGGCAGAAGTACCTCGACGGCTGCGCCAACCACTGGATGCCGCAAGAAGTAAACATGAACGCCGACATTGCCCTGTGGAAGAGCAAAGACGGCCTCAGCGAAGACGAGCGCCGCATCGTCATGCGCAACCTCGGCTTCTTCTCCACCGCCGACAGTCTGGTTGCCAACAACCTGGCCCTGGCCGTGTACCGCCTGATCACCAACCCGGAGTGCCGCCAGTACATCCTGCGCCAGACCTTCGAAGAGGCGATCCACACCCACGCCTACCAGTACTGCATCGAATCGCTGGGCATGGATGAAGGCGAGATCTTCAACATGTACCACGAGATCCCGTCCGTGGCGAAGAAGGCCTCCTGGGGCCTGAAGTACACCCGTTCGATCTCCGATCCGACCTTCAACACCGGCACCGTCGAGACCGACAAAGAGCTGCTGCGCAACCTGATCGCTTACTACTGCGTGCTGGAAGGCATCTTCTTCTACTGCGGCTTCACCCAGATCCTGTCCATGGGCCGCCGCAACAAGATGACCGGCGTCGCCGAGCAGTTCCAGTACATCCTGCGTGACGAGTCGATGCACCTGAACTTCGGCATCGACGTGATCAACCAGATCAAAATCGAAAACCCGCACCTGTGGGATGCCGAGCTGAAGGAAGAAGCCTCGCAGATGATTCTGCAGGGCACCCAGCTGGAGATCGAATACGCCCGCGACACCATGCCCCGCGGCGTGCTGGGCATGAACGCGGCGATGATGGAGGACTACCTCAAATTCATCGCCAACCGTCGCCTGTCGCAGATTGGT
>JAIERF010000024.1 GCA_019747075.1 Pseudomonadaceae bacterium
TTACGGTCCAGGGTGTACTGACGCGCGGTGTGCCAGCAGGCTTCGGCGGCACCCAGGGCGCCCCAGCTGATGCCGTAACGGGCCGAGTTCAGGCAGGTGAACGGACCTTTCAGGCCGCGCACGTCCGGGAAGGCGTTCTCTTCCGGGCAGAACACGTTGTCCATGACGATCTCGCCAGTCAGCGAGGCGCGCAGGCCGACTTTGCCGTGGATCGCCGGGGCGCTCAGGCCTTCCCAACCTTTTTCCAGCACGAAGCCGCGGATCTCGCCGGCATCGTCTTTGGCCCAGACCACGAACACGTCCGCCATCGGGCTGTTGGTGATCCACATCTTGGCGCCGGACAGGCGATAGCCACCGTCAACCTTCTTGGCGCGGGTGATCATCGAGCCTGGATCGGAACCGTGGTCCGGCTCGGTCAGGCCGAAGCAGCCGATGTATTCACCGCTGGCCAGTTTCGGCAGGTACTTCTGCTTGGTGGCTTCGTTGCCAAATTCGTTGATCGGCACCATCACCAGGGATGATTGCACGCTCATCATCGAGCGGTAGCCGGAGTCGACACGCTCAACTTCACGGGCGATCAGGCCGTAGCTGACATAGTTGAGGCCGCTGCCACCGTAGATTTCTGGAATGGTCGCGCCGAGCAGGCCGACTTCGCCCATTTCGCGGAAGATCGCCGGGTCGGTGTATTCCTTACGGAAGGCTTCCAGCACGCGCGGGGCCAGCTTATCAGCAGCAAACTGCCGGGCGCTGTCGCGGATCATGCGTTCTTCTTCAGTCAGTTGCTGATCGAGCAACAGCGGGTCTTCCCAGTTGAAGCTTGCCTTGCCGGCCATAAGCGAATCCTCAAACATGCGATGGACAGGGGCGCACAGGTTACGGCGCACCCGGAAATACAGTGGACTAAGCCTAGCCAGCGATGGACTGTCCGACAACCGAGGAATTTGCACGCTGTTGTGCTAATTTCGCACTTCGAATGGACTTTTTAGCCCGTATCAAGCGATTGCATGTGCAGCATGCGCATAAGAAGTCCAATTGCGTCCCCGACCGGCCCCAGGAAACCCGCCATGCGCCGCAAAATCCCCAGCACCGCCGCCCTGATCAGCTTCGAAGCCGCCGCCCGCCACCAGAGCTTTACCAAGGCGGCCGACGAACTGGCCCTGACCCAGAGCGCGATCTGCCGGCAGATCGCCGGGCTGGAGGCGTTTCTCGGCATCGAGCTGTTCCGTCGCTCGCGTCGCGGGGTCAAGCTCACCGAGGCCGGGCTGTCCTATAGCCGACGCGTCGCCACCCAGCTGGATGCCGTCGAGCGTGACGCCCTGGCGGTCATGGGCCAACCCGGCGCCGGCAGCCTGGAACTGGCGGTGGTGCCGACTTTTGGCACTCAGTGGTTGCTGCCGCGCTTAAAAGAGTTCCAGCGCCTGCACCCGGACGTCACCGTCAACCTGACCAACCGCACCCGGCCGTTTCTGTTTGCCGACACCGAGCTGGACGCCGCCATCTATTTCGGCGACGCCGACTGGTCCGGCACCGAGGCCTACTTCCTGATGCAGGAAAACCTCCTGCCGGTGTGCAGCCCGGCCCTGCTCGACGGCCAGAGCCAACTCAGCGCCGAACAGATTGCCAACCTGCCGCTGCTGCAACAGAGCACCCGCCCCTATGCCTGGCGTCAGTGGTTCAGCTCGCGCGGCCTGAACGTACCGCGCGACATGAGTGGGCCGCGCTACGAACTGTTCTCCATGCTCGCCCAGGCGGCCATGCACGAGATGGGCATCGCTCTGATCCCGCCCTTCCTGATCCAGCGCGAACTGGCCGAAGGCCGCCTGGTGATCGCCCACCCGCAGGGCAGCCAGAGCGACAAGGGCTATTACCTGATCGTGCCGCAACGCAAGGTCGAGTCTGCCACCCTGCAAGCCTTCCGCGACTGGCTGGTGAGCGCCGCCAGCGCCTATCGCGCCGCCAACCCACCGGTCTGAATAGCGGCGCGTAAGCCCCGCCAAGCAACATCTGGAAGCACTCCCGCCACCAGCGTCGGCGCACTTCGTTTTACCCTGCGGGTATCTCAGCCAACGTCCGTGGAGGGCAACAGATGATCACCCGTGGCTTACTCGACCAACTGCTTAAATCCGGCCAGGACCTGCTGCAGAACAAGCAACAGGGACGCGCCAACAACCCTACCGACAACAAGCAGAGCGGCGGCGGTCTTAGTGACCTGCTCGGCGGTGCCGGCAAGAACGGCCTCGGTAGCCTGCTCTCCGGCGCCACCGGCGGTGCCTTGGCTGCCGGCGCCATGGGCCTGCTGCTGGGCAACAAAACCGCGCGCAAAATCGGCGGTCAGGCCCTCACCTATGGCGGCCTCGCAGCCCTCGGCGTGCTCGCCTACAAGGCTTACGGCAACTGGCAGAGCCAGCAGGCCGGCGCGCCCCAGGGTGAGCCGCAAACCCTCGACCGCCTGCCCGCCGCGCAAGCCGAGCAGCACAGCCAGGCGATCCTCAAGGCCCTGGTGGCCGCAGCCAAAGCCGACGGCCATGTCGACAGCCGCGAGCGTGAGCTGATCGAAGGCGAGTTCAGCAAACTCGACAACGACCCGCAGCTGCAACACTGGCTGCAAGCGGAACTGAACAAGCCCCTCGACCCGGCCGAAGTCGCCCGCGCCGCCAGCACCCCGGAAATGGCCGCCGAGATGTACCTGGCCAGCGTGCTGCTGGTCGACGAAGAACACTTTATGGAGCGCGCCTACCTCGACGAACTGGCGCGCCAACTGAAACTCGACCCGGCCCTGAAAGCCGAACTGGAAGCCCAGGTTCGCCAGATCAGCGCCTGACGCCAAGCGCCGGCTCGTTCATCCCACGGGCCGGCCAGGCGGCGGCCGCGCAATCGTGGGATGATCCACCGCACACCTCTCCCCGCCCAACCCGGAGCCCTGCGCTGCAGATGTTCGAAATCAAACCGATGGACCCGCAAACCTACCGCCAGCAAACCCGCCGCAGCACGCTGATCATCGTCGT
>JAIERF010000275.1 GCA_019747075.1 Pseudomonadaceae bacterium
AAGTTTTCGGTCGGGAAGGCTTCGCCACGCATGGCTTCGGCCACTTTGCGGTCGATGTCGAGAATGGCGCTGGCCGGATTGGCCAGGTCATCCGCCACAGCGGCGTGAGTCGCGCCCATCTGCTTGATCAGCTCACGCATGTTCTGCGCGCCGGCACCGCTGGCCGCCTGATAGGTCATGGCGCTCATCCACTCGACCAAACCGGCCTCGTACAAGCCGCCCAAGGCCATCAGCATCAGGCTGACGGTGCAGTTACCGCCGATGTAGTCCTTGACGCCGGCATCCAGCGACTGGTCGATGACCTTGCGGTTCACCGGATCTAACACGATCACCGAAGCATCAGCCATGCGCAGGGTCGACGCCGCGTCGATCCAGTAGCCTTGCCAGCCGGCTTCACGCAGTTTGGGGAAGACTTCGCTGGTGTAATCACCACCCTGGCAGGTGAGGATCACGTCGAGGCTTTTCAGCTCGTCGATGCTGTAAGCGTCCTTCAACGGCGCTACGTCTTTACCCACTGCCGGGCCTTGGCCACCGACATTGGAGGTGGTGAAGAACACCGGTTCGATCAGGTCGAAATCCCGCTCTTCCAGCATGCGCTGCATGAGCACCGAACCGACCATACCGCGCCAACCGATCAGACCTACGCGTTTCATACCACTACACCTTCAATAGAGAGTTCAGTCCGCGGCCGGGCCGCGGAGCGAAGAGATTACAGATTGCGCAGGGCCGCGACTACCGCATCACCCATGCCAGCCGTACCGACCTTGGTCATACCCGGCGAGTAGATGTCGCCGGTACGCAGCCCTTGATCCAGCACCAGGCTGACCGCCTGCTCGATGGCATTGGCAGCAACCACTTGGTTGAAGCTGTAACGCAGCAGCATCGACACCGACAAAATGGTCGCCAACGGGTTGGCAATGCCCTGCCCGGCGATATCCGGCGCCGAACCATGGCACGGCTCGTACATGCCCTTGTTGTTGGCATCCAGAGAAGCCGACGGCAGCATGCCGATGGAACCGGTAAGCATCGACGCTTCATCGGACAGGATGTCGCCGAACATGTTGTCGGTGACCATCACGTCGAACTGCTTCGGTGCACGCACCAGCTGCATGGCGGCGTTGTCGACGTACATGTGCGACAGCTCAACGTCTGGGTAATCCTTGGCCACTTCCTCGACCACGGCGCGCCACAACTGGCTGGAAGCCAGCACGTTGGCTTTGTCCACCGAGCACAGCTTCTTGCCGCGCACGCGGGCCATGTCGAAACCGACGCGGGCAATCCGGCGCACTTCGCTTTCGCTGTAAGGCAGGGTGTCGTACGCCATGCGCTCGCCGTTTTCGAGCACCTTGCTCTCGCGCGGCTGGCCGAAGTAGATGCCGCCAGTCAGCTCACGAACGATCAGGATGTCCAAACCGGCCACCACTTCCGGCTTGAGCGACGACGCGTCGGCCAGTTGCGGGTAGAGAATCGCCGGACGCAGGTTGGCAAACAGCCCCAGTTGCGAACGGATTTTCAGCAGACCACGCTCAGGGCGCAGGGCCGGCTCGATCTTGTCCCACTTCGGGCCACCCACGGCGCCGAGCAGGATGGCATCAGCGGCACGAGCACGTTCCAGGGTTTCATCGGCCAGCGGTACACCGTACTTGTCGTAGGCGGCGCCGCCCAGTTCATCAAAGCTCAGCTCGAAGCCCAGGCTGTATTTGTCGTTAGCTAGCTCCAGCACCTTGACGGCTTCGGCCATGATTTCCGGGCCAATACCGTCGCCAGGGAGAATCAGAATCTGCTTGCTCATTGCATTCCTCACTTATTCAGCAAGGCCCGGTATTTTCGTCACCGAACCTCTGTCCGGCGGGTTACGGCCTGGGGCCTAACCCACCCTACTTACTTGATCGCGCCGAACAACCAAGGGTTGCTCTGCTGGTGTTGGGTTTCGAAAGCCTTGATTGCGTCACTGTCCTGCAGGGTCAGGCCGATGTCGTCCAGGCCATTGAGCAGGCAGTGCTTGCGGAAAGCGTCCACTTCAAAGTGGTAGACCTTGCCGTCCGGACGGGTCACGGTTTGCGCCGTCAGATCAACGCTGAGCTGATAGCCCTCGCACGCCTCGGCCTGCTGGAACAATTCATCAACTTCGGCCTCGGTCAAGATGATCGGCAACATGCCGTTCTTGAAGCTGTTGTTGAAGAAGATGTCGGCATAGCTCGGCGCGATTACCGCACGGAAACCGTACTCTTCCAGCGCCCAGGGCGCGTGTTCACGGCTGGAGCCGCAACCGAAGTTCTCCCGCGCCAGCAGCACGCTGGCGCCCTGATAACGCGGAAAGTTCAGCACGAAGTCTTTGTTAATCGGGCGCTGCGAGCAATCCTGCCCCGGCTGGCCGACATCCAGATAACGCCACTCATCAAACAGGTTCTGGCCAAAGCCGGTGCGCTTGATCGACTTCAAAAACTGCTTGGGGATGATCTGATCGGTGTCGACGTTGGCACGATCAAGCGGAGCCACCAGGCCACTGTGTTGGGTAAAAGCTTTCATCTACTCGTCCTCAGGCCTGGGTCAATTCGCGCACATCGATAAAGCGCCCGGTCACCGCGGCGGCCGCAGCCATCGCCGGGCTGACCAGATGGGTCCGCCCGCCGGCACCCTGACGGCCTTCGAAGTTGCGGTTGGAGGTGGACGCGCAATGCTCGCCACTGCCCAGTTTGTCCGGGTTCATCGCCAGACACATGGAGCAGCCCGGCTCACGCCATTCAAAACCGGCTTCGATAAAGATCTTGTCCAGGCCTTCGGCCTCAGCTTGCGCCTTGACCAGACCCGAGCCTGGCACCACGAGCGCCTGCTTGATGGTGCTGGCGACCTTGCGGCCCTTGGCCACGTCGGCGGCGGCGCGCAAATCTTCGATCCGCGAGTTGGTGCAGGAGCCGATAAACACCCGATCCAGCTGGATCGAGGTGATCGCCTGATTGGCCGTCAAGCCCATGTATTTCAGCGCGCGCTCAATCGAACCACGCTTGACCGGGTCG
>JAIERF010000039.1 GCA_019747075.1 Pseudomonadaceae bacterium
CGCTATGTCCCAGGCCCTTTCCACGGACGTGTTGATCGTCGGCGGCGGTATCGCCGGTCTCTGGCTGCATGCGCGCCTGCGCCAGCTCGGCTATGCCAGCCTGCTGGTGGAGAATGCCAGCCTCGGCGGCGGGCAGAGCGTGAAATCCCAGGGCATCATCCACGGTGGAGCCAAGTACGCCCTGCACGGCGCCCTGACCGGCGCCTCGGAAGCGATTGCCGACATGCCCAGACGTTGGCGCGAAGCCCTCAGCGGCAGCGGCGAGCTGGACCTGCGCGGCGTGCGCGTGCTGTCCGAGGCCCACTACCTGTGGTCGCCGGGCACCCTCGCCGGCAACCTCACCAGTTTCTTCGCCAGCAAGGCCGTGCGCGGTCGGGTTGACCAGGTCAAGGGCGAGCACCTGCCGCCTGCGCTGCAACACCCCAAATTCAAGGGCAAGGTCTACCGCCTGGCCGAACTGGTCCTCGACGTGCCGAGCCTGATCGCGCGCCTGGCCGAGCTGGCCGGCGACAGCCTGCTGGCCGCCGAGAAAATCGAGCCGCTGCGTGAACAGCAGGCCCTGGTTGGCCTGCGCGTCGATGGCCGTGAGATCCGCGCACAACGCATCGTCCTCAGCGCCGGCGGCGGCAATGCCGAACTGCTCAAGCAACTCGGCATCAACCAGCCCACCCAGCAATTGCGCCCACTGCATATGGTGTTAGCCAAGGGCCCGGCGCTGAAGCCGCTGTACGCCCACTGCCTGGGTGGCGGGCCGAAGCCGCGAGTGACGGTGACCACCCATCCGGCGGCCGACGGCCAATGGGTCTGGTATCTGGGCGGCGACCTTGCCGAAGCCGAGGGCGTGGCCCGCGACGAAGCCGAGCAAATCAAAGCGGCACAAAAGGAAATGGCCGACCTGCTGCCCTGGGTCGACCAGGCCGCCACCCAGTGGGCGACCCTGCGCGTGGATCGCGCCGAGCCGGCCCAATCCGGCCTGGCGCGCCCGGACAACGCCTTCCTTGCCGAACAGGAGCGTCTGCTGGTGGGCTGGCCGACCAAGCTGGCGCTGGCCCCTGACTTCGCCGATCGCGTACTGGCTGCCCTTAAACGCGACGCCATTCAGCCCGGCCAACATGCAGCGCTGCCTGAGTTGCCGCGTCCGACGGTGGCCACCCCGGTGTGGGATGCGTTGCTGCCATGACCCTCGCCACCCTGCACGGCCTGCATCGCCCACTGGGCAGTACCGGGCTGACGGTTTCGCCGCTAGGCCTGGGCACGGTCAAACTGGGCCGCGACCAAGGGGTGAAATACCCCAACGGTTTCAGCATTCCCGATGACGCCGCTGCCCGCGCCTTGCTCAACCAGGCACGCGAGCTGGGCATCAACCTGCTCGACACCGCGCCAGCCTACGGCATCAGCGAGGAACGCCTCGGCCCGTTGCTGCGCGGCCAGCGCCAGGACTGGGTGATTGTCAGCAAGGTCGGCGAAGAGTTCGTCAACGGTGCCTCGCTCTTCGACTTCTCGCCGGCCCATACCCGGTTGTCGGTAGAACGCAGCCTCAAGCGCCTGGAAACCGAGCATATCGAACTGGTGCTGGTGCATTCCGACGGCAACGACCTGGCCATCCTCCACGACAGCGGCATCTACGCCACCCTTGTCGAGCTCAAGCGCGAAGGCAAGATCGGCGCCTTCGGCCTCTCCGGCAAGACCGTCGCCGGCGGCCTGCTGGCCCTGGAGCAAGGCGACTGCGCCATGGTCACCTACAACCTCAATGAGCAGACAGAAAAACCGGTGCTGGATTACGCCGCCGAGCACGGCAAGGCGATCCTGATTAAAAAGGCCCTGGCCAGCGGCCACGCCTGCCTGGCAGCGGGCGTCGACCCGGTACGCGCCAGCTTCGAGTTACTGTTCAGCCATCCGGGGGTCAACAGCGCCATCGTCGGCACCATCAATCCTGTGCACCTCGCCCATAACGTGGCGACGGCGGCCAAGGTGATTCACGGGCTGAAGTAAGCAGTGCCAGCCGCGACCGTCGGTCGCAGTACTGGTCGCTCAGCAAGTCGCTAGAATCGGACCTGTTCGTCGGCCAGCAGCCCCGCGAAGCACCGAGCCTGCTAGCCTGACTCATCCGTTCCCCGCGCGCCGTATCTGGAGTCGCCCATGCCGCAGACCCTCGCCCGCAAGGACCCCGAAAGTTTCAAAACCCTGGCCCTGCATGTGGAAGCCAGCGCCCATCAGCTCAGCTACCAAGGTATAGGCCTGCCGCTGAGCTTCAGCCAGATGCAGGCCCGCCGTCGGCCACTGCAGATCGCCGACAGCCAACACTTTGCTGTGGAGCTGGCCAACCTCGGGGTGTCGGTGCGCCTGACCCTGCAACTGGAGGGCAAAGATTACTGGGTGGTGGTGCGCCAGCAACGCGAGGACCGCGGCGACACCGTACTCAAACTGATTTCTGGTTACGTACCGGCCCACGAGCTGAACCTGCCGCTGCTCACCGCGCTGCAAGAGGTCGCCGAGGAGTGCCTGGTGGAAAGCGAATCCGGCTGGCTCGGCGGACGCTTCGCCCAGACCTGGCTGCCAACGCCCTACGCCGACTGCCTGGACTACGAAGACGTGCTGCACTTTGGCCTGCAGGCGCAGATCGGCTCGACCCATCCGGTTTTTCGCGACAGCCTGCCCTTGCTGGAGCGGCCGCTGGCTTATGTGCACCTGCCGACCGCCTCGCTGCAACTGGTCTACAACCTGCGGCTGGAGCTGCCGAGCCTGGCCCGTGACCTCAGCCTGTTTCACGCCGATGAACAACTGGAAGGCTGCGACCTGATCACCCGCCTGGCACGCGAACAGCCCGACCTGCACCTGATCGCCCTGCGCAACGGCCGCGCCACAGGTGAGCTGTTCACCTTGCAGCAAGGCCAATTGCAGGCGAGCAAAACCGACAACCTGTGGCTGTCCGAAGGCTTCGCCGAGCGCGACGGCTGGCTGGTGCGTGATGAGCGCATCAGCTGGGCCGATTGGCTGAAACGCCAAGCCGCCTAGAAACAAAAAGCCCCGGATAACCG
>JAIERF010000145.1 GCA_019747075.1 Pseudomonadaceae bacterium
TCGCGAGCCAGCCAGTCGCGGGCTTCCTTGACGTTGCGGGCGCTGCGGGTGTCGAGCTTCATGCGGCCGAGGGTGATTTCCAGCAGCTCGCGGATATCGGGTTCGTCGTCGACGATCAGTGCTCTCTGCCGGCTCATGATTAGCTCAGTTTGCGTGAATGGGCGAAGGTGATGCGTAAGCAACTGCCGCCGCTCTGGCGACGCTGGTAGTCCAGACGGGCCTGATTGCTCTCGCACAGCTCGCGGGAAATATACAGGCCCAGGCCGGTGCCTTTGTTGTCGGTGGTATAGAACGGCTCAAATATATTCTGTAACTGTTCGTCCGGTACGCCGGGGCCGTCATCCAGCACCTCAAGCACCGGCAGGTCGCTGATCGGGTCGCGAAACAGGTCGAGGCAGACCTGGCCTTGTGGGTGGCACTGGCTGCTGTAGCGCAGGCCGTTCTGTACCAGGTTGGTCAGCACCTGGGTCAGCTGGTGCGGGTCCATGCGGGTTTTCAGGCTGCCGCTGCAGGTTTTCAGGTGCAGGGTCTGTTGTTCGGGCAGGTTCTGGCGGAACTCGCTGGCGAAGCGGTGCAGCCAATACTTGAGATCGAGCAGTTGGGGTTCGGCCTGGCGCCGGCGCGACAGTTGCAGCACGTTCTCAATCACCAGATTCATCCGTCGTGAATGGTCCTGGATGATTTGCGCCAGGCGTCTGTCGCTGCTGGGTAGCTCTTCTGATTCCTGCAGTAACTGCGCCGCATGGCTGATGGCGCCGAGCGGGTTGCGGATTTCGTGGGCGATGCCGGCGGTCAGGCGGCCGAGGGAGGCCAGCTTCAATTGTTGTGCCTGTTGGGCGATCTGCGAGATGTCATCGAGAAACACCAGTGTGTCGATTTTCTCGCCGCGTTGCATGTGCACAAAACTCGGTTGCAGCAGTGGGCCGTTGCTCAGGGCCTGCATGCTTTGTGGGCGCATGCTCGGGTTGATTCGCCATTGTTGCAGGCGCTTGACCAGCTCGATGCAGTGCGGATCAAGCACCTTGCCTTGCAGTGACTCATGGCCCAGCAGGCTGAGGGCGCCGGGGTTGGCCAGCAGCACGCGGTGTTGGTTGTCGAGCAGTAGGATGCCGGTGCGCATGCGCTGCAAAATCAGGCTGTTGAGGGCCTCCAGGTTAGCCACGTCGGCGGCGCGCTGGGCGGCCAGGCTTTCGCTCAATTGCAGGCGGCGGGTCAGGCCTTGCAGCACGATGGCGGCGGCGAAGCACAAAGCGCCGAGGGCGCCGGCTTGCAGGTACTGGTTGGCGGCGGCCGGGCGGCTGATGCTCTGGTAGAAGGTCAGGTAGATCATGCCGATGGCCGCCACGGCAGCGATCAACAGGCCGATGCGGCCGCGCAGCAGGATGTTGGCAATCGCCACTGCGACGATCAGCAGGTTGCCCAGGCCGCTCGGGCTGCCGCCGGCGGCGTAGAACAGTGCCGAGAGCAGCAGCACATCGAGCAGGGCGACGGTAAACACCTGCAACAGGTGAGCGGGGTTACGCACCCAGGCGGCAAACAGCAGGTTGCAGCCCAGATAGGCCCAGCTGACATAGCGAAACAGCGAGCTGTTGGCGAGGTCTAGCACCTGCTCATCGATGTCGCTGGAGATCAGTACCACCAGAGCTATGCCGATGATCAGGCGGTACAGGTGCGACAGCCGCAGGATGCGCAGTCCCTGGTTACTGCTCAGAGGGATGGTTTCATTACTCACGCGATGCGGGGCCTTGTTGCAGGTGGTCCTGGCAGCAGTACCAGTGGTCTTGCTGTTGCAGGGCGAGGCGCTGCGGCAGGTGAATGTCGCAGCGGGCGCAGCGGACCATGGTTTCGCTGCTGGGTTCGCCCTGTGGTGGGCGGGTGTTGGCGCGGCGGCTGCGGCGCCAGAACCAGATCAGGGTGCCCAGGAGGGCCAGCGTAAACAGCAGGCGAAACAGCATGGCGATCTCATCTTGGCGAAAACCCCGAGTTTAGCCGGCGGCGGGGTGTCAGCACAGGGGCGTTGAGGGCGATCGACCGCCTGAATAAAAAAGGGAGGCCAATGGCCTCCCTCTTGGATCACCTGCGGACGATCAGTCGAACACGCCGAAGGTCATGTAGCTCCAGACCGAACGGTCGCTGTTGCTGTCGTCGCTGGCCGGCTCATCTTCAGTGGCAGCCTCGTCCTGGTTTTCCGGCTGCAGTTCGTCGGGTATTTCTTCCTCGGCATTTTCGTACTGGCGGATCACGTCTTGGCTGGCGCGGGTCTGGCCAGGTGGCAGTGGCGCGTCGCTTTCCAGCAGGCCGAGGGTGGCCTTGCTCAGCCAGCTGCGGTTGTCGGCTTCGGCTTCGCTGGGCACGAACTGGCCGTCGACTAGGAACGACGATTCAGGGTAGTTCTGTTTGAGCAGGTCAAGGCTGGTAGCAGCCAGGTCGGTCATGCCCAGGCGTTGATAAGACTCAACCATCAGCGCCAGACCGTCGGCCACTGCGGGGGTTTCCTGGAAGTTTTCCACGATGTAGCGGCCGCGGTTGGCGGCGGCGACGTAAGCCTGGCGCTGGATATAGTAGTGGCCAACATGTACTTCATAGGCGGCCAGCAGGTTGCGCAGGTACACCATGCGGTTCTTGGCGTCGGGCGAGTAGCGGCTATTAGGGTAGCGGCTGGTCAACTGGGCGAATTCGTTGAACGAGTCGCGGGCAGCGCCAGGGTCGCGCTTGGTCATGTCCAATGGCAGAAAGCGCGCCATGATGCCGCGGTCCTGGTCAAACGAGGTCAGGCCCTTGAGGTAGTAGGCGTAGTCAACGTTCGGGTCCTGTGGGTGCAGGCGGATAAAGCGTTCAGCGGCGGACTTAGCGGCTTCCGGCTCCATGTTCTTGTAGTAGGCGTAGATCAGGTTCAGCTGCGCCTGTTCGGCATAGCGGCCGAACGGATAGCGCGACTCCAAAGCCTTGAGCTTGCTCACTGCGCTGCTGTAGCTGCTGGTGTCCAGGTCGTCCTGCGCCTGCTGGTACAGTTCGGTTTCGCTGAGATTTTCGTCAAC
>JAIERF010000138.1 GCA_019747075.1 Pseudomonadaceae bacterium
AAGCCGTTGGCAAAATCCATCGCCGGCCACCACTGGCCATGGCAAGTCGGCAGATCGATACAGGCCACCGCCGCATAGTTGCTGCTGACCCAGCCGCCGAGGGCAATCTGACCGATCACCAGCAACAGGCACAACGCCGCCAGGCGACGCAGGCGAACACTCAACTCGGGCAAAGCGGGCCAACGGGCGGACAGCCGCAAAGTCAGTAACAGCAGCAAACTCAAGGTCGCGAAGCCGCCGAGCAGGTGTGCGGTAACCACCTGGGGCCAGAGTTTGAGGGTCACCGTCCACATGCCGAACGCCGCCTGTAAGGTCACCAACCCCAGCAGCAGCAACGGCAATTTCAGGGGCTGCTCAGATTCGCGGCGGCGACGCAGGGCCTGAATCGCCAGGGCCAAAATCAGCAGGCCGAGGCTGCCGGCAAAGTAGCGATGGACCATCTCGTTCCAGCCCTTGTGCGCCTCGACCGGCGCCTGCGGGTAATGCTGCTCGGCATGGGCCAACTGCTCGGCACTCTGAGGCACGCCGATAAATCCATAACAGCCGGGCCAATCCGGACACCCAAGGCCGGCATGGGTGAGGCGCGTGTAGGCGCCCAACAGCACCACCAGCAGAGCCAGCGCGGTGGCAAACAGAGCAAGGCGATATCCAGGCTTGGCCATATAGCTTCCTTAACCGATATTCGACAGCTTCAGCAGCAGGCGCAGGTCATTGAGGATCTGCTTGCCATTGGCCGTGGCGTCATAGCGCAGCACCAGGTTGCCGTGAGGGTCGATGATCCATAGCTGCGCCGCCGGGTCGCCATGACGCAGGCGGTCATGCTGCTGGCGGTCGAGGGCAAAGCGCCCGAGTTGCGGGTATTCCGTCTGCAGCTGGTTCTGCAGGTGTGGCGCCAGCGGCTCGGCACTGGCCAGGGCATGGCTGGCGCGCCCCGCCTCACGGCCGAGACCGATCTGGATCTGCCGGGCCAGATACACCAATTGCTGACAGTCGCGCTGACAGCTGACCGGCGCCGTAACCAGCAGTTGCCAGCGCGTTTCCGCCGCGGCCACCCCCAGCTCGGCGCGGCTCTGCCCGTTGCCAATCAGCTCGCCGTGGTAGTTGCGGCTTTCTGGCACCCAGAATTGCCATTTGTACATGGCGGTCGCCAGCAGGATCGGCCCGATGGTGGCCGCCAGCAGCAAGAGCAATTGCAGGCGCCCACGACGCCCCGGAGTTTTAGCGTGACTGACTGGCTGCATCGGACTGCTCCTTGGCATTACGGATACCGAAATAGATAAACAAACAGGCCAGCGCCACTGCCAGGGCAAACCACTGTACGGCATAGCCCAGGTGTTTCTCCGGGCCCATGGCCACCACCGCCCAGTCCGCCTGATAGGCTGCCGGCCCCGGCAACAGGCGCAATTCATAGGGCCAACCGGCGCGCCCCAATTGCCGCCACAGGGCGCCCGCATCGGTGCGGGTCAGCAGTTGCGGCCAGGCACTGCCCGGCTGGTCGGCCTGCAACTGGAAACTTTCCCCCGGCGCCACGTAGATCCAAGCCTGTAGCTGCAGCGCCCCCGCCGGGGTGCTGAATGCCACAGGGGTACGCCGATCCGGCCACGGCAACCAACCGCGGTTGAGCAGCAACCACAGGCCGCTGGGTTGATCGTAGAAAGGTTGCAGCAGCTCGACGCCAACCCGGCCATCGCGGGTGCGGTTATCCAGCAGCAGGCTGTGCTCGCCATCGAAGTAGCCGCGCAGCAAAACCCGCTGGAAGGCCGGATCGGCGCTGCGCTCCAGCTCGCCGATAGGCTGGGCTGGCGCCTGCCGGCGGGCCTCCTGGCTGGCCAGCAAGGCGCTCTTTTCGTCCGCCCGTTGCAGCTGCCAGGCCCCCAGGGTCAGCAACAACGCCAGCAGTGCCAGCACCACCAAAGTGGGCAGCAGGCCAGGACGAAAGGCCCTCATGGGCGCCCCCCGAACAGCGCGAACTGGCTGGCTATACTGCTGTGCATCACCCCTCCCCAGGAGTCACGCCATGCTCAAAGCGGCGATCGTCATCTTGCTGTTGGCCACCGTGGCCAGTCTGTTCAGCGGCTTGTTCTTTCTGGTCAAGGACGAAGGCCAGGGCACCCGCCTGGTCAATGCGCTGACCTTGCGCGTGACCCTCACCGGACTGACCGTGGCCCTGTTGGTCTGGGGCTTCTATAGCGGTCAACTGGTGTCCCACGCGCCCTGGTAAACACCCCGCGACAGCCCCCTGGCCTGCCGCGGCCGACGCGTTACAGCACGTAGACGAAGACGAACAGGGCGATCCACACCACATCGACAAAGTGCCAGTACCAACTGGCGGCCTCGAAGCCGAACTGATGCTCGGCATCGAAATGGCCGCGCAGAATGCGCACCAGCATCACCGCCAGCATCACCGTGCCGAGGGTAACGTGGGCACCGTGAAAACCCGTGAGCATGAAGAAGGTCGAACCGTAGATACCCGAGCCCAGGGTCAACCCCAGTTCGCGGTAAGCCTCGACATACTCCACCGCCTGAAAGCCGAGAAAGGTCACGCCCAGAACAATGGTCAGCGCCAGCCAGGCCTTGAGCAGCGCGCGCTTGCCGTGTTTGAGGGCATGGTGGGCGATGGTCAGGGTGACGCTGGAGCTGACCAGCAGCACGGTGTTGAGCAACGGTAGATGCCAAGGATCGATGACCTCCTTGGGCGCCGGAAACAGCTTGGGATCAGGGGTCTGCAACAGCGGCCAGACGTACTCGAAGTTCGGCCAGAGCATATTCGCCACGCCCTTGGCGCCATCGCCACCCAGCCAGGGGCCGGCAAAGGTACGGACGTAGAACAGCGCGCCGAAGAAGGCAGCGAAGAACATCACCTCGGAGAAAATGAACCAGCTCATGCCCCAGCGGAATGAGCGATCCATCTGCGCGCTGTACAGGCCGGCGCGACTCTCCTTGATGACCGCACCGAACCAGCCGAACAGCATATAGGCGAGAAACAGGCCGCCGATGGAGAAGATCAGCGGGCCATTGGAGTCGGCGCGCTGGGCGCTCAT
>JAIERF010000280.1 GCA_019747075.1 Pseudomonadaceae bacterium
ATGGCGCCACCGAGGTGCGCCGGGTTGTTGGCCAATAAGCCGAATGGCCGGCCTTCGATGCGGATCAGCGCGGTAATTAGCCCCGGGGCAAACGCACGGCGCAACTCCAGCACGCTGTCGGCGTCGGCCAGGGTGGCGATCACCTCGCGGATGTCATACACGCGCAGGCGGTTTTCCGGGATCAGCTGGCGCAGCTCGCGCTGGTCGCGGCACTGCCAGTTGGCCAGCGGGCCCTGGAAGTAGCTCAGGTATTGCTTGGCTACCTGCACGGCGGCGGCCTCGTCGGCCACCTGCACGTCGATCACGCCGTTGGGGCCTTGCACGTTGACTGGGCCGACTTGCTCAGGCGTGAAGCGACCCAGGCCGCCGCCCTCAATCATCGCCGGCCCGGCCATACCGATAGTCGCGTTTTCGGTGGCGATAATCACGTCGCAGCAGCCGAGCAGGGCGGCGTTGCCGGCGAAACAGCGCCCGGACACCACGCCCACCAGCGGCACCAGACCGGACAGCTTGGCCATGCCGACAAAGGTGTGGCAGTCGAGGCCGGCCACGCCGACGAAATCGGTATCACCCGGCCGGCCGCCGCCGCCTTCGGCAAACAGCACCAGTGGCAGGCGCCACTGCTCGGCCAGTTGCAGCATGCGGTCGGTCTTCTTGTGGTTGATCACCCCTTGGGTACCGGCGAATACCGTGTAGTCGTAGGCGATGCTCATGCAGCGCGCGGCTTGGCTGCCGAACGCCGCGGCATTCACCGTGCCGATGCCGGCGATCAGGCCGTCGGCGGGGCTCAGTTGCAGCAGTTCCTCGGTTGAGCGCCGACGCCGTTGCGCGGCCAGGGCCAGGGCGCCGTATTCACTGAAGCTGCCGTCGTCCAGCAGGTCGGCGAGGTTTTCCCGGGCGCTGCGCTGGCCGGTCTTGCGCCGCTTGGCCACGGCCTCGGGGCGGCGGGCATCGGTGAGCAGGGCGTGACGCTCCAGCACCTCGGCGAGGTCAGCGCGAATATGCGCCAGGTCCAGGCTCTGCTCATCATGTTGGGCGCTGCCGTCGACTTCGGCGGGCTCGATAAACAACAGAGTCTGGCCTTCCGCGAGGGTGTCGCCGGGGTGCGCAGCCAGGGCGCGGACGATGCCGCTGTGACTGGCCTTGACCACGAACTCCATCTTCATCGCTTCCAGCACGGCGATGCTCTGGCCAGCGGCCACGGCATCGCCCTCGGCCACCTCCAGGCACACCAGCACGCCGGTGTTGGGGGTGGTCAGCGGCACGCTGCCGGGCGGGGCGTCGACGCTGTGCAGGGTGGCGGCCACGCTGGCACTGCTGACGGCAAAATAGCGATGGGCGTGGGCCTGTGGCTGAGGTGCGAGCAACTCGGTCAGTTGGTTTTCGACAAAGCGGGTGTTGACCTGATGGCGCTGCACGGCCGGGTGGCGCAGCAGGTTTTGCAGCAGGTGCAGGTTGTTGGCCACGCCCTCCAGACGGAACTCGCTGAGGGCTCGGTAGGCGCGGCGTAGGGCGGCCGGGTAGTCCGCGCCCTGGGCGATCAGTTTGGCCAGCAGCGAGTCGTAGCTGGGGCTTACCGGGTAGCCGGCGTAGCCGTAGCCATCCACGCGCAGGCCGGGGCCGCTGGGCGGATCAAAGGCAGTCAGGGTGCCGACCGCCGGGCGTGTGCTGCCGTCGGCGTGCAGGGTTTCCAGGTTGATCCGCAGTTGCACCGCGAAGCCCTGCACGGCCGGCGGCTGCAACAGGCCGAGTGCGGCCAGGGACTGGCCGGCGGCCAGCTTGAGCTGGGTGTGCAGCAGGTCGATGCCGGTGACTTGTTCGCTGACGGTGTGCTCCACCTGCACCCGCGGGTTGGCTTCCATAAAGTAGAAACGCCCCGGCTGTGCCGCGTCGAGGAGGAACTCGAAGGTGCCGATGCCGCAGTACTTCACCTCGGCCGCCAGATGCAGGGCGGCGGCGATCATGGCATCGCGTACATCGCTGTCCAGGTCGGGGCTGGGGGCGATTTCCACCAGTTTTTGGTTGCGTCGTTGCAGGCTGCAGTCGCGTTCCCACAGATGGCTGACGGCACCGGAACCGTCGCCCAGCACCTGCACTTCGATATGCCGCGCGTCACTCACCAGCTGCTCGATGTACAGGGCGCCGTTACCGAACGCCGCCTGCGCCTCGGACTGGCAGCGGGCGTAGGCTTCGGCCAGTTCCGCCGGCTCGAACACCGCGCGCATGCCGCGGCCACCACCGCCGGCCAGGGCCTTGAGCATCACGGCGCCATGCTCGGCGCAGAAGGCCTGGGCCTGTTCCAGGCTCACCGCTTGGTTAATCCCGGCCACCAGCGGCACGCCGCAGCGCTCGGCCAGGGCGCGGGCGGCGGCCTTGTCGCCGAACAGTTCGAGCACCTCTGGCGCTGGGCCGATAAAGGTGATGCCGGCGGCCTGGCAGCGGCGGGCGAACTCGGCGTTCTCGGCGAGGAAGCCGTAACCGGGGTGGATGGCGTCGCAGCCTTGGGCGGCGGCAATGGCGATCAGCTGGTCCATGTCCAGGTAGGCCGGCACGCCACGGCCTTTGAGCGGCACGGCGAGGTCGGCCTTGCGCGTGTGCAGGCTGGCGTCGTCGTCTTCGGCGAACACCGCCACCGAACGGATCTCCAGGTCGGCGCAGGCGCGGGCGATGCGGATGGCGATTTCGCCGCGGTTGGCGATCAGCAGGGCAGTAAAGGGCGCGCTCACAGCAGGTTCTCCAATTCGTTCTTCTTCACTTTGCCGGTGGCGGTCATCGGCAGCGCCGCGACCACGCGGATCTCCGGCACCTTGTAGCTGGCCATGGCGTCGCGACACCAGGCGGTGAGTGTCTCGGCATCTTCCGCGCTGCCGGGTTTGAGCACCACGAAGGCCACTGGCTGCTGGCCGCGCTGGGCGTCGGTGCGGCCGATCACGGCGCTGGCCAGTAGGGCCGGGTGTTGTCCGAGCAGGGCTTCCAGCTCGCTGGGGAACACGCTCATGCCGTTGACCTTGAGCATCTCCTTGCGCCGGCCGAGGTAGCGGATAAAGCCTTGCT
>JAIERF010000177.1 GCA_019747075.1 Pseudomonadaceae bacterium
ACATCTTTGCGCCCTGGGCGCTTGATGCCAGCAGAGGCAATGCCCAGTTCAAAACCGGGAACCGGATGCAGGGTAGGCAGAGGACCAAGACCAACAGCCATGTAGTGAGCTCCTTATCGAAAAATTAACGGAAAAACGCCGCGAGCGGCTAAGCCGGTCGCGGCGCAGAACACAGCCTAGCCAGACTTAGCTGATTTGCCCGTGGCAGTGCTTGTATTTTTTACCCGAGCCGCACGGACAGGCTTCATTGCGGCCCACTTTCGGTTCATTGCGCACCGGCTCAGCGACGCTAACCACATCACCTTCTTCAGCCAACTCAGCCTCAGGGGCGACCATGCTCGGCGCCTCGGCGTGCTGGAATTGCATACGCTTGGCCAGTTCTTCGGCCTCGTGACGCAGACGCGCTTCTTCCTCAGCCGGGTCTTCACGACGGACCTGAACATGGGACAGGACACGAATGGTGTCGCGCTTGATCGACGCCAACAGCTCTTGGAACAAGGTAAACGACTCGCGCTTGTACTCCTGCTTCGGATTCTTCTGCGCATAACCGCGCAGGTGAATGCCGTGACGCAGATGGTCCATGGTCTGCAGATGGTCTTTCCACAGATCATCGAGCACACGCAGCAGAATCTGCTTCTCGAAAGTGCGCAGCGCCTCGGCACTGGCCTCTTCTTCTTTCTCGCGGTAGGCGGCCAGTAACTGCTCGGTGATTCTCACCCGTACGCCGTCTTCGTGAAGATTGTCGTCTTCGTCGAGCCATTGCTTGATCGGCAGACGCAGGCCGAAATCGCTGTACAGCGCCTGCTCCAGACCCGGCAGATCCCACTGTTCCGGCAGCGACTGCGGCGGGATGTGCTGGTTGATGGTCAGCTCCAGCACTTCCTCGCGGAACTCGGCAATGGTTTCGCCAATATTGTCCGCCGCCAGCAAGCTGTTACGCATGTGATAGATCACTTTGCGCTGCTCGTTGGCCACGTCGTCGAATTCCAGCAACTGCTTACGCATGTCGAAGTTACGGCCTTCAACCTTGCGCTGGGCTTTTTCGATGGCGTTGGTGACCATGCGATGCTCGATGGCTTCACCGGCCTGCATGCCCAGAGCCTTCATGAAGTTCTTCACCCGGTCAGAGGCGAAGATGCGCATCAGGCTGTCTTCCAGCGACAGGTAGAACCGGCTCGAACCCGGGTCGCCCTGACGACCGGCGCGACCGCGCAACTGGTTGTCGATACGGCGCGATTCGTGGCGCTCGGAAGCAATCACATGCAGGCCACCGGAGGCGATAACCTGCTGGTGACGCTTCTGCCAGTCGCTCTTGATTTGCGCGATCTGCTCAGGCGTCGGATTTTCCAGAGCCGCGACTTCAACTTCCCAGTTACCGCCCAGCAGGATGTCGGTACCACGACCTGCCATGTTGGTGGCGATGGTCAGCGCACCCGGACGACCAGCCTGGGCAATGATCTCGGCTTCTTTTTCGTGGAACTTGGCGTTGAGTACCTTGTGCTCGATACCGGCCTTGTTGAGCAGCTGCGAAACATACTCGGAGCTATCGATGGTGGCCGTACCGACCAGTACCGGACGGCCCTGCTCCAGCGACTCTTGAATATCGGTAATGATCGCCGCGTACTTCTCTTCCTGGGTCAGGTAGACCAGGTCGTTGAAGTCTTTACGCGCCAGCTCTTTGTTGGTCGGGATCACCACCACGGACAGGCCGTAGATTTGCTGGAACTCAAACGCTTCGGTGTCCGCTGTACCGGTCATGCCGGAGAGCTTTTTGTACAGGCGGAAGTAGTTCTGGAAGGTGGTCGAAGCCAGGGTTTGGCTCTCGGCCTGAATCGGCAAGCCTTCTTTGGCTTCGATAGCCTGGTGCAGGCCTTCGGACAAGCGACGACCGGGCATAGTGCGGCCGGTATGCTCATCGACCAGCAGAACCTGATCCTTCTGCACGATGTATTCGACGTTGCGATGGAACAGCTTGTGCGCGCGCAGGCCCGAGTAAACGTGGGTCAGCAGACCCAGGTTGTGCGCCGAATACAGGCTCTCGCCCTCGGCCAGCAAGCCGGCTTCGGTGAGCAACTCTTCGATGTATTGATGACCCTGCTCGTTCAGTTCAACCTGGCGAGTCTTCTCGTCGAGGGTGTAATGACCTTCCTGGGTTACGACACCTTCCTCTTCTTCAACATGCAGTTTCAGCTTTGGAATCAGCAGATTGATCTGGGTGTAGAGCTTGGAGCTGTCTTCGGCCTGACCGGAGATGATCAGCGGAGTACGCGCTTCGTCGATCAGGATGGAGTCAACTTCGTCGATCACGGCGAAGTTCATCTCGCGCTGGAATTTCTCTTCCAGGCTGAACGCCATGTTGTCGCGCAGGTAGTCGAAACCGAATTCGTTGTTGGTGCCGTAGGTGATGTCGGCGGCATAAGCCAAGCGCTTTTCCTGCGGATCCATAAACGGGGTGACAACACCCACTGTCAGACCAAGGAATTCATACAGCGGACGCATCCAGTTGGCGTCACGACGGGCCAGGTAGTCGTTGACGGTGACCACGTGCACGCCTTTGCCTTCGAGGGCATTCAGGTACACGGCCAGAGTTGCCACCAGGGTTTTACCCTCGCCGGTGCGCATCTCGGCAATACGGCCTTCGTGCAGGGTCATGCCGCCCACCAGCTGCACATCGAAGTGACGCATGCCCATCACCCGCTTGCCAGCCTCACGGGCTACGGCAAAGGCTTCCGGAAGGAGCTGATCGAGTGTCTCGCCCTTGGCCAGGCGCGCTTGGAACTCAGCGGTCTTGGCCCGCAATTGCTCATCGGACAGAGCAAGCATTTGCTCTTCAAAAGCGTTAACGGCCTGGACCGTTTTGAGCATGCGTTTAACTTCACGCTCGTTCTTGCTTCCGAAGAGTTTCTTTAACAAAGGCGCAAACATATCGACAGATTCTTCCACGCGTATGGATGAAGGGTGGCAATTAGAGTCACCCGCGCGGCCCTCATGGCCGCTTGCGAAGGCAGCATTCTACCCGGAAACGTCGGCGAGGAAAGCCGCGTTACTTACAGTCCATGACCCAGGTCAGA
>JAIERF010000281.1 GCA_019747075.1 Pseudomonadaceae bacterium
CGGCCGTGTTCGATGATGGCGTTCATCACCTCCAGGGCCAGTTTGCTCGGAATGGCAAAGCCGATGCCTTGCGAGCCGCCGGACTTGGAGAAAATCGCGGTATTGATGCCGATCAGATTGCCCAGTGCATCCACCAAGGCGCCACCGGAGTTGCCGGGGTTGATCGCCGCGTCGGTCTGAATAAAGTCCTCATAGGTGTTCAGCCCCAGTTGGTTACGCCCGGTGGCGCTGATGATGCCCATGGTTACGGTCTGGCCGACGCCGAAGGGGTTGCCGATGGCCAGCGCCACGTCGCCGATCTGGATCTTGTTGGAGTGGCCGAGGGTTATGGCTGGGAGGTCTGGGAGGTCGATCTTGAGCACTGCCAGGTCGGTTTCCGGGTCGCTGCCGATGACCTTGGCCAGGGTTTCGCGGCCATCCTTGAGAGCCACGATAATCTGGTCGGCACCGCTGACCACGTGGTTGTTGGTCAGCAGATAGCCTTCCGGGCTCATGATCACTGCTGAACCCAGGCTCGACTCCATACGCCGCTGCTTGGGCAGGTTGTCGCCATAAAAGTGCTGATATTGCGGGTCATTGGCCAGTGGCGAGGCCGGCTTGCTCACCACTTTGGTGGTGTACAGGTTGGCCACCGCCGGTGCCGCGTTGCCCACTGCCTCGGCATAGGACACCGGGCCTTGCTGCAGCAGGCCGTAGCTCGGCGCTTGCTGCAGGTGCACGTCCTGGCGCGGCAGGCCGACCCACTCGGGGTAGCGCTGGATGATCAGCAGGGCGGCGAGCACGCCGACCAGTAGCGGCCAGCCATAAAATCGCAGGGCCTTGGGCATGGAATGAATCCTGAGGGTTGCGAGGGCCGGAGGTGGCCCTTAAGGTGGCGCCATTATAGAGAGCCCGGCCGCTGCACAAACAGCCTGTTTGCCGGCTTTGTCGACAGTTTTGGAGAACCTTTGCCATGGCCATTGCCCTGACCACCCTGGTGGAAGAAGCCGAGCGTTACCTGAATGCCGCGCGCATCAGCGATTACTGCCCCAATGGCCTGCAGGTTGAGGGGCGGCCGCAGGTGCGGCGCATTGTCAGCGGTGTGACCGCCAGCCAGGCGCTGCTGGATGCGGCGGTGGAAGCCGATGCCGATGTGGTGCTAGTGCATCACGGCTACTTCTGGAAGGGCGAGAATCCGTGCATTACCGGGATCAAGCAGCGCCGCCTGAAGACACTGCTCAGCCACGACATCAGCCTGCTGGCCTATCACCTGCCCCTGGATGTGCATCCCGAGGTGGGCAACAACGTACAGCTGGCGCGCCAGCTCGACCTGATCGTCGAAGGTCCTTTGGAGGCCGATAACCCACGCAGTGTCGGCCTGGTCGGAGCCCTGGCCGAGCCCATGAGCGGCCGCGACTTTGCCCGCAAGGTCCATGACGTGCTGGGGCGCGAGCCGTTGCTGATTGAGGGGGACGGCCTGATTCACCGGGTCGGCTGGTGCACCGGTGGTGGTCAGGGCTACATCGATCAGGCGATTGCCGCCGGTGTCGATCTGTACCTGACCGGCGAGGCCTCGGAGCAGACCGTGCACAGCGCGCGGGAAAACGGCATCAGCTTTATTGCCGCCGGCCATCACGCCACCGAGCGTTATGGGGTGCAGGCCCTGGGCGATTATCTAGCCCGGCGCTTTGCCCTCGAACACCTGTTTATCGACTGCCCAAACCCCGTTTAAGGGGAATATGGCTAGAACCTTTAGATCTAACTAGGCGCCTGATTAGAAGCAGGTGCTGTGCTAAAGTTCGCGCCTCGTCCACGGCCCGCCGGCCGTCCTATTGCCAATGTGAGTAGCCATGCTCGACAAAATGACGCATCTGAAACAGCTGGAGGCGGAAAGCATCCACATCATCCGCGAGGTCGCCGCCGAGTTTGATAATCCGGTGATGCTCTATTCCATCGGTAAAGATTCCGCCGTAATGCTGCACCTGGCCCGCAAGGCGTTCTTCCCCGGCAAGCTGCCGTTCCCGGTGATGCATGTGGATACTCGCTGGAAGTTCCAGGAGATGTATTCGTTCCGCGAGAAAATGGTCAAGGAATATGGCCTGGAGTTGATTACTCACATCAACCCCGATGGCGTGGCGCAGAACATCAACCCGTTCACCCACGGCAGTGCCAAGCACACCGACATCATGAAAACCGAGGGCTTGAAGCAGGCTCTGGACAAGTACGGCTTCGATGCTGCCTTCGGTGGCGCGCGCCGCGACGAAGAGAAATCCCGCGCCAAGGAGCGTGTGTACTCGTTCCGCGACAGCAAGCACCGCTGGGACCCAAAGAACCAGCGCCCTGAGCTGTGGAATGTGTACAACGGCAAGGTCAACAAGGGCGAGTCGATTCGCGTGTTCCCGCTGTCCAACTGGACCGAGTTGGACATCTGGCAGTACATCTATCTGGAAGGCATCCCGATCGTGCCGCTGTACTTCGCCGCCGAACGCGACGTGATCGAGAAGAACGGCACCCTGATCATGATCGACGACGAGCGCATCCTTGAGCACCTCAGCGATGAGGACAAGGCCCGTATCGTCAAGAAGAAGGTGCGTTTCCGTACCCTCGGCTGCTACCCGCTGACCGGCGCGGTGGAGTCCGAGGCCACCAGCCTCACCGATATCATTCAGGAAATGCTCTTGGCTCGAACCTCCGAGCGTCAGGGTCGCGTAATCGACCATGACGGTGCCGGTTCGATGGAAGACAAAAAACGCCAGGGCTATTTCTAAGTAGGGTTTTTATATGTCGCACCAAGACGATTTGATCAGCGAAGACATCCAGGCCTACCTGGCACAACATGAGCGTAAAGAGCTGCTGCGCTTCCTCACCTGCGGCAACGTTGACGACGGCAAGAGCACCCTGATTGGGCGCCTGCTGCACGACTCGAAGATGATCTACGAAGACCATCTGGAAGCCATTACCAAAGACTCGAAGAAGGTCGGCACCACCGGTGAAGACATCGACCTGGCGCTGCTGGTGGATGGTCTGCAGGCCGAGCGCGAGCAGGGCATCACCATCGACGTGGCGTACCGCTATTTCAGCACCGCCAAGCGCAAGTTCATCATCGCCGA
>JAIERF010000267.1 GCA_019747075.1 Pseudomonadaceae bacterium
CAGGGTCGTGGCGTCGAGGGGGTTCTGGTAATACGCCATGTGGCGGCTTCCTTGAATTGTGTGCAGCCTTTGAGCATGAAAAAGCCCGGACAGTTCCGGGCTTGCAGTCTAGCGTGCGGGCAGCGTTAGGCTACCTGTACGGGAATCGCATTGCTGGTGTGGCTCAGTTCGTTACCCGGCGCCATGTACAGCATGCGCGGCTGGAAGTTGGCCAGCTCGGCTTCGCTGTAATGGGCGTAGGCACAGATGATCACCCGATCGCCGACGCTGGCTTTATGCGCAGCAGCGCCATTCACCGAGATCATCCGTGAGCCGGCTTCACCGCGGATGGCGTAGGTGGTGAAGCGTTCGCCGTTGTCGACGTTATAGATCTGGATTTGCTCGTATTCACGGATGCCCGACAGGTCCAGCCATTCGCCGTCGATGGCGCAGGAGCCCTCGTAGTCGAGGACCGCATGGGTCACTTCGGCGCGGTGCAGTTTGGCTTTGAGCATGATGGCGTGCATGGCGAACTCCTTGGAACGGATGCAATGGCGGACTGGCGCGGGCGTCAGGCCGGCAGGTCGAGATTGAAGGCCAGGTTGTCGATCAAGCGGGTGCTGCCGATAAAGGCGGCGGCGAGGATCACCAGTTGGCGGTCTTCACGGCTGGCAGGCTGCAGATCATTGGCGTTGCGGATTTCCACATAGTCCGGGCGCAGGCCAGCGGCTTCCAGGCTGGCCTTGGCTTGGGCTTGCAGCTGGGCAAAGTCGCTGTCGCCAGCCCGTATGGCCTCAGCCAGGGTGCACAGGGTGCGGTAGATCACCGGCGCACTGCTGCGCTGCTGGGCATCCAGGTAGCCGTTGCGCGAGGACAGCGCCAGGCCGTCGTCGGCGCGCACGGTCGGTTCGCCAATGATCTGGATCGGCATGTTGAGGTCGTGCACCAGGGTGCGGATCACCGCCAACTGCTGGTAGTCCTTTTGCCCGAACACGGCCAGGTCCGGTTGGACCATGTTGAACAGCTTGCACACCACCGTGGCAACCCCGGCGAAGTGCCCAGGCCGACTGGCGCCGCACAGACCGTCGGAAACGCCAGGTACGCTAACCAGGGTCTGGCCGGCCATGCCTTGCGGATACATTTCTTCTACCGTTGGGGCGAACAGCAGGTTGCA
Source organism: Pseudomonadaceae bacterium (assembly GCA_019747075.1). Taxonomy (GTDB): domain Bacteria; phylum Pseudomonadota; class Gammaproteobacteria; order Pseudomonadales; family Pseudomonadaceae; genus Aquipseudomonas. Next base: position 1,154 of record JAIERF010000267.1, read on the forward strand.
GCCAGCATTCAGCAGGCGTTCCTGATCGGCTTCGAGGGTGCGCGGGTAGCTGGCGAGGTCTTCGTTGACGCCGAACTGCAGCGGATTGACGAAGATGCTGGCCACCACGAAGTCGACGCGCTGACCGGCTTTTTCCACCAGGGCGGCGTGGCCGTCATGCAGGTTGCCCATGGTCGGGACGAAACCGATACGCTTGCCTTCGCCACGAGCGCGGGCCACTGCGGCGCGCAACTCGCGCACCGTTCTAACTGTATTCATGCAGAGAATCCGTGTTCGGCGGCCGGGAAGCTCAGGCCTTTGACGGCGCTGACATATGCGCTGATGGCGGCGCTGATGCTGTCTTGACCGGCCATGAAGTTCTTTACGAACTTGGGTGTGCGGCCAGTCAGGGACAGGCCGAGCATGTCATGCAATACCAATACTTGGCCGTCGGTGGCGGCGCCGGCGCCAATGCCGATCACCGGGATTTTGACCGCCTGGCTGATCTCTTCTGCCAGGGCGTTGGGCACGCATTCCAGCAGCAGCATGGCGGCGCCGGCCTGTTCCAGAGCCATGGCGTCGGCACGCATCTGCCGCGCCTGGGCTTCCTGGCGGCCCTGAACCTTGTAGCCGCCAAGGATGTTCACCGCTTGCGGGGTCAGGCCCAGGTGGGCGCAGGCGGGGATGCCGCGCTCGGCCAGCAGGCGGATGGGCTCGGCCAGCCAGCCGGCGCCTTCGAGTTTGACCATGTGTGCACCGGCCTGCATCAGGGCTGCACAGTTATGCAGCGCCTGTTCGGTGGTGGCATAGGCCATGAAGGGCAGGTCCGCGAGAATCAGCGCGCCACGGTTGCCGCGTTTCACGCAGGCGACGTGGTAAGCCATATCGGCAACGCTGACCGGCAGGGTGCTGTCATGGCCTTGCAGGACCATTCCCAGGGAGTCGCCGACAAGCAGCACCTCAACTCCGGCCTGGCTGGCAGCCTGGGCGAAGGTGGCGTCGTAGCAGGTCAACATGGCGATTTTCTCACCGCTCTGCTTGAGGCTTTGCAGGGTGGTCAGGGTTACATCAGGCATGGAAATCGTCCTCTTCTGCACCGGCAGGGGGCAACGGGATGCCTATAGTCGTGATGGGCGGGCGCGAAGTCAATTGCAGGTGTTACCGGTTTGTTACTGGCGTTACCGTCATGCCAGCGAATTGTTCGTGTCGTCGGGCGTCAGACGCTGCAGGCCGGCAAATGGGCAAGCGGCCAGTAATGCACTGAGTTGGCGCCCATCGGCCAGAGTCAGTTGCGGGGCCAGGTCGGCCAGCGGATAGAGGACAAACGCGCGGGCGTGCAGGTGATAGTGCGGTACCTGCAGACGCGGTTCCTCGATCACGCGTTGGCCGAACAACAATATATCGAGGTCGAGCGTGCGGGGTCCCCAGCGCTCGGCCTTGCGCACCCGGCCCTGGTCGAGCTCGATGGTTTGCAGGGCGTCGAGCAGCTCCAGCGGCGCCAGGGCGCAATCCAGTGCCGCCACTGCATTCACGTAGCGCGGCTGGTCGGCCGGGCCGAGCGGGTCGCTGAGGTAAAAGGGCGATACGCCCAGCAACTGTGTGTGCGGCAGTGCGGCGATGGCCTGCAGGGCGCTGTGCAGTTGCTTGCGTGGCTCGGCCAGGTTGCTGCCGAGGCCGATATACACCCGTTCCATCATTCGCCTGCGGGGGCGCCGGCAGCTGGGCGGCGCTTGCGCCCATTGCGCTTGCGTTTGCGGGGTGCGCCGCTGGTCTCTTCCTGCTGGCTGAGGTTGCGGATCATCACGCGGCGCTGACTGTCGTTGACTTCCTGATAGTCGGTCCACCAGTCGCCCAGTCCACCGGTTTCTTCGCCAGCGTCTTCACGCAGCAGCAGGAAGTCGTAGCCGGCGCGGAAGCGTGGGTTTTCCAGCAGCAAGTCAGCACGTTTGCCCTGGCGCCGTGGCAAGCGCTCTTG
>JAIERF010000228.1 GCA_019747075.1 Pseudomonadaceae bacterium
GCCTACGCCGGTTATGTGCTGGCGCGCAGCCAGCAGGCGCCGCTGGGCGCCTTGCGTACGCTGTTCGAGCGGCGCAGCGAGGCCCGTTCGGGTCTGCCGTTGGTGCACCTGGCTGTGGCCTTGCAGAAAATGGGCGACCAGCCACGGGCCGACGAGGCCCTGCTGGCTGGCCTGGCGGTCAAGCGTGACGACCAGCAGTGGTTCCACGATTACGGCAGCGTGCTGCGCGACGATGCGCTGATTCTGGCCCTGCTCAACGAGCACAGCCTGGCCGGCAAGCAACGGGACGAGCGTCTGTTCGGTTTGGCGGATGAATTGGCCGGTCGTCCGTACCTGTCCACTCAGGAGCGCAATGCCCTGTTTCTCGCCGGTCGCGGCCTGTTGCTGGAGCCTGAGCAGGTCTGGCAAGCCGAACTGAGCCTGGCCGGCAACGTGCGGGCGCTGAGCAACAGCCAGTCCGGGATCAAGCTGGAAGGTGCGGCACTGGCCGAGCCGATGAGCGTGCGCAGCCTGGGCGAGGGCACCTTGTTCCAGCAACTGAGCATTTCCGGCTACCCGGTCAAGGCGCCGGCCGCTGGTGGCGAGAACCTCAGCATCCGCCGCGAATACTTAGGCATGGACGGTGAGCCGCTGGACCTTAACAACCTCGCCAGCGGTGAGCTGGTGCTGGTGCACCTGGCCGTGGAGGCCAAACAGCGCGTGCCGGATGCGCTGGTGATCGACCTGTTGCCGGCGGGCCTTGAGCTGGAAAACCAGAACCTCGGGCAAAGCGCCGCGAGCCTGGAAGACGCCAGCAGCGAGGTCAAGGAATGGCAGCAAGCGATGCAGAACGCCACGCCCAAGCACCAGGAGTTCCGCGGTGACCGTTATGTCGCGGCGGTGGACGTTAACGGCTACGGCACTACCCACCTGCTGTACCTGGCCCGTGCAGTCACGCCGGGCATCTACCGGGTACCGCCACCGCAAGTGGAATCCATGTACCGGCCGAACTGGCAGGCGGTGGGCGAGGCACCGGCGCAGTTGGTGGTGAAGGGTCAGTAAAGCGGCGGACGGATCAGCCCCTTCGTCCATTTGCGGGCGAGGGGGACGCGCCGCAGTGTCAAGAGATCAACCATGAAACGATTGCCGGGCAAGTCGCGCCGCCTGTGGCGGGCCTTGGCCATTTCTCCGTTGTGCCTGTTCGTTCTGCTCTGGTCTGCCGACCGCCTGTTTCCATTACCGTTGCCGGCGGATGATCAGGCGCGGGTGGTGCTAGCCGAGGACGGTACGCCGTTGTGGCGCTTTGCCGATGCCGAGGGGGTGTGGCGATATCCGGTCACGCCCGAACAGGTGGCGCCGGCGTATTTGCAGGCGCTGCTCAGCTATGAAGACCGCTGGTTCTATCAGCATCCTGGGGTCAATCCGCTGGCGCTGGGGCGGGCGGCCTGGCAGAACCTCAGCGGTGGGCGGGTGGTGTCCGGTGGCAGCACCTTGTCGATGCAGGTGGCGCGGCTGCTCGATCCTCACTCGCGCAGCCTGTCCGGCAAGCTCAAGCAGCTGTGGCGCACCCTGCAGCTGGAGTGGCACCTGTCAAAGGCGGACATTCTCACCCTGTACCTCAATCGCGCGCCCTTCGGTGGCACCTTGCAGGGCGTGGCAGCGGCCAGTTGGGCGTATCTGGGCAAGCCGCCGAGCCAGTTGACCCATGCCGAGGCGGCGCTGTTTGCGGTGTTGCCCCAGGCGCCCAGCCGCTTGCGCCCGGACCGTCACCCGCACGCCGCTCAAGCGGCACGCGACAAGGTGCTGCGGCGTTTGGCGCAGTTCCAGGTGTGGACGCCGACACAACTGCGCGAGGCGCTGGAGGAGCCGGTGCTGCTGGCGCCGCGCAGCGAGCCGAGCCTGGCGCCGTTGCTGGCACGGCGGCTGAACACGCCGCACAGCCCGGCGCTGATCCGCACCACCCTGGACGCCGCCTTGCAGCGCCGTCTGGAAGATTTGCTGCTGGGCTGGCGCGCGCGCCTGCCGGAGCGGACCTCGGCGGCGATCCTGGTGGTCGAGCACGAGACGATGGCGGTGCGTGCCTACTTGGGCTCGGTGGACATCAGTGACCCGCGGCGCTTCGGCCATGTCGACATGATCAGCGCCCAGCGCTCACCCGGCTCGACCCTCAAGCCCTTCCTGTATGGCATGGCTCTGGACGCTGGGCTGATTCATTCCGAGTCGCTGCTGCAGGATGTGCCGCGCCGTTACGGCGATTACCGGCCGGGCAATTTCGCCGCCGGGTTTAGCGGCCCGGTGGCGGCCAGCGCGGCCTTGGCTACCTCGCTCAACTTGCCGGCGGTGCAATTGCTCGAGGCTTACGGGCCGAAGCGTTTTGCCGGCGAACTGCGTAGCGCCGGCGTGCCGCTGGCCTTGCCGGCCTTGGCCGAGCCTAACCTGGCGCTGATTCTCGGTGGCGCTGGCAGCCGCCTGGAGGACTTGGTGAGTGGTTACCGCGCCTTGGCCCACGGCGGCAAGAGTGCTCGCTTGCGCTTGCAACCGCAGGACTTACTGGTTGAGCGGCGGCTGTTGTCGCCGGGCTCGGCGTGGATCATCCGGCGCATCCTCAGTGGCCAGGCCCGCCCTGACCGCGACCCGCGCGCGCACCTGTTGCAACGTCCCAGCCTGGCCTGGAAGACCGGTACCAGCTACGGCTTTCGCGATGCCTGGGCAATAGGTGTGGGGCCGCGTTATCTGATCGGCATCTGGATCGGTCGCCCGGATGGCACCCCGGTGCCCGGCCAGTTCGGCCTGGCGTCGGCTGCACCGCTGATGTTGCAGGTCCACGACCTGTTGGTGAACCGCGACCGTCAGCGCGGCCTGCCGTTACCGGTGGAGGAGGTGCCGGCGAATGTTGGGGTGGCGGCGATCTGCTGGCCGCTGGGTCAGCCGCTGGCCAAGGATGATCCCAACTGCCGCCGCCAGCGCTTTGCCTGGACCCTGGACGGCACCACGCCGCCGACCTTGCAGGCTCTCGACCAGCCCCTGGGGCTTGGGTTGCAGCAGAACATTTGGATCAACGCCCAGGGCCTGCAGGTGGGTGCCGCCTGTGCCGGCGCCCAGGCGCGCAGTGTGACCCTCTGGCCGGCGCCG
>JAIERF010000107.1 GCA_019747075.1 Pseudomonadaceae bacterium
GAGTTTGAAAGCTATATGCCGCTGTTCGTGGCCATTCTGGAGATTCCGGCGATTCTGGTCGGCATCCTGCTGGCCAAGGGCATCGCCCGTGACACCGACTGGCGCGCCTTGGGCCGGGAAATCTTCCTCGGCAAGAGCATCATGCTGCTGCTCGGTGGCCTGATCATTGGCGCGGTGGCCGGCAAGGAGGCGATCAAGCCGCTGGAGCCGCTGTACACCGGCATGTTCAAGCCGGTGCTGGCGTTCTTCCTGCTGGAGATGGGCCTGATCGCCTCCGGCCAGCTCGGCGCCTTGAAGAAGCACGGCCTGCGCTTGGCGGTGTTTGCCCTGCTGATGCCGCTGCTCGGTGCGCTGATCGGCGCTCTGCTGGCTCGTAGCATGGGCCTGTCCCTGGGCGGCACGACGATCCTCGCCACCCTGGCGGCCTCGGCCTCCTATATCGCCGTACCGGCGGCCATGCGTCTGGCGCTGCCGGAAGCCAATCCGTCGCTGTCGCTGACGGCTTCATTGGGGATCACCTTCCCCTTCAATATCCTGTTCGGTATCCCGCTCTACCTGTTGCTGGCCGAATACCTGATGGCGTGGGGGAACTGATATGAGTGCGCATCTACGCACCTTGCTGACAGTGATCTGCGAGGCTGCCCTGGAGAAGAAATTGCTGGCCGACCTTGAGCAGCTCGGTGCTCCCGGCTGGACCATCTCCGACGCCCGTGGCCGTGGCGGCCGTGGCGTGCGCAGCGCCGGCTGGGACACCGACGGCAATATCCGGGTGGAAATCATCTGTGCCCGCGATGTCGCCGAACGCCTGGCTGCGCACCTGCAAGCCAAGTACTACGCCAACTTCGCGATGGTCTGCTACCTGGCCCAGGTGGAAGTGCTGCGCCCGGAAAAATTCTGAGCCGCGCGCCGGGTAGCGCAGCTGTTTCGCGTCGTTCGGGTTGTGCTCAGCGGCCGCTGCCAAGCGTCTAGCAAGCATCGCCCGACGCTTCTGCGGGCCCTGCCGCGGACCCGAACATGCAAGCGCTGCTGAATGAAATCCTCGATGAAGTACGCCCCCTGATTGGTCGCGGCAAGGTGGCCGATTACATTCCCGCGTTGGCCGATGTGGCGCCTGCGCAACTGGGCATTGCGGTGTACAGCAACGACGGCGAACTGTTCACGGCGGGCGCTGCCGATACGGCGTTTTCGGTGCAGAGCATTTCCAAGGTGTTTAGCCTGGTGCAGGCCATTGAGCACAGTGGCGAAGCGATCTGGCAGCGTCTCGGTCATGAGCCATCCGGCCAACCCTTCAACTCGCTGGTGCAGCTGGAGTTCGAGCGTGGGCGGCCGCGCAACCCGTTTATCAATGCCGGTGCCTTGGTGATTTGCGACATCAACCAGTCGCGCTTCGCCGCCCCACTGATGTCGATGCGCGACTTCGTCCGGCGCCTGGCCGGTAACCAGCAGATCATGATCGACAGTCGGGTGGCCGAGTCCGAATACCAGCACCGCGCCCGCAATGCGGCGGCGGCCTACCTGATGCAGTCGTTCGGCAATTTTCACAATGACGTGGAGGCGGTGCTGCGCAGTTACTTTGGTTATTGCGCCTTGCGCATGAGCTGCGTCGACCTGGCGCGGGCGTTTTGTTTTCTCGCCAACAACGGCCACTGCCTGCACAGCGGTGCGCAGATTCTCAGCCCACGGCAGACCAAGCAAATCAACGCGATCATGGCCACCAGCGGCCTCTACGACGAGGCCGGCAACTTCGCCTACCGGGTTGGCTTACCGGGTAAAAGTGGAGTGGGTGGCGGCATTGTTGCCGTGGTGCCTGGGCGCTTCAGCGTGTGCGTGTGGTCACCCGAGCTGAACGCCGCCGGCAACTCCCTGGCCGGCATGGCCGCCCTGGAGTTGCTCAGCCAACGGATTGGCTGGTCGGTGTTTTAACCGGCTGCCTAGAGGAGCCTTAGCCGTTATCGGTTGCGTGTATGGCCACTACCGATTTCGCCTTTACGGCGAGTCACTTTCTCTTTGCTTGCGCAAAAGAGAAAGTAACCAAAGAGAAAGCGCACCCGGCATCCGGGTTTCGCTGCGCGAAACTTCCCTCACTCCGGCACTGTTCCGAGGGTCGTCACGATGGGCCATCCTTGGCCCATCGTGCCTCATTTGGCATCCCTGCCAAATGCCCCTCTCCACAGCACCTCCATTCGGCCTCCTGACGGGACCGGGGGACCGAGGCGCCTACACAATCCGTGGGAGCGGTCTTGACCGCGAAGCTTCTAGCAGTCCCCGCTCTATGTGGCTTCAAGCGCAACCATCGGCGCCTGGACGAGTGTCTAGCAACGTTGGCATCAGCCTGACTTACGCACGCTCGGTTTTAACCCTCAAGCAACTCGCCACACAGATCGAGTGCAAACCAGTGTTCGACTTCGCTCTGGCTCATGCCCGCCGCGAGCAGGGTGAACAGCTTGCCCAGGGCTGCTTCGCGGGTCATGCCACCGCCGCTGATCAGGCCGCAGCTGGCGAATTGACTGCCGGCGGCATACACGCCGAACTCCACATGACCACTCGGGCACTGGCTGATCGCCGCCAGCACGACGCCTTGTGCGTGTGCGCTGTGCAGCGCCGCCAGCAGCTCGCTGTCGGCCGCCGGGCCGGTTCCGCTGCCGTAGCATTCCAGCAGCAGGGCCTGCACGCCGGTGCTCAGCAGGGCGTGCACATGGGCAGCCTGGATGCCGGGAAACAGCGGCAGCACGGCGAGGTTCACCGCCTGGCGTGGCTGGCGGTAATCCAGGCGAGCGGGCAACTCGGTCGCCGGTGCGCCGTGACGCTGGCGCGGCAGCGCGCGGAAGGCATCGAAGGCCTCGCTGTGCCATTTGCTGGCGCGGGCGCCATGCAGCAACTGGCCGTTGAAATACAGCTGCACGCCGCTGACCAGGCCTTGTTGCAGTGCGCTCATGGCGCCAAACAGGTTGCTCCAGGCATCGCTGCCCTCGGCGCCTGCCGGCAGCATGGCGCCGGTCAGCAGCACCGGTACCGGCAGGCCGAGCAGCAGGAAGCTCAGGGCCGCGGCGCTGTAGGCCAGGGTGTCGGTGCCTTGCAGCAGCAGCACCGCATCGCAGCCATCTTCCTCGAC
>JAIERF010000166.1 GCA_019747075.1 Pseudomonadaceae bacterium
GCCCTGGTGCACGAGTTTGGCTGGAGCTGGAGCGATTACGACCAACTGGCCCAGGCCGCCCTCGCCGGCCACCTGGTGGAATGCGGCGCGCAAAGCACTGGCGGCAACTTCACCGACTGGCGCGACGTGCCGGACTACGAACACATCGGTTTCCCGATCATTGAAGTCAGCGCCGACGGCAGCTTCACCCTGAGCAAGCCACAAGGCACAGGCGGCCTGGTAACGCCGTTTACCGTCGGCGAGCAGATGCTCTACGAAATCGGCGACCCACGCGCTTACCTGCTGCCGGACGTGATCAGCGACTTCAGCGCCGTCACCCTCGAACAGAGCGGCCCCGACCAGGTGTTGGTCAAGGGTGCCAAGGGCTTGCCGCCGACCGATCAATACAAGGTCAGCGCCACCCACCCGGACGGCTTCAAGTGCACCGCCAGTTGCCTGATCGCCGGCATCGATGCCGTGGCCAAGGCCGAACGGGTCAGCCAGGCCATCATCAACAAGACCAGCGAGATTTTCACCCAGCGCGGTTGGGGCCCGTACCGCGAGGTGAATATCGAGATTCTCGGTACAGAAGCCACCTACGGTGCCCACGGCCAACGCCGCGACACCCGCGAAGTGGTGATCAAGCTCGCCGTCAGCCACAGCAAGAAGGAAGCCCTGGTGCTGTTCTCTCGCGAGATCGCCCAAGCCTCCACCGGCATGGCGCCGGGCCTGACCGGCATCGTCGGCGGCCGCCCCACCGTGTACCCGGTGATCCGCCTGTTCTCCTTCCTGGTCGACAAGAGCGCCTGCGCCCTGGAAGTGGAACTGGATGGCCAACGCACCCCCGTCGCCCTGCCCGACCTGGCGCCATTCGACCCGGCCAGCATCGCCACGCCTGCCGCCGTGCCGCAACCACAGGGTCAAGCCGACGCCTGCGTGCCGTTGATCAAGCTGGCGGTGGCGCGCTCCGGCGACAAGGGCAACCACAGCAATATCGGCGTGATGGCCAGAAAGCCCGAGTATCTGGCGTGGATCGCGGCTGCGCTGAGTGAGGGCGCCGTGGCCGAATGGATGCAGCACGTACTCGACCCGCAAACCGCCAAGGTGTCGCGCTGGTACCTGCCCGGCAGCCACAGCCTGAATTTCTTGCTGGAGAACGCCCTGGGCGGCGGCGGGATCGCCAGCCTGCGCATCGACCCGCAGGGCAAGGCCTTCGCCCAACAACTGCTCGAATTCCCGATTCCGGTGCCCCAGGCACTGGCTGACAGCCTGTCATAAGGACAATAACAATGGCATACGACTCAGTGTTCAAAGCCGGCCTGTTTGCCGGGCAAACCATCATGGTCACCGGTGGTGGCAGCGGTATCGGCCGTTGCACCGCCCATGAACTGGCCGCCCTAGGCGCCCACGTGGTGCTGGTCGGGCGCAAGCTGGAAAAGTTGGAGAAAACCGCAGCGGAAATCCGCGAAGACGGCGGCAGCGTCAGCTTGCAGGTCTGCGACATTCGCGAGGAAGAGTCGGTCAAGGCCATGGTCGCGGCGGTGCTGGCCGAACGCGGCAGCATCGAACACCTGGTCAATAACGCCGGCGGCCAGTACCCCTCGCCGCTCGCCTCGATCAACCAGAAAGGCTTCGAGACAGTGATCCGCACCAACCTGGTCGGCGGCTTTCTGGTCGCCCGCGAAGTGTTCAACCAGAGCATGAGCAAGACCGGCGGCAGCATCGTCAACATGCTCGCCGACATGTGGGGCGGCATGCCCGGCATGGGCCACTCCGGCGCCGCCCGCGCAGGTATGGAGAACTTCACCAAGACCGCCGCCGTCGAGTGGGGCCACGCCGGTGTGCGAGTCAACGCCGTGGCACCGGGCTGGGTCGCCTCCAGCGGCATGGACACCTACGAGGGCGCGTTCAAAGCAGTCATCCCGACCCTGCGCGAGCACGTGCCGCTCAAGCGCATCGGCACCGAGTCGGAAGTCTCCGCCGCCATCGTTTACCTGCTGTCGCCGGGTGCGGCCTTTATCAGCGGCAACACCATCCGCATCGACGGTGGCGCCAGCCAGGGCAGCCGCGCCTTCCCGCTGTTCAAGGCCAAGCCGGGACAGAGCAAGTCCTACAACGGCTTCCACCGGGCTTACCTGCCCGATGTACTGAAAGAGCAGGAGTAAGTCATGCCCGTCATTCAGTCTGAGATTGACGTCCACGGTACTGCCTTCGCGCAGAACCGCGAGACCATGCTGGCCACCATCGCCGGTTTTCGCGAGGTCGAGCAGAAGGTCCTGGACAAGGCCAATGAGGCCAAAGCCAAGTTCGAAAAGCGCGGCCAGTTGCTGCCCCGCGAACGCATCAACCTGTTGCTCGACCCCGGCGCGCCGTTTCTGGAGCTGGCCTCGCTGGCCGGCTACAAGCTGCACGACGACAAGGACGGCAGTATGGCCGGCGGCGGCCTGATCGCCGGCATCGGCTATATCCAGGGCGTACGCAGCCTGGTGATCGCCAACAACAGCGCGATCAAGGGCGGCACCATCTCGCCCTCCGGCCTGAAAAAATCCCTGCGCCTGCAACAGATCGCCTTCGAGAACAAACTGCCGGTGGTGACCCTGGCCGAAAGCGGTGGCGCCAACCTCAACTACGCCGCCGAGATTTTTGTCGAAGGCGCCCGCGGCTTCGCCAACCAGGCACGCATGTCGGCCATGGGCCTGCCGCAAATCACCGTGGTGCATGGTTCCAGCACCGCCGGCGGGGCTTACCAGCCCGGCCTGTCGGACTACGTGGTGGTGGTGCGCGGTAAGGCCAAGATGTTCCTTGCCGGCCCGCCGCTGCTGAAAGCCGCCACCGGCGAAGTGGCCACCGATGAAGAGCTGGGCGGCGCCGAAATGCACGCCCAGGTCGCCGGCACCGCCGAATACCTGGCCGAAAACGACGCTGATGGCGTACGCATCGCCCGCGAAATCGTCGGCATGCTGCCATGGAATGCGCAGCTGCCGGCCCCGGTGAAAACGCCCTATCAGGAGCCGCTGTACCCGGCCGAAGAGTTGCTCGGCATCGTGCCAAACGATGCGAAAAAGCCCTACGACGTGCGCGAGATCATCGCCCGTATCGCCGATGGTTCAGTGTTTCTCGACTTCAAAAACGAGTTCGACAA
>JAIERF010000296.1 GCA_019747075.1 Pseudomonadaceae bacterium
GCGCGCAGGTCCTGGGAGGACTCCAGCAGATGGCTGGCAAAGCTGTGGCGGAGCATGTGCGGGTGCAGGTGCTGGCCCAGTTCACGCACGCCGGCCTGGCGCATGCGCAGCTGGATGGCGCGCGGCCCCAGGCGGCGGCCCTGCTGGCTGATAAACAGCGCGTCATCCGGCGGGTTGGCCAGGGCGCGCAGCGGCAACCAGAGTTCCAGTGCCGCGCGGGCTTTGCTGCCAATCGGCACCACGCGCATCTTGTTGCCCTTGCCGCGCACGTTGACCAGGCCGTCGGCGAGGTCCAGCTGGTCGGTGTTCAGGCTCACCAGTTCGGCCAGGCGCAGGCCGCTGGAATAGCAGAGTTCCAGCAGGGCCTGGTCGCGGTGACCGAGGAAGTCGTCTTCGACGTTGCCATCCAGCAGCTGTTTGGCGCGGTCGGCATCCAGGGTTTTCGGCAGGCGTCGTTCACCCTTCGGCGGTGTCAGGCCATTGGCCGGGTCGTGGTTGCACAGGCCTTGGCGATTGAGGTACTGGTAGAAACCGCGCACCGCCGAGAGCAGGCGCGCCAGGCTTTTGCCGCTCAGGCCCTGCTGGTGCAGGCGGGCGATCAGGCGGCGCAGGCGTGGCGTGTCGAGTGCGCGCCAGTCGGTGAGCTGCTCTTGCTGGCAATAGTCGAGGACTTTGCGCAGGTCCAGACGATAGGCGCTGAAGGTGTGCGGCGACACCTGGCGTTCGCAGCGCAATTGTTCGAGGTAGGCGTCGAGCTGGCTGTGCATGGTGGCCCTGCTAGCGCCGGTCAGCCCGAAAGCAGCCGGCGGCGCGCGACAGAATTTAGCGGACGGAGCGCAGCGGTGTGGCGAAGCGCGGCAGCACGCGGGCCAGCACTTCGGCGATGTAGCTGAGGAACAGGGTGCCCAGGGAGCTTTTGTAGTGCTGTGGATCGGGGCTGCCGATGGCCAGTACGCCGTGTAGGCCCTGGAACGACAGCGCGACCACGGCCGCCGAGCCTACGCTGTCGCGCTCCTCGTCACCGAACAGGAACGCCAGTTCGTGGCTGCGCAGCACGCCGCACAAGGTCTTGCCGCCGGCCAGCAAGCCGCCGATGGCCTGGTGGGCCTCGGCGCTGCTGACCCAGCGGCCGACCGGCATGGGGGTTTCGCTGAACAGGATCAGGCTGACAAAGGGCACCTGGAACTCACGGCGCAGGCTGTCTTCCACGGCGCTGACCACTTCTTCCAGGCTGGCAGCATCGAGCAGGTCGAGCACCAGGCGGCGGGTCTTGTCGAATAGGCGATCGTTGTCGCGGGCCACGTCCATCAGCTGCGACAGGCGATGGCGCATCTCGATGTTGCGCTCGCGCAGCAGGCGTACTTGCCGTTCCACCAGTGACACAGCATCGCCCGGCTGATGCGGGATGCGCATTTCGCCGAGCAGTTCGTCACGTTCGACGAAGAACTCCGGGTGAGCGTGCAGATAGCTGGCTACCTGCTCGGCGGTCAGCGCGTGCAGCTCGGCGGACTGCGGCGGATCCTGGCGTTGTTCGGTCATGGCTGCTGCTCGGTCATCGACGTGGCGAGGAAAAAAGCGAAACCGGATAGTAGCGCGGCGGCATTACAGCCGCACCTGGCCTTCATACACGCGCATCGCCGGCCCGGTCATCATAACGGGCTGGCCGGGGCCTGCCCACTCGATGGATAAACGCCCGCCCGGCAGTTCGATCTGCACTGGCGAGTCCATCCAGCCCTGGCTGATCGCCGCCACCGCCGCCGCGCAGGCGCCGGTGCCGCAGGCCTGGGTTTCCCCGGCGCCGCGCTCCCAGACGCGCAGCTTGGCATGCTGGCGATCAAGCACCTGAATAAAGCCGACATTCACCCGCTTGGGGAAGCGCGGGTGGTGTTCCAGCTTCGGCCCCAGGCTGTGCACCGGTGCGCTGTCGACATCGTCGACGCGCAGCACGGCGTGCGGGTTGCCCATCGACACGGCGGCCAGGGCGACGGGCTGGCCGTCGACTTCAACGTCATAGCTGAGCGCCTGGGCGTCGGCGATGAACGGAATCTCGGCCGGTTGCAGGCGCGGCGGGCCCATGTTGACGCCGATCTGGCCGTCATTACGGATATCCAGCTCGATAATGCCGCCCTTGGTTTCCACCCGCAGCTGGCGTTTTACCGTCAGGCGCTTGTCCAGCACATAGCGGGCGAAGCAGCGCGCGCCATTGCCGCATTGCTCCACCTCGGTGCCGTCGCAATTGAAGATGCGGTAGCGAAAGTCGACATCCGGGTTGCTCGGCGGCTCGACGATCAGCAGCTGATCGAAGCCGACGCCGGTGTGGCGGTCGCCCCACTGCTTGGCGTGCTTGGGCTGGATGTGCGCGTGCTGGCTGATCAGGTCGAGGACCATGAAGTCGTTGCCCAGGCCGTGCATCTTGGTAAAGCGCAATAACATGGCTTTATCCTTGCGCGGCAGGCGGTAGCAGGCTTTCGCCGGCGAACAGTTCCTGCACGCTTTCGCGGCGGCGGACTTCGAAGCTCTGCGCACCGTCCACCAGCACCTCGGCGGCGCGGCCGCGGGTGTTGTAGTTGGAACTCATGACGAAGCCATAGGCGCCGGCCGAGCGAATCGCCAGCAGGTCGCCTTCTTCCAGCGCCAGCTCGCGGCCCTTGGCCAGGAAGTCACCGGTCTCGCAAATCGGCCCAACGATGTCATAGGGCCGCGCCACGGCGTCGCGCGGCTGCACGGCGACCACGTCCATCCAGGCTTGGTACAGCGCCGGGCGGATCAGGTCGTTCATCGCCGCATCGACAATGGCGAAGTCTTTGTGTTCGGTGTGCTTGAGGTACTCGACGCGGGTCAGCAGCACGCCGGCATTGGCCACGATCGAGCGACCCGGCTCAAACACCAGGGCCAGGCTGCGACCGGCAATTCGCTCGCGCACGGCAGCGATATAGTCGCCAGCCAGCGGCGGTTGCTCGTCACGGTATTGCACGCCGAGGCCGCCACCGAGGTCGAGGTGACGGATATGGATGTCGCGCGCGGCCAGGCGATCAATCAGCGCCAGCAAGCGGTCGAGGGCATCGAGGAACGGCGGCAAGGTGGTCAGCTGCGAGCCGATATGGCAATCGACACCCAGCACCTGCAGGTTCGGCAGGGCGGC
>JAIERF010000169.1 GCA_019747075.1 Pseudomonadaceae bacterium
TAATCAACGCGCTGTTCCGCCTGGCGCTGGGCCTGTAGCCAGTTCAGGCGCAGGTGCAATTGGGCGGCGAAGGCGCGGGCGGCCAACTCTTCGTGGAAGGTCAGCACCCGTTTGCCGGCGGTCACCCGCCAGAGCATCCGCCCTTGGCGTTCAATACAGTGCAGCTCGACCTCTGGCACCCCGGACATCCTCGTAATCGCGTAATGCCCAAGGGTACGTGATGACAGCTAGCGGCGAAACGCTGAAGGACTTAGTAAACCCAAACCTCAACCCGGCGATTCTTGATCCGGCCGTCGTCGGCCTGGTTGCTGGCCACCGGCAATTCGGCGCCCAGACCAATGATTTCCTCGAACAATACCTCGGACTTGGCCAGCTCGCGGCGGACGGCCATGGCCCGCAGTTTGGACAGCAGCTGGGCCCGTTCCGGGTCGCTCTTGGGGTCGCCAAAGCCGACCAGCACCGCTTTGTGGCTGAGCTTGTCCTGGCTGCGCAGGTACTCCAGTACGCGGGTGACATCGCGCAGGGCTTTGTTATCCAGGCTGGCGCTGCCGTCCTGGAAGCGGAAGTTGACGGTCAGGCGCCGTGCGTCATTGGCCAGTTGCTGGTATTCGGCCGGCATGCTTGGGCTGGGTTTTACCTGCACGGCCTGCACGGTCTGGGCGATAAATCCGGTCTTGGCCACCAGTGCCTGGCCCTCGCTGCTGTGGGCAAACTTCACCAATGCCTGGGCCCAGGGATTGGGCTCTTGCGGGGCGTTATAGAAGAACAGCCGGCGCGACAGCGGGTAGTCCTCGGTGGCAATCAGGGTGGTGGAGGGCAGCATCGGCTGCGATTCGCCATCGGCAATCGCCAGCGCCTTGGCCTGGCGAATATAAGGCAGGCCGATAAAGCCGATGCCTTGGGGGTCCTGGCTGACCGCATCGGACAACTGCTCGCTGGACTCGAAACGCTGGCTGCCCGGCGCCAGGGTCTTGCCGTGGCTGACCAACACCAGTTCCTTGAAGGTGTCGTAGGTGCCGGAGTTGTCATCGCGGGCATACAGATGAATGGGGCCGCCGCGACCACCGAGGGCTTCCCAGGTTTTCACTTCGCCGGCAAAGACCTGGGCCAGCTGGCTGGTGGTCAGGGCATTCAAGCTGTTTTGCGGATGCAGGATCACCGCCAGGCCATCGATGGCGATCACCTGCTCGGCCGCCGGGCTGGTGAAGTTACCCAGTGACGCCAGGCTTTGCGCCTCGCTGTCCTTGATTGGCCGGGACGAGGCCGCCAGGGCCACGCGGCCTTCTTTAAGGGCGACAAAGCCGGTACCGGAACCATGGGCGGCGACGTCGATGCGCACCCACTCACCGCTGGCATTGCGGCCGAGCACTTGCTGTTCATTGGGCTGGCCATTGCCTTCGATGCGCACATCATTGAAGCCTTCCTGCAACAGCAGGCCTTTGGCCAGCGCCGGGCCGAGTTTGGCGCCGATGGTGTTGGAACCCTGAATCTGCAGGGCCGGGGTGTTATCCACGGGCACCGGCAACGCCGCAAATACGCGCCAGGGCAGGGCGTAGCAGACAAACCCGAGAATCAGCAGGCCGCACGTGCGGCTCCAGGTGTCGCGATCGGTGGCGGGCGAATTACGCAGCATGCGGACATGCACCTTCTATGAGGGGAGTAAGTGCTGCGCAGAATAAGTCAGGGACGTTACCGAAAAATGACAGCCACCTAGGGCGGCAGGCTTCTAGTGCGGGGGTTACAGGTAATCCCCGGCCGTTGTCAGCGACCGGGCAGCGGCAGACTTAGAAGGGTTTGATCGCGACCTTGAGAACGCCGTCACGTTGATGGCCGAACAGGTCATAGGCAGCGACGATGTCATCCAGCTTGTATTGGTGGGTTACCAGCAGGCCCAGGTCGACACGCCCTGAGGCCACTACGCTGAGCAGGCGGCGCATACGCTCCTTACCGCCCGGGCAGAGTGAGGTAACGATTTTGTTGTCACCCAGGCCTGCGTGAAAGGCATTCAGCGGGATCACCAAGTCAGTGGAGTACACCCCAAGACTGGACAAGGTGCCGCCCGGCTTGAGCACGCGCAGGGCGCTCTCGAAGGTTGACTGTTGGCCCAGCGCCTCGATGGCGGCGTCCACACCACGACCACCGGTAAGCTTGAGAATTTCGTCGACTACATCCACTTCGTTGAAGTTGAGGGTGACGTCAGCACCGAGTTGGCGGGCGATCTGCAGGCGTTGGTTAACGCCGTCGATAGCAATAATGGTGCTGGCGCCGCGTAACTTGGCCCCGGCTGTGGCGCACAGACCAATCGGCCCCTGGGCGAAGATCGCCACCACGTCGCCGATCTTGATATTGGCGGCTTCCGCGCCGGCGAAGCCGGTGGACATGATGTCCGGGCACATCAGCACCTGTTCGTCGCTAAGGCCGTCGGGTACAGGAGCCAGATTGGCTTCGGCGTCGGGCACCAGCACGTATTCGGCTTGGGTGCCGTCGATGGTGTTGCCAAAGCGCCAGCCACCCATGGGCTTGTAGCCGTGACAGGTGCAGCCGCCATCCTGGGACGACAGGCCGTCCTGGCTGGCATAGGAGTTGAAGTTTGGGCAGATGGCGCCAGCGATTACCCGCTGACCTTCCTGGTAGCCCTTAACATTACGGCCCAGTTTCTCGATCACTCCCACCGGTTCATGGCCGATAGTCAGGCCGGTGGCCACCGGGTATTCACCCTTGAGGATATGCACGTCGGTGCCACAGATCGTGGTGGTGGTAATGCGCAGCAGGGCATCGTTGGGGCCCACCTCAGGGATGGGCTTGTCGACCAGTTCGATCCGGCCAGGGGCTACAAAGACGGCGGCTTTCATCATGCTCATCAGATCATTCCCTCATCGCGTTCAGATTCAGTCCTATGCATAGGCCAATGCGCTGGCCGGCGCTTAGATCTATATCAACGCTATGACGAATGGTGTTGCAGGCGCCTAGCTCAGTTCCAGCCAGATCGGCGCATGATCGGAGGGTTTGTCCATCCCGCGCAGGTCGTAATCCACGCAAGCGGCTTTGAGTCGCGGCTGCAGGGCGTTGCTGGCCAGGATCACGTCGATGCGCAGGCCGCGCTTGGGCTCGTCCTCGAAGCCGCGGCTGCGGTAGTCGAACCA
>JAIERF010000056.1 GCA_019747075.1 Pseudomonadaceae bacterium
GGAATTCATCAGCTCTGCAAGGCGCCACTTTAAAGCAAGACGGGGCCCAGCACCTATTCACGCGAAGGTCTGACAACTTCAGCTGTGATTTGGTTCTTGAACTAACGTTGATCACAACCTCTGCGCTGTTGTTACGGCAGCGCTTCGGCCCTTGGGCCTACGAATAACAAGCAACGGAGTAGCACCATGGCGTTCTTCACCGCAGCCAGCAAAGCCGACTTCCAGCATCAACTGCAAGCCGCGCTGGCACCGCACGTCAGTGAGCAGGCCCTGCCACAAGTAGGTCTGTTCGCTGAGCAATTCTTTGGCATCGTCGCCCTCGAAGAACTGACCCAGCGACGATTGTCCGATCTGGTCGGCTGCACGCTTTCTGCCTGGCGTCTGCTGGAGGATTTCCAACCGGCCAGCCCGCAGGTGCAGGTGTTTAACCCGGATTATGAAAAGCACGGCTGGCAGTCCACCCACACCGCGGTGGAAGTGCTGCACCCGGATGTGCCGTTCCTGGTCGACTCCATTCGCATGGAACTCAATCGCCGCGGCTACAGCATTCATACCTTGCAGAACAACGTGTTCAGCGTGCGCCGTGCGGCCAGTGGTGAGCTGCAGGAAGTGCTGCCCAAGGCCAGCCATGGCTCAGGTGTGCAGCAAGAAGCACTGATCTATCTGGAGATCGACCGCTGCGCCAATGTCGGCGAGATGCGCACCCTGGAGAAAGCCCTGCTGGAAGTACTCGCCGAGGTGCGTCTGGCGGTGCTCGATTTCCCTGCCATGCAGACCCGCGCCGAGCAGCTGCTGGCTTGGCTGGACAAGGCCAAGCTCAAGGTCGACGCGGCCGAGCTGGCGGAAATCAAGGTGTTTATGAGCTGGTTGCTGGACAATCACTTCACCTTCCTCGGCTACGAAGAATTTACCGTGCAGGCGGACGCCGAGGGCGGTCGTCTGGTCTACGACGATGCCTCGCTGCTGGGCCTGTCCAAGTCGCTGCGCCGTGGCCTGGGTCAGGATGATCTGCATATCGAGCCCCAGGCCCTGGATTACCTGCGCGAGCCGCGCTTGCTGTCGTTCGCCAAGGCCGCCGAGCCGAGTCGTGTGCACCGTCCGGCCTACCCGGACTTTGTCTCGATCCGCGAACTCGACAGCAAGGGCAAGGTGGTTAAAGAGTGCCGCTTTATGGGCCTGTACACCTCGGGTGTGTACGCCGAAAGCGTCAGCCGGATTCCCTATATCCGCCGCAAGGTAGCCGAAATCGGCGCGCGCTCGGGCTTCGATCCCAAGGCTCACCTGGGCAAGGAACTGGAGCAGGTACTGGAGGTGTTGCCGCGCGACGACCTGTTCCAGACCCCCGTGGATGAGTTGCTCAGCACCGCCATTTCGATTGTGCAGATTCAAGAGCGCAACAAGCTGCGTCTGTTCCTGCGCAAGGACCCCTACGGCCGCTTCTGCTACTGCCTGGTGTATGTGCCGCGGGATGTCTACTCGACGGAAATTCGGGTGAAGATCCAGCAGATCCTGATGGAGCGCCTGCAGGCCAGCGATTGCGAGTTCTGGACTTACTTCTCCGAATCGGTACTGGCGCGGGTGCAGCTGATTCTGCGCGTCGATCCGAAGAATCATCAGCAGATCGATGTCGCCCGCCTGGAAAAAGAGGTGATTCAGGCCTGCCGTTCCTGGAAGGACGATTACGCCAGCCTGCTGGTCGAGACCTTCGGTGAGGCCCAGGGCACCAATGTCCTGAGCGAGTTTCCGGATGCCTTCCCGGCCGGTTACCGCGAGCGTTTTGCCGCCCATTCGGCGGTGGTCGACATGCAGCACCTGCTCAGCCTGTCGGGCGAGCGCAAACTGGTGATGAGTTTCTACCAGCCACTGGCGTCGGCCGAGCAGCAACTGCACTGCAAGCTCTACCATGCCGATTCGCCGCTGGCGCTGTCGGATGTGTTGCCGATCCTGGAAAACCTCGGCCTGCGCGTGTTGGGTGAATTCCCCTATCGCCTGCGCCACCAGAACGGCCGCGAGTTCTGGATTCACGACTTTGCCTTCACCTATGCCGAAGGCCTGGATGTGGATATCCAGCAACTCAACGACACCCTGCAGGATGCCTTCGTCCATATCGTCGAAGGCGAGGCCGAGAACGATGCCTTCAACCGCCTGGTGCTGACCGCGGCGATGCCGTGGCGTGATGTGGCGCTGCTGCGCGCCTATGCCCGTTACCTCAAGCAGATTCGCTTGGGCTTTGACCTCAGCTATATCGCCAGCACCCTGGTTAACCATGCCGACATCGCCAAGGAATTGGTGCGTCTGTTCAAGACCCGTTTCTACCTCTCGCGCAAGCTGACTGCCGAGGACCTGGCCGACAAGCAGCAGAAGCTCGAACAGGCGATCCTCGCCGCCCTGGATAACGTCGCGGTGCTCAACGAAGACCGCATCCTGCGCCGCTACCTGGACCTGGTGAAGGCCACTCTGCGCACCAACTTCTATCAGTTGGACGGCAACGGTCAGACCAAGTCGTACTTCAGCTTCAAGCTCAACCCACGGGCGATTCCGGAGATTCCACGGCCGACGCCCAAGTTCGAGATTTTCGTTTACTGCCCGCGGGTCGAGGGCGTGCATCTGCGCTTTGGTGACGTGGCCCGTGGCGGTCTGCGCTGGTCCGATCGTGAAGAGGATTACCGCACCGAGGTGCTGGGCCTGGTCAAGGCGCAGCAGGTGAAGAATGCGGTGATTGTGCCGATGGGCGCCAAGGGCGGCTTTATTCCGCGCCGCCTGCCGAGCAGCGGTACCCGTGACGAGATCCAGGCCGAGGCCATCGCCTGCTACCGCATCTTTATCAGCGGCCTGCTGGACATCACCGACAACCTCAAAGAGGGCGTAGTGGTGCCGCCGTTGAATGTGGTGCGCCACGACAAGGACGATCCTTACCTGGTGGTGGCGGCCGACAAAGGCACCGCAACCTTCTCCGACATCGCCAACGGCATTGCGGCCGAGTACGACTTCTGGCTCGGCGATGCCTTCGCCTCCGGGGGTTCGGCCGGCTATGACCACAAGGGCATGGGCATCACCGCCAAGGGCGGCTGGGTTTCGGTGCAGCGCCACTTCCGCGAGATGGGCATCGATGTGCAGCGGGACCTGACCACGGTCATCGGCATCGGCGACAT
>JAIERF010000075.1 GCA_019747075.1 Pseudomonadaceae bacterium
TCCACGGCCGCCTGCAGCACGCCGCCGGGGTTGTTGCGCAGGTCGAGGACGATGCCGCGCAGTTTCTTGCCGTCGTTCTGCTTCTTCAGGGCTGCCAGGGCCTTGCCGACTTCTTCGCCGCTGTTGACCTGGAACTGCGAGATACGCAGGTAGCCGTAGTGGTCTTCGAGCAGCTGGCTCTTCACGCTCTTGACCTTGATCACCGCGCGGATCAGTTCCACGTCGAACGGCTGGCCGCCCTCGCGCACCAGGGTCAGAAGGATCTTGCTGCCGGCCTTGCCGCGCATCTTGTCGACGGCCTCGGTCATGCTAAGGCCCTTGGTTGGCTGACCGTCGATTTTGATGATCAGGTCACCGGGCTGGATGCCGGCCTGGGAGGCGGGGGTGTCGTCGATGGGCGAGATGATCTTGATAAAGCCATCTTCGATGCCGACCTCGACACCGAGGCCGCCGAATTCGCCGCTGGTGCTTTCCTGCAGCTCGGCATAGGCCTCGGGCTCCAGGTAGGCGGAGTGCGGATCAAGGTTGCTGAGCATGCCCTTGATGGCATTTTCCAGCAGGGTCTTGTCGTCCACCGGCTCGACGTAGGCGGCCTTAATGCGGTCCATGACCTCGGCGAAGGTGCGCAGCTCTTCCAGCGGCAGCGGCGCCTTGTCATCGCTGATTGGCGCAGGGGCTGCGACCTTTTCCACCGTCTTTTCGCTGGCCAGCAGCGCCGGCGAGCCGATCAGCAGGGCGAGCGCGAGGGCCAGTGAGGTGGGGCGGAAAGTCTGCGGCATGTCGAACTAACTCCAGAATAAGGGGCGCTTGGCTTGGCTCGGCTGGGCCTAGCCTTGGCGGCGACACCATTGGGCCGGGTCACTGGGGCGACCCTGCTGGCGGATGGCGAAATACAGGGCCGGGGTGTTCTGTCCGCCGCTGGTGCCAACGGTGGCGATGGCTTCGCCGGCTTTGACAATCTGTCCGGCGTCTTTCAGCAGGCTCTGGTTGTGGCCATAGAGGCTCAGGTAGCCGTTGCCATGGTCGAGGATGACCAGAAGGCCGGCGCCGCGCAACCAGTCGGCAAACACCACGCGGCCGCCATGCACGGCATGTACCTGGCTGCCGGCGCCGGCGCTGATCAGCACACCGTCCCATTTTGTCCGTTCATCCCCGCCGCGGGCGGTGCCGAAGCGCGCCGCCAAGCGGCCATCGACCGGCCACGGCAGCTTGCCGCGGGCGCTGGCGAAATTGCCGCCATAGGTAGCGCCGCTGCTGGACACCAGCGGGCCATCGGCGCCTGGGCTGGCCTTGGCACCCTTGAGGCGGGCTTGCTCGGCGGCCAGTTCCAGCTTGCGCGCTTCGGCGGCTTCACGGGCCTGGCGGGCGAGGGTGGCCTCAATGGTTTTCAGCACATTGCCCAGTTGCGCCTGTTCCTGCTGGCGCGCCTTGAGCTTCTGGTCGCGGGCGGAGAGGTCCTTGTTCAGCTTGGCCAGGGCCAGCTGGCGTTCCTTGCGGGCTTCGGCGAGTTGTTCGCGGCGGCCATCGAGGGCGCTTTTCTGCTCGTTGAGCTGGTTCTGCTGGTTGGCGATGTCCTGCTCGACATTGGCCAACTGGCGCAGGGTTTCATTGAAGGTGGCCAACTGCTCCAGGCGCGCCTGGCTCAGGTAGTCGTAATAGGTGAGGGTGCGGGAGAATTTTTCCGGGTTTTGCTGGTTTAGCAGCAGCTTGAGGTATTCCTGCTGGCCGCCCTGGTAGGCCGCGCGGGCCTGGATGCCGATCAGGCGTTGCTGTTCAAGGCGCGATTGCTGGAGTTTTTTTTTCTCAGTGTCGAGGCGCTTGAGCTCTTCGTTGCTCTTGTTCAGCTCTTGCTGCAGGCCTTTGACCTGCTTCTCCAGCTGGCCCATCTCGCTTTCGGTTTTTTTCAGCTCGCCCTGGACCCCGGATTTCTCCTTCTGGATCGCTTCCAGCAGCTTCTTCAGCTCGGCCACGTCTTTCTGCGCGGCATCCAGCTGTTGCTGGGTTTCGGCGCGCTGGTCGGCCATTACCGGGCTGAGCAGGCAGGCAAACAGGAGGGCGGTCAGGGTGCGGAACATGGGGAGTGCGGTACCAGAATGGGCGACGGCCTAGTATGCCCGCGGTATGGCACAAAAAGAACGCCCTCAACTTGACGCAGAGGGCGTTTTCTTGGCTTGGCCAGGTTTAGCTGAGGCTGATGATCGATTTGCCGGTCATTTCTGTCGGTTGCGGCAGGCCCATCAGGGTCAGCAGGGTCGGTGCCACGTCCGCCAATACGCCGCCTTCGCGCAGGCTGAGCGCTCGCTTGCCGACGTAGATGAACGGCACCGGCTCGCAGGTGTGGGCGGTGTGCGCCTGGCCGGTGGATTCGTCTTCCATCTGCTCGACGTTGCCGTGGTCGGCGGTGATCAGGGCTTCGCCACCAACCTTGTCGAGGGCCGCGACAATGCGCCCAACGCAGGTGTCCAGGCATTCCACGGCGGCCACGGCGGCGCTGAACACCCCGGTGTGGCCGACCATGTCGCCGTTGGCGTAGTTGACGATGATCACGTCATAACGCTGCTGCTCAATGGCTTCGACGATGCGGTCGGTGACGATCGGTGCGTTCATCTCCGGCTGCAGGTCGTAGGTGGCGACGTTCGGCGACGGGATCAGGATGCGCTCTTCGCCCTCGAACGGCTCTTCGCGGCCGCCGGAGAAGAAGAAGGTGACGTGGGCGTATTTCTCGGTTTCGGCGATGCGCAGCTGGGTCTTGCCCTGCTTGGCCAGGTATTCGCCGAGCACGTTGGTCAGCGGCTCAGGTTTGAAGGCGCTGGGGGTCTTGATGCTCGCCGCGTACTGGGTAAGCGTGACGAAGCCGGCCAGTTGCGGCTGGCGCTGGCGCGGAAACTCGGCAAAGTCCGCTTCGACAAAGGCGCGGCTGAGCTCGCGGGCACGGTCGGCGCGGAAGTTCATGAAGATCACGGCATCGCCATCTTCGACCTTGACCGCCTCGCCGATGGTGGTGGCTTTGACGAACTCGTCGCTTTCTTCACGGGCATAGGCGGCTTGCAGGCCTTCGAGCGCGGTGGCGGCGTGGAACTGGCCCTGGCCTTCGACGATCAGGTTGTAGGCCTGCTCGACACGGTCCCAGCGATTGTCGCGGTCCATGGCGAAGTAGCG
>JAIERF010000076.1 GCA_019747075.1 Pseudomonadaceae bacterium
GCCAGGGTGAAGCCCTTGCCGCTGTCGACCGGTGCTTCCGGCTTCTTGAACAGGTCGGACGGTGCCAGACCCAGTTCGGCGCGGGCTTTTTCGGTCAGGCCACGGCCGACGATCAGCGGAATACGACCGCCAGCGCGAACTTCGTCGAGCAGTACGTCGGTTTTCAGCTGGAAGGTAGTGACCAGCTCGTCGCTGCCATGGCGGCGTACTTCGCCCTTGTACGGGTAGACGTCGATGGCGTCGCCCATGGCCAGGTTGCTGCAATCGAATTCGATCGGCAGGGCGCCGGCGTCTTCCATGGTGTTGTAGAAAATCGGGGCAATTTTGCTGCCGAAGCAGAAACCGCCAGCGCGCTTGTTCGGCACGTTCGGGATGTCGTCGCCGAAGAACCACAGTACCGAGTTGGTGGCGGATTTACGCGAAGAACCAGTACCCACTACGTCGCCGACGTAGGCAACCGGGAAGCCTTTGGCTTTCAGGGCTTCCATCTGCTTGATCGGGCCAACGCTGCCAGGAGCGTCAGGGTTGATGCCGTCGCGGGCCATTTTCAGCATGGCCAGGGCGTGCAGCGGGATGTCTGGGCGGGACCAGGCGTCAGGTGCCGGCGACAGGTCGTCGGTGTTGGTTTCGCCAGTGACCTTGAACACGGTCAGGGTGACTTTTTCCGGTACGGCAGCGCGGTTCTGGAACCACTCGCCTTCGGCCCAGGAGGCCAGCACGGCTTTGGCGTTGGCATTGCCAGCCTTGGCTTTTTCGGCAACGTCGTGGAAAGCGTCAAACATCAGCAGGGTGTGCTTCAGTTGCTCGGCGGCAACGGCCGACAGTTCGGCGTTGTCCAGCAGTTCAACCATGGTGGTGATGTTGTAGCCGCCCTGCATGGTGCCCAGCAGCTCGACGGCGCGCGTCTTGCTGATCAGCGGGGAGGTGGCTTCGCCTTTGGCGATGGCAGAGAGGAAACCGGCCTTGACGTAAGCAGCCTCATCCACGCCCGCAGGAACGCGGTTGGTGATCAGGTCAACCAGGAAGGCTTCTTCGCCAGCAGGTGGGTTTTTCAGCAGCTCGATCAGGCCTGCGGTTTGTTCGGCGTTCAGCGGCTGGGGCACGATGCCCTGAGCGGCACGCTCTTCAACATGTTTGCGATAGGCTACAAGCACAGTTTTTACCCTCATCAGTGGTCCCGGTGGGTCCGGAACGCGCATCCATAAATCACTGAACACAAGCGTCGCGCGGCTTTTTGGGCCGTTGGACCAGGGTTTCAGTGTCTTCGAACAGAAGCTGTTTTCAAAGTTTTACGCCGGCAGGAGGCCTGATGAGGGCGGCGGCGGGCCGCTGAACGGGTCAGCGTGTCTGTCGCAACGATTTCCTGCCGGGTCAAGGGAAGCGCGGTTCGCTTGGAGCTGCCCTGTGCGGGTTGCTCAACGCCTTCCCAACTGTGCTCGTGACGCTTTGAAAACAGCTTCCAACGGACATTGGCGCCTAAAAGGCCGGCCGATTCTACTGCAACAAGACGCTAAAGTTAAGCCGCAAAGCCCATGCGGGCGTGGTGACCGCGTATGGACAAAGGTCTAAGATGCCCGCCTGTTTTGCCGCCTGTGTAGCTGTTCGCCATGTCTTCTCAACGTATCAAGACGCCTTGCGTCGGCCTCTGCTCCACGGTTTACGGGGATCTGGTCTGTCGTGGCTGCAAGCGTTTTCATCACGAAGTGGTGAACTGGAACCTGTATGGCGACGAGCAAAAGTACGCCGTTTGGCGGCGCCTGGAGATTTTGCTGGTGCAGGTGATGGCCGCCAAGCTGGAGGTGTTCGACCCCGCACGGCTGCGGCAGCAGCTGGAGCAGCGCAGCATTCGCTTCGCGCCCGAGCAGTCGCCTTATTGCTGGGCGTATCAGTTGATTGCCCGTGGCGCGCGGCTGATCAATCAGCTGGATGCTTACGGTATGGTGCTGCTGCCGGAGTTTCGCGACTGGACGCTACCGGCCCTGCGTGACGCGATTGATCGCGAGTTCTTTTTGCTTTCCGAAGCTCACTACCAGCGCTATATCGCGCCGAGCTTTTTGCGTGATGGGCTGGACGGTTCTGGCTGAGGCCGTTGTCAGGCATAAAAAAGCCGCCCATGCAGGCGGCTTTTTTGTTGCGCGGCAGACTTAGCGTTGGGCGACCAGGTCTTCCAGGCGGTCGATGATGTCGTCGGGCTTGAGTACCAGAACATCGCTTTCCAAGGCGTCCAGCACCACTTCCGCGGTATTGCCGATCAGCACGCCAGACAGGCCGGTGCGCGCCACGGTGCCGAGGATGGTCAAGGCTGCGTTGAGGCGCTTGGCGGTGTAGGGGGTCAGTACATCAGCCGGACCTTCTTCGATGTGCAGGCATTCGTCGGCGATGGCGAACTCGTTTTGGAAGACTTTGCAGTTGGTCCGGTAGCGCGCCTCGATGCTTTCTTTCAACTGGAAGGTCGGGTCGGCGGCGGAGAGCATGGGTGACGGGTAGGCGCCGATGACGTGCAGCTCGCATTGCGCCAGTTGGGCGATTTCATAGCCGTGGCTGATGATGCTGGTGTGCAGGGCGCGGTGCGGACCGTCGGCATTGCCGGCGTCGACAGCAGCTAGAACCTTGCCGTTGGCCCACGGTGTATCGGTTTTTACCATCAGCACCGGTACCGGGCTGTAGCGCAGCAGTTTCCAGTCGTCTGGGGTCAGCAGGGCTTTTTTCAGCGGATTGTCGGGCTTGTGGCGCTTGACGATCAGGCCGCAGCCTTCGGCTTGCTGGGCAGCGATGATGGTCTGGTGGACGCTGTCCAGCCAGCTTTGCTGGGTGCTGACACTGAAGCCTTCGTCGGTCAGGGTTTTGGCCAGGGCGTCGAGGTCGGCTTGGTGATCGTGCTTTTTCTCGCAGACCAGCAAGTGCAAATGGCACTGGGTCACGCCAGCAATCAGCTTGGCACGGTTGATGGCCAGCCCGTCTGGCTGATGGGGCTCGACGACTACCAGAATGCTGCGAATGGCTTGCATGATCATCTCCCTGTGGGTGTTTATAACTAAATTCACTTTAGTTGGATTCTATTGCGTCGGGGTTGATATATGTCAACCGCAATTCAGCTGATTGGCAGCAATCATCGCCAATCCTCAACGTATAATGCGCGGCTTTGATGACAGCGGCCAG
>JAIERF010000152.1 GCA_019747075.1 Pseudomonadaceae bacterium
AGCTTTTCCAGCTCCGACAGCAGACCGGCATCTTCCAGGTACAGCTTGGCGACTTTCGAACCAGGAGCGAACGAGGTCTTGACCCACGGCTTGCGCAGCAGACCCAGCTCGTTGGCCTTCTTCGCCAGCAGACCGGCAGCCACCACGTTGCGTGGGTTGGAGGTGTTGGTGCAACTGGTGATGGCGGCGATGATCACCGCGCCGTCGGGCATCAGACCTTCGCTTTCTTCAACTTTTCCAGTCGCCAGTTTGGCTTCGTCGGCAATCCCACGCTCGTGCAGTGCCGAGGTCGGCAAGCGGCGATGCGGGTTGCTCGGGCCAGCCATGTTGCGCACCACGGTGGACAGATCGAAGCTCAGCACCCGCTCGTACTCGGCGCTGACCAACGCGTCGGCCCACAGGCCGGTAGTCTTGGCGTAGTTCTCGACCAGCGCCACCTGCTCCGGCTCGCGGCCGGTCAGCTTGAGGTAATCGATGGTCTGTTGGTCGATGTAGAACATCGAAGCAGTGGCGCCGTATTCCGGACACATGTTGGAAATGGTCGCGCGGTCGCCGATCGACAGGCTATCCGCGCCCGCGCCGAAGAACTCGACCCAGGCACCAACCACGCGCTCCTTGCGCAGGAACTCGGTGATCGCCAGGACGATGTCGGTGGCGGTAATGCCAGGCTGGCGCTTGCCAGTCAGCTCGACACCGACGATGTCGGGCAGGCGCATCATCGACGGCAGGCCGAGCATCACGGTTTCAGCTTCCAGACCGCCGACGCCGATGGCAATCACGCCCAGGGCATCGACGTGCGGGGTGTGCGAGTCGGTACCCACACAGGTGTCCGGGAAGGCCACGCCGCCGCGTGCCTGGATCACCGGAGACATTTTCTCCAGGTTGATCTGGTGCATGATGCCGTTGCCGGCCGGGATCACATCGACGTTTTTGAATGCTGTCTTGGTCCACTCGATGAAGTGGAAACGGTCCTCGTTGCGACGGTCTTCGATGGCGCGGTTCTTGGCGAAGGCATCCGGGTCGAAGCCCGGAGCTTCCACAGCCAGGGAGTGGTCGACGATCAGCTGGGTCGGCACTACTGGGTTGACCTTGGACGGATCACCACCCTTCTCGGCGATGGCATCACGCAGGCCGGCCAAGTCGACCAGCGCGGTCTGACCAAGGATGTCGTGGCAGACCACACGGGCCGGATACCAAGGGAAATCCAGATCGCGCTTGCGCTCGATCAGCTGTTTGAGCGAATCAGTCAGCGCATCCGGCTCGCAGCGGCGCACCAGTTGCTCGGCCAGCACGCGAGAGACGTAAGGCAGCTTGGCGTAGGCGCCGGGAACGATGGCATCCACCGCCTCGCGGGTATCGAAGAAGTCCAGCTGGGTGCCGGGCAGCGGTTTGCGGTAGGCAGTATTCATGGTCTGGGAACTCGATCGTATGAGGTTCAGGGGACAGGGAGCGTCGCTCCCCGGGTCCTGATCAGCAGCGGCGCAAGGCCCGGCGCTGATCGCTCTCTACTCAATGTGGCGGACAATCGCCCCGCTCTGCTCAGGAAGGGGTTGGGATATGGAACCGATTTCCGAGACCGTTACCCTTACCCCACCCCCTTCCTGAGCAGAACGGGACGCTGCTGTTTAGCGGCTTGCCAGCGGCACTACCGCACGCTGCTCAACCCCGATGTATTCCGCACTCGGGCGGATGATGCGGTTGTTGGCGCGCTGCTCGAACACGTGTGCAGTCCAGCCACTGACCCGCGAACACACGAAGATCGGGGTGAACAGCTTGGTTGGAATGCCCATAAAGTGGTACGTCGAGGCATGGTAGAAGTCGGCATTGGGGAACAACTTCTTCTGTTCCCACATGACCTTGTCGATGGCTTCCGAGACTGGGAACAGCACAGTGTCACCCACCTCATCCGACAGCTTTTTCGACCAGGCCTTGATCACTTCGTTACGTGGGTCGGATTCGCGATAGATCGCATGACCGAAGCCCATGATCTTGTCTTTGCGTGCCAGCATGGCCAAGGTGCCGGCCGTGGCGTCCTCGGCCGAGGCGAACTTCTCGATCATTTCCATCGCCGCTTCGTTGGCACCGCCATGCAGCGGGCCACGCAGCGAACCGATAGCACCAGTGACGCAGGAGTACAGATCGGACAGGGTTGAAGCACAAACCCGCGCGGTAAAAGTCGAGGCGTTGAACTCGTGCTCGGCGTAAAGGATCAGCGACACATCCATCACCTTGCAGTGCAGCTCGCTCGGCTTCTTACCGTGCAGCAGGGCGAGGAAATGCCCACCCAGGGTCGGCTCGTCGCTGACGCAGCTGATGCGCACGCCTTCATGGCTGAAGCGGTACCAGTAGCACATGATCGCCGGGAAGGCGCCGAGCATGCGATCGGCCGCATCGCGCTGCTGCGCAAAGCTGACTTCTGGCTCCAGGTTACCGAGCATCGAGATGCCGGTACGCATCACATCCATCGGATGGGCATCGGCCGGAATACGTTCCAACACTTCCTTCAAAGCCTGCGGCAGATCGCGCAGCCCCTGCAGCTTCTGCATATAAGCAGCCAGCTCGGCCTTGTTCGGCAGCTCGCCGTTGTACAGCAGATAAGCCACTTCTTCGAAATGGCAGTCTTTGGCCAGATCGCGCACATCGTAACCGCAGTAGGTCAGGCCAGCGCCTTCCTTGCCCACGGTGCACAGGGCAGTTTGTCCAGCCACCTGGCCACGCAGGCCAGCACCACTCAATACTTTTGCTTCAGCCATCAATCAGTTCTCCCGCTCAATCGGTTGCAATCACTCGCCCGCAGGCACTCAGGATTTCTTCTGGGCAAACAGCGCATCGAGGTGCTGTTCGAAGGCGTGGTAGTTGATGCGATCGTAGAGCTCCATACGGGTCTGCATAGTGTCGATCACATTCTTCTGGGTGCCGTCACGACGCAGGGCGTTGTAGACATTCTCGGCGGCCTTGTTCATGGCGCGGAAAGCCGACAGCGGGTAAAGCACCAGGGACACGTCGACGCTGGCCAACTCTTCGGTGGTGTACAGCGGCGTGGCGCCAAATTCAGTGATGTTGGCCAGGATCGGCGCCTTGATGCGGTCGGCGAAGGTCTTGTACATCGCCAGTTCGGTGATGGCTTCCGGGAAGATCATGTCGGCGCCGGCTTCGATGCAGGC
>JAIERF010000059.1 GCA_019747075.1 Pseudomonadaceae bacterium
CCGTCCGCCTGGAAGGCATTCAGCAGATGGTTGCGCAGCAGGCGCGGCGCCGGGTCGCTCCAGCGGCTGCCGGCGTAGCTGCTGATCAGGTTGCCTGCGGGCAGCACCGCGATCCGCGCGCTGTTCAGGGCCAGGCTGGCCTGTGGCTGGTTGATCCGCAATGACCAGGTAACTGTGGCGGCATGGCTCGGGGCGCTGGTCTGGCTGGGCAGCAGGTAGACCTGCAGCGGCTCGGCCTTGGGCAGGATCGAGCAGGCCGCCAGGCCGCTCAGCAGGGCCAGTACGGCGAACCGTGCGGCGATGGTCAGTGCGCTCATGGCTGAAACTCCTGGGGTTGTTCACGGCCGAGCAGGTAGCCGGCGGGGTTGGCTTCGACGCGTTGCGAGATGCCCTTGAGGTTGGCCAGGGTGGCGCGCAGCTCGCGGATCGCCGGGCCCAGTTCGCTGAGGCCTTGCAAGCCCTCGCCCAGGGCCGTCTGGTTGTTGCTGAGCAGTTGGTCGAGGCTGGCGGTGGCGTGCTGCAGCGAGGCCATCGCCTGCTGGGCGCTCTGCACTGTGGCGCTGCCGTGCTCATCGACCAGGCGATTGCCGCTGCGCAATAGCGCGGTGGTCTGTTCCAGGGTCTGGTTGGCCTGCTTGCTCAGCTGGGCGAAGTGCACGATGGTCTGGCGCAGCTCTTCGCGCTGCTGGGCCACCGCCCCGGTGGTCTGTTGCAAGTGCTCCAGGGTCAGGCTCAGGCGCTCGGCGTTTTCCGGCGAGAACATGCGATTGGCGTTGGTCAGCAGGTCGTTGATGTTGCTGATCAGGTCCTTACCGTTGCTGAGCAGGCGGCTGATCGGCGAGGGCTCGGCGATGATCCGTGGCAGCTTGCCCTCGCTGCTGGCTTCCAGTGCCGGGCTGCCCGGCGAGCCACCGCTGAGCTGGATAAACGCCGTGCCGGTGATCCCGGCCAGGGTCAGCTTGGCCTGGGTGTCCTGCTTGATCGGTGTCTCGCTGGCCACGCGGATGCGCGCCAGCACCTTGCTCGGGTTTTTCGGGTCGAGGCGCAGGCGCACCACATCGCCGACCTTGATGCCGCTGTATTGCACCGGGCTGCCTTGCGACAGGCCGCTGACGGCCTCGTTGAACACCACTTCGTAGTCCTTGCTGCCGCTGTCCAGGCTCGAGCGGCCGAGCCACAGGGCGAACAGCAGGGCGCCGCCGCCCACCAGTAAGGTGAACAGGCCGATCAGCACATGGCGGGCGTTGGTTTCCATCTCAGTTGGGCTCCTGCAGCCGCTGGGCTGCTTGTTCAGCCGCGCGTCCGCGCGGGCCGTGGAAGTAATCGCGAATCCAGGCGTCGTCGGTGGCGGCTACCCGCTCCAGGGTGTCGGCCACCAGTACGCGCTTTTGCGCCAGCACGGCGACCCGATCGCAGATGGTGTACAGGGTGTCGAGGTCATGGGTGACCAGAAACACACTGAGGCCGAGGGCATCGCGCAGGGTCAGGATCAGTTGGTCGAAGGCGGCCGCGCCGATCGGGTCGAGGCCGGCGGTGGGCTCGTCGAGAAACAGGATGTCCGGGTCCAGGGCCAGGGCGCGGGCCAGGGCGGCGCGCTTGATCATGCCGCCGGACAGCTCGGTCGGGTACTTGCCGCCAGCATTGGCGGGCAGGCCGGCCAGGGCCACCTTGAGCTGGGCCAGCTCCTCGGCGTCGGCACGGCTGAGGCCGGCGTGCTCGATCAGCGGCAGGGCGATGTTCTCGCGCACGGTCAGTGAGGAAAACAGCGCGCCCTTCTGGAACAGCACGCCGAAGCGCCGCTCGACCTGCCGTCGTTGCTCGCTGTTGAGGTCCTGCAGGTTCTCGCCGAACACCTGCACGCGCCCGGCACTGGGCTCGCGCAGGCCGACGATGCTGCGCAGCAACACCGACTTGCCGGTGCCCGAGCCACCGACCACGGCGAGGATCTCGCCGCGGTAGATGTCCAGGTCGAGGTGCTCGTGCACGCTCTGGCTGCCAAAGCGGTTGGCCAGGTCACGGACCTGGACGATGGCCTCTGTACTCACCAGCCCATCTCCATGCAGAACAGCGCGGCGCCGGCATCCACCAGGATCACCACGAAGATTGATTGCACCACACTGGAGGTGGTGTGGGCGCCCACCGAGGCGGCGCTGCCGCTGACCTTGAAGCCTTCCAGGCAACCGATGGCGGCAATCAACACGGCAAACAGCGGCGCCTTGGCCATGCCGACCCAAAAGTGCTTGGCTGGGGTGTCCTGCAGGATCGAGAGAAACAGCGTGGGTGAAATATCCAGGCTCAGGGCGCACACCAACGCGCCGCCGAAGATCCCCGCGAGCATGGCGATAAAGGTCAGCAACGGCAGGGTAATCAGCAGCGCCAGCACCCGTGGCAACACCAGCAGTTCAATCGGATTGAGGCCGAGGGTGCGGATCGCGTCGATCTCTTCATTGGCCTTCATCGAGCCGATCTGCGCGGTAAAGGCGCTGGCGGTGCGCCCGGCCAGGAGGATGGCGGTGAGTAGCACGCCAAACTCGCGTAGGAAGGAGAACGCCACCAGCATCACCGTGTAGATGCTGGCACCGAACCGGCTGAGCACCGTGGCGCCGAGAAACGCCACCACGGCACCCACCAGAAAGGTCAGCAGGGCGACGATGGGCGCGGCGTTGAGGCCGGTTTGCTGCATCTGCGCGACCAGTGCCGTGACTCGCCAGCGCGACGGCTGCAGCAGCGTGCGCGCCAGGGTTTCGAGGATTAGCCCGATAAACCCGAGCAAGGCCAGCAGCGCGCGGCCGAAGGTGGCCACCAACGCGCCTAACTCGGCCAACAGCTGCATGGGGCTGCTGGCACGTGGCGGTTGCGGGCTGGGCACGGACGCAGCCAGGGCGTTGCTGACGGTGTGCAGCAGGGCGCGGCGGGCAGCGGGCAGTTGGTCTTCGGTGGCAATCAGTTGTTGGATGCGGGCGGCTCCCAGCAGCTTGATCAATAGCGCCGCCCCGGCGGTATCGAGCGCCGTCAGCGCCTGCAGATCGACTGTTTGGTTGGCAGCCAGGGGCTGCTTGAGTGCGTCTATTTGCTGTTGCAGGCGGTTGTAATTGGCCAGCGTCCAGGCACCGCCGATGCGCAGCCGGGCAGCGTCGTCCATGTGCAGCAGGTCAGAGCAGGGTGCGGTGGTCATGGG
>JAIERF010000380.1 GCA_019747075.1 Pseudomonadaceae bacterium
TCCTTGGCGGCAATGCCGTTGAGTGGACCGAACACCTGGCCGGGGTTGATCGCCAGCTCGCGATCCGGATACACCTCAGCCTCGGCGACGCTGACACCCATTAGGGTCAGGCGATAGGCATTAGGCAGCAGGTCGAGGTTGTCGCGGATATGCACCGAGGGCATCAGAAAGCCCATTTCCTGGGACAGCTTCTTGCGTACACCCTTAATCCGCGCCAGCAACTGGCCGCCCTGGTTGCGGTCTACCAGGGGAATCAGGCGATAACCTACTTCCAGGCCGACCATGTCCACCGGCATTACGTCATCCCAGCCCAGCTCCTTGGTTTCCTGGGCGCGCTGGGCCGGCAACAGTTCTTGTTGACGCTGGACTTCCTGCACCGCCTCTTCGCTGACCAGGCGCTGCTTGTTGGCGATCCAGTAGGCACCACCAGCCGCCACCAGACCGAGGCTGATAAAGGAAAAATGCGGCATGCCCGGCACCAGGCCCATGGCAATCATGATCGCCGCCGCCACTGCCAGCGCCCGCGGCGAGGCAAACATCTGCCGATTGACCTGGGTGCCCATGTCTTCCGAACTGGAGACTCGCGTCACCATGATCGCCGCCGCCGTGGACAGCAACAGTGACGGAATCTGCGCCACCAAACCGTCACCAATGGTCAGCAGGGTGTAGATCTTGCCAGCCTCAGCAAACGCCAGGTCATGCTGAAACACACCGATGGCAATGCCACCGATCAAGTTGATAAACAGAATCATCAAGCCGGCGATCGCATCGCCGCGCACGAACTTGCTGGCACCGTCCATGGAGCCATAGAAGTCGGCCTCCTGGGACACTTCAGAGCGACGGCGCTTAGCCTCCGCCTGCTCAATCAATCCGGCATTCAGATCGGCATCGATGGCCATCTGCTTGCCCGGCATGGCATCCAGGGTAAAACGCGCACTGACCTCGGAAATTCGCCCAGCGCCCTTGGTGACCACCACAAAGTTGATGATCATCAGGATCGCAAACACCACGATACCGACCACGTAGTTGCCGCCGATCACCACCTCGCCAAAGGCCTGGATCACCTGGCCGGCCGCCGCGTGGCCATCCTGCCCGTGCAGCAGCACCACCCGTGTGGAGGCCACGTTCAGAGCTAGGCGCAGCAAGGTGGCGGCCAGCAGGATGGTGGGGAATACGGCAAAGTCGAGGGGACGCAGGGCGTAGATGCTGACCAGCAACACCACGATCGACAGGGCAATGCTGAAGGTGAACAACACATCGAGGAGAAACGGCGGAATCGGCAACATGACCATGCCGAGCATGACCAGCAACATCAGCGGAATGCCGAGATTGCCCTCGCGCAAACCCGAAAGGTTGCTGCGCACGTTGCCGATCATTTGCGTGCGGTCCACTGCCACTGCCCTACTCCAGCCAATTCAATCTTTTGACGCGCGCGGCGTCGCTGAGCTGGCTAGTGCAAGAACCCGTCCAACTTGCTCAAGCAGTTGAGGGCAAAGACAAAATAATCCGCCACAAGGGCCCGTCTCAGGTCACGCCGGCGTTACTCATCGCGGCGCAGGTCCGGCGGAATTGGCAAGTCAGGCAGTGGCCCAGGCCGTTTGCCCTTGCCCGAGCGGAATTGCTTGAGCTGGTAGACATAGGCCAGCACTTGGGCCACGGCCAGGTACAGACCAGCAGGGATTTCCTGATCCAGTTCGGTGGAGAAATACACCGCCCGTGCCAAACCTGGCGATTCCAGGACCATGACCTTGTGCTGCTGGGCGATCTCGCGAATCTTCAGCGCCATAAAGTCGCCACCCTTGGCCAACAGCACGGGCGCGGTGCCTTTGGCCGGGTCGTACTTGAGCGCCACGGCAAAGTGGGTCGGGTTGGTAATCACCACGTCGGCGGTGGGAATCGCCGCCATCATCCGCCGCTCGGCCATCTCGCGCTGCATCTGCCGAATCCGTGACTTGACCTCGGGCTTGCCCTCGCTGTCCTTGTATTCGTCGCGCACTTCCTGCTTGGTCATCATCAGCTTCTGCTTGTGATCCCAGAGCTGGAATGGCACGTCCACGGCGGCAATCAGAATCAGCCCGCAGGCCATCCACAGCATGCTCCAGCCCACCAGTTCGGCACTGTGGATGATCGCCGCCTCCAACGGCTGATTGGCGATGGCCAGCAGATCATCCTGGTCAGCCGAGAGCACCGCCAGTGCCACCAGCAAAATCACCGTGAACTTGGCCAGGGCCTTGAGCAGCTCAACTAACGCATGGGTGGAAAACATACGCTTGAGCCCGGAGGCCGGGTTCATCCGACTGGCCTTGGGCGCCATGGCCTCGGGCGAAAACAGCCAGCCACCGAGGGCAATGGGGCCGAGAATGGCGGCGATCAGCAGGATCACCAGCAGCGGCATCATCGCTTCCAGGGCCATCTTGCCCGAGGCCAACAGGTACAGGGCCATGGAGCGATCATCCAGCAGCACGTCGCGCGACAAGGCAAAGTTGCCACGCATCAGCTCCAGCAGGGTCTGGCCAAAATCGGCGCCATACACCAGCAGGCCGCCGATCCCGGCCATGGTCACCACCACCGTATTCAGCTCGCGTGAGCGGGCAATCTGACCTTTCTTGCGCGACTCTTCGAGCCGCTTACTGGTGGGTTCCTCGCTTTTGTCGGCGCCACTTTCGCTCTCTGCCATGTCGCCTCCTCAGCGCGCCTGCGCCAGTTCGCGCAACAACTGCAGGCCTTCGCTGGCCAGCAATTGGTACTGGGCGAGAAAGTCCGCCAGGCCCAACCAGAAAATCACCAGACCGATGACCAGGGTCATCGGAAAGCCGATGGAGATGATGTTCAGCTGCGGCGCGGCGCGGGTCATGATGCCAAACGCCAGATTGACCACCAGCAGCGCGGTGATCGCCGGCAGCACCAGCAGCAACCCGGCGCCGAGCACCCAGCCCAGCTTGCCGGCCAATTCCCAGTAATGATTGGTCGACAGGCCGGTGCCTACCGGCAGGGTAATAAAACTCTCGGCCAGCACCTCGAACACCACCAGATGGCCGTTCATGGCGAGAAACAGCAGGGTCACCAGCATCAGCAGCATCTGCGCCAGCACCGGCACGGAAACGCCGTTGGCCGGGTCGATCATCGAGGCAAAGCCCAGGCCCATCTGCACGGCAATGATCTGCCCCGCCACGGAGAA
>JAIERF010000005.1 GCA_019747075.1 Pseudomonadaceae bacterium
CCGCGCATCCGTACCCAGTCTGAGGTTAGCCATGTCCACCCCCGCCACCCCGAAAGTCGGCTTTGTCAGCCTTGGCTGCCCGAAAGCCCTGGTCGACTCTGAACGCATCCTCACCCAGTTGCGCATGGAAGGTTACGAGGTGGTATCGACCTACGAAGATGCCGACGTGGTCGTGGTTAACACCTGCGGCTTTATCGACAGCGCCAAGGCCGAATCCCTGGAAGTGATTGGCGAAGCCCTGGCCGAGAACGGCAAGGTTATCGTCACCGGCTGCATGGGCGTGGAAGAATCGGCCATTCGCAACGTGCACCCCAGCGTGCTTGCCGTAACCGGCCCGCAACAGTACGAACAAGTTCTCAACGCCGTGCACGACGTGGTCGCACCCAATAAAGAGCACAACCCGCTGATCGACCTGGTGCCGCCGCAAGGGATCAAGCTGACCCCGCGCCACTACGCCTACCTGAAGATTTCCGAAGGCTGCAACCACAGCTGCAGCTTCTGCATCATCCCGTCGATGCGCGGCAAACTGGTCAGCCGCCCGGTGGGCGACGTGCTCAGCGAAGCCGAACGCCTGGTCAAGGCTGGCGTGAAGGAGTTGCTGGTGATCTCCCAAGACACCAGCGCCTACGGCGTCGACGTCAAGTACAAGACCGACTTCTGGAACGGCCAGCCGGTGAAAACCCGCATGCTGGAAATGTGCGAAGCGCTCAGCAGCATGGGCGTCTGGGTGCGCCTGCACTACGTCTATCCCTACCCGAACGTCGACGACATCATCCCTCTGATGGCCGCGGGCAAAATCCTGCCGTACCTGGACATCCCCTTCCAGCACGCCAGCCCGAAAGTGCTCAAGGCCATGAAACGTCCGGCCTTCGAAGACAAGACCCTGGCGCGGATCAAGAATTGGCGCGAAATCTGCCCGCAGCTGACCATCCGCTCGACCTTTATCGTCGGCTTCCCCGGCGAAACCGAGGAAGACTTCCAATACCTGCTCAACTGGCTGACCGAAGCCCAGCTCGATCGCGTGGGCTGCTTCCAGTACTCCCCGGTTGAAGGTGCTCCGGCCAATGATCTGGACCTTGACGTCGTCCCAGACGACATCAAGCAAGATCGTTGGGACCGTTTTATGGCCCACCAACAGGCCATCAGTACTGCTCGCCTGCAGCTGAAGATCGGCCAGGAAATCGAAGTATTGATCGACGAAGTCGACGACCAAGGCGCCGTTGGCCGCTCCCATGCCGACGCCCCGGAAATCGACGGCAGTGTGTTTATCAACAGCACCGACATGAAGCCGGGCGACAAAATCCGCGTACGGGTGGTGGATGCCGACGAATACGACCTCTGGGCCGAAGTGATCTAAGCGCGCCGCTCCAACCGCTGCATAAGAAAGGCCAGTCACCCTTGGTGACGGGCCTTTCTTGCATCTGGGTGCCGCACAGGCGACGGCCTGACGAATCGGTTAGCATGGCGGCGTTTATTGCACGCAGGCGCACCCATGTCTTACAGCGTTACCCCGGTTGGCTTTGTCCGCTCCTGCTTCAAGGAGAAGTTCGCCATTCCGCGCCAACCGCAGCTGGCCCCCGCCGCCCGCGGCGTACTGGAACTGGTCGCGCCCTTCGACCAGCCCCAGGCCATCGAAGGCCTGGAGCAGGTCAGCCACGTCTGGCTGCTGTTTCTCTTTCATCAGGCCCTGGAAAGCCAGCCACGCCTCAAGGTGCGCCCGCCGCGCCTGGGCGGTAACCAGTCGGTCGGCGTGTTTGCCACGCGCTCGACGCACCGACCCAACGGCATCGGCCAATCGGTGGTCAAGCTGGAGAAGGTCGAGCCTGGGCGCCTATGGCTGTCCGGTATCGACTTGCTCGACGGCACACCGGTGCTGGATATCAAGCCCTACGTGCCCTACGCCGATTGCGTGACGACGGCGATCAACCAGATTGCCGCCGCCGCGCCGGCCCTGATCCCCGTCAGTTGGTGCGACGAGGCCCTCAGTGCTGCGCACACGCACGCCCTACGCCTACAGGAGCCGCTGGTGGCGCTGATTGAGCAATGCCTGGCGCAAGACCCGCGTCCGGCCTACCAGCAACCGACACCCGAGCGCCGCTACGGCACGCGTCTGTGGGACCTGGACGTACGCTGGCATTACCCGCAACCGGGACAGATTTGTGTGCTGGACGTGCAGCTCGCCTAATTACCCGCGCCATAAACAACAAACCCGCCAGTTGGCGGGTTTGTTGTTTATACGATCGGCTTACTTCTCGACGAAGGCGCGCTCGATCAGGTAATCACCCGGCTCGCCCATGCGCGCCGAGATCTTCAGGCCGAAGCTGTCCAGCACTTCGCTGGTCTCATCGAGCATGCTCGGGCTGCCGCAGATCATTGCGCGGTCGTCCTGCGGGTTGATCGGTGGCAGGCCGATGTCGGTGAACAGCTTGCCGCTGCGCATCAAATCGGTCAGACGGCCCATGTTCTCGAACTCTTCACGGGTCACGGTGGGGTAGTAGATGAGTTTTTCTTTCAGGGCTTCGCCGAAGAACTCGTTCTGCGGCAGGTGCTCGGTAATGAACTCGCGGTAAGCCACTTCATTCACGTAGCGCACGCCGTGAATCAGGATGACCTTTTCGAAACGCTCGTAGGTTTCAGGGTCCTGGATCACGCTCATGAACGGTGCCAAGCCAGTACCGGTGCTGAGCAGGTACAGGTGCTTGCCCGGCAGCAAGTCGTCAAGCACCAGGGTGCCGGTGGGCTTCTTGCTGATGACGATCTCGTCACCTTCCTTGAGGTGCTGCAGCTGCGAGGTCAGCGGGCCGTTCTGCACCTTGATGCTGAAGAACTCCAGATGCTCTTCGTAGTTCGGGCTGGCGATCGAGTAGGCGCGCATCAACGGCCGGCCGTTGGGCTGCTGCAGGCCGATCATCACAAACTGGCCATTCTCGAAACGCAGACCCGGATCACGGGTGCACTTGAAGCTGAACAGGGTGTCGTTCCAGTGATGCACACTGAGTACACGCTCGACGTTCAGGTTGCTCATGCAGCTCTCCTCAATACAGTGTCGGTGCCGGGCTGGGCACATTTGCGCGCTATTCTACGAGCGGCGACAATATCTGTTAAATGAATTATCAAGATATGGAATATCGGTTATATAGATATGCGATTTACTCTCAGGCAACTCCAGGTATTCGTCTGCGCCGC
>JAIERF010000017.1 GCA_019747075.1 Pseudomonadaceae bacterium
ACTCGCCCTTCGAGCTGCTGATTGCGGTGATTCTCTCGGCCCAGGCCACCGACGTCAGCGTCAACAAGGCCACCGCCAAGCTGTATCCCGTCGCCAACACCCCGGAGGCGATCTACGCCCTGGGCATCGCAGGCCTGAGCGAGTACATCAAGACCATCGGCCTATACAACAGCAAGGCCAAGAACGTCATCGAAACCTGCCGCCTGCTGGTGGAACAGCACGCCAGCCAGGTGCCGCAAACCCGCGAAGCACTCGAAGCCCTGCCCGGCGTGGGCCGCAAGACCGCCAACGTGGTGCTCAACACCGCCTTTCGCCAGCCGACCATGGCCGTGGACACGCACATCTTCCGAGTCAGCAACCGCACCGGCATTGCTCCGGGTAAAAACGTGCTGGAGGTGGAGCGTCAGTTGCTCAAGTTTGTACCCAAACAATTCCTCCTCGACGCCCATCACTGGTTGATTCTGCACGGGCGCTACGTATGCCAGGCGCGCAAACCGCGCTGTGGCAGCTGCCGGATCGAAGACCTGTGTGATTTCAAGCAAAAGACCAGCGACGATTGAGTCTTTACCCGCTTGGCTATACTGCCGATTGAAAAAATCTTTTTTACCCGTCAACGCTTTGCCGCTATAAGGTCGGCCAATGGCACCCCAAAAGCTGGAGTGAAACTGATGAGCACTGACACCCAACCCCTCGAAGCAGACGACGACCTGGTCGCCGAAGACGGCGAAGAAGCCGCCGAAGCACCGGTCGAGGTCGCCAAAACCAACCTGGCCAAGCGTCGAGTGATCGACAACTACCTGGAAGAGCGGCGCTTGCAAAAGCAGCTGAACGACTATGACTTTGATCTCTAGTCTTTTCCCCAACTAAAAAAGCCCCGCCGAGAGCACTCGCGGGGCTTTTTTGTTAGCGCAAGGCTCAGTGCAGTTCGCTGAACGCCACTTTGATGCCCAAGCCAACCAGCACCGCGCCCATCAGCCGATCAAACCAGTGGCCCAGACGCACAAAGCCGCGACGCACCCGCGCCTGACTGAACAGCAGCGCCACTGCGCAAAACCACACGGCGGTGGCCAGGGCCAGATAGAGGCCATAACCTGCCTGCACCAGCAGTGGGGTTTGCGGGCTGATCACCAGAGTAAACAGCGACAGAAAAAACAACGTGGCCTTGGGGTTCAGGCCATTGGTGACAAAGCCGCGGACAAACGCGGCCCGTGGCGAACGCATAGCAAGCGGCGCCAGCTCGGCACTGGCCGGATCGGCCGGACGGGCCTGCAAGGCACGGATGCCGATATAGATCAGGTACGCCGCCGCCAGCCACTTGAGCAGATTGAACAGCACAATCGACTGCGACACGATCAGACCGATACCCAACAGGCAGTAGCCGACGTGCAGCAAGATCCCACTGCCAACCCCTAGAGCCGTCCAGATCCCGGCATGGCGACCATTGCTCACGCTTTCGCGCAGCACGATGGCAAAGTCCGGGCCGGGGCTGGCGACGGCCAGCAGATGCACCAGTGCCACCGTGAGAAATTCCGTCCAGTACATGCAGCCTCCACAGCCATAATCGCCTTCTGTTAGGCTGACCAGCTTATCCGCACACCCTCCCCTGCAACAGGTACAGCTGATGAATAGTGGCCGCCGCGCAGTATTTCTCGACCATGCCTCGCTGGATCTCGGCGACCTTGATATGGCACCTCTGCGCCAGGTCTTCGACGATCTGCACCTGCACGCCCAGACCCCGCCGGAGCTCATCATCGAACGCCTGCAAGGCGCCCAGGTGGCGATCAGCAACAAGGTGCCGCTGGATGCCAGCACCCTGGCTGCCTGCCCGGACCTCAAGCTGATCCTGATCGCCGCCACCGGCAGCAACAATGTCGATCTCGCCGCCGCCCGCGCCCAGGGCATTGCCGTGAGCAACTGCCAAGGCTACGGCACCCCGGCGGTGGCCCAGCACACCCTGATGTTGCTGCTGGCCCTGGCTACGCGCCTGCCCGACTATCAACAGGCCGTCGCTGCAGGGCGCTGGCAGCAAGCCAGGCAGTTCTGTTTGCTGGACTATCCGATCATGGAGCTGCACGGCAAGACCCTCGGCCTGCTCGGCCATGGCGAACTGGGCAGCGCCGTCGGCCGCCTGGCCGAAGCCTTCGGCATGCGCGTGCTGCTCGGCCAGCTGCCCGGCCGCCCGGCGCGCAGTGACCGTCTGCCATTGGATGAACTGCTGCCCCACGTGGACGCCCTCAGCCTGCACTGCCCGCTCAACGAACACACCCGCGATCTGATCGGCGCCGCTCAACTGCAGGCAATGAAACCCTGCGCCCTCTTGGTCAACACTGCCCGCGGCGGCTTAGTCAACGAGCAGGCCCTGGCCGATGCTCTGCGCAGCGGTCATTTGGGCGGCGCCGCCTGTGATGTGCTCAGCAGCGAACCACCGCAGGCTGACAACCCGCTGCTGGCCGGCGATATTCCGCGCCTGATCATCACCCCGCACTGTGCCTGGGGTAGCCGCGAAGCCCGGCAGCGCATCGTCGGCCAACTGGCAGAGAATGCCCATGCCCACTTCAATGCTGCGCCACGCCGCCTGATCAACTGAGCACGCGGGCAGGCAATACCCAGACGTGGCCAAGAATCGGCTAAGCTGCGCCACTTTTTCCAAGGAGCAATCATGGACCCGCGAAGCGAAGTACTCCTGCGTCAGGCCGAGCTGTTTACCGGCAACCTGCTGCTGGCGGGGTTACCGGGCGATGATCTGCTCGGCCGCTTCCCCGCGGCCCACGGTTGGAGCTGGCATGCAGGCGAACAGGCCCAGCTGCATGCGCGCTTTGCCGGCCGCAGCCAGTTTGCCGTGACCGTGCCGGATGCGCCGTTCGAGGCGGCAGTGCTGTTCCTGCCCAAATCCCGCGAACTCTGCGACTACCTGCTGCAGGCCTTGGCCGCGCGCCTGGGTGGCCGCGAGTTGTTTCTGGTTGGGGAAAAACGTGCCGGTATCGAGCGTGCAGCCAA
Source organism: Pseudomonadaceae bacterium (assembly GCA_019747075.1). Classification (GTDB taxonomy): domain Bacteria; phylum Pseudomonadota; class Gammaproteobacteria; order Pseudomonadales; family Pseudomonadaceae; genus Aquipseudomonas. The sequence continues at coordinate 2,998 of JAIERF010000017.1, forward strand.
ACAGCTGAGCAGCTACGGCAAACCACGCAAACTCGACAGCGCCCGCCATTGCCAACTCTGGCAGGTGCGGGTGGATCAAGCGCCCGTCGCCCCAGATCTGATGGCCCTGGCTCAGCGTTATGAACTGCCGCTGGCGGACGGCCCGCTCAAGGTCGTCAGCCTGCCGGGGGTGTTCAGTCACGGTCGCCTGGATCGTGGTACGGCCTTGCTG
>JAIERF010000201.1 GCA_019747075.1 Pseudomonadaceae bacterium
GGCACTGGCTGAAGAAACTAAACAACAATGACGTACAAATATTCTGGTTATTGGCGGCAGCCCTTAGGGCTGAACGCTAAAGCGCAGCACGCCGAGCATCTGGCCGCCGTCGGTGACCACATCGACGCGCCATTTGCCGCTGGGGTCGGCGGGGAAATTGCGCTTGTTGGTCCAGGCGCGGTAACCCTCCTTGCGCCCGCCGTTGATATCCAGGGCGATGCGGTCGACCACTTTGCCGTTGTGCCGCCAGACATGATAAATCCGCTCGGCCAGCCCGCGCGGCGCGCTGATCGCGGTGTAGGCGTACAGGCCCTGAGCTTTGAGCTGGGCACTGCTGAGCTGTTCACGGGTTTGCCCCGGCGTGCGCTGGCCGGCATTCATCTGGCTGCTGACCGCCACTTCGCTGAGCCACAGGGTGGCCGGCGGCACCCAGGGGCGGGCCAGCCAGCCGGCACCAAGGAGTGCCAGGCTCAAGCCGGGCAAGGCCAGCCAGCGCCACCAGTGGCGGATGCGCAGGGTGCCGAGCAGGCTCGGGAAGGACAGTAGCACGGCGCAGCCCAGGGCCAGTTGATAACTCTGCGCGGTGGTCTGATGGAGGATGATCGGCAGGGCGGTGAGCAGCGCGGCAAACAGGGTCAGGCTGTGGAACGCCAGGTACAGCCAGCGCCTGGGGGCCAGCCAGTTGAAGTACAGCGGGTCGATGATCGCCAGCAGTGCACACAGGCCGAGCAGGCCGGTAAACACCAGCTGGCCGCTGTCCCAACTGGTGGTCAGGGCAAAGAACGGCAAGACGAAAAACAGGCTCTGCTGGTGCACCATCTGGGTGGCAAAGCGCAGCAGCCAAGGTGGCAGTTGCAGGCCGAACCAGCGCTCCAGGCCCTGATTGAACAGGTTTTCCAGCATCAGCCAGAGCCAGCTGACCAGCAGCAGGATGGCGATGACCTTGGCGAATTCCGCCTGCCGCTCAACCAGGAAAAATCCCGCCAGCCCGGAAATGAAACCGTACACGGGCATGACCCAGGGATAGCGCTGGATCAGGCCATGGAGGCGCAGCAAGAGGTTTTTCAGGAACGGCATGGGGTTTTCAGCGAGGGGTCAGGCGCGGCGGTGGCGCACACCGGCACGCGGGAAGGGCGTGGTGCGGCGCAGCATACGCAACGGCCGCCGGCCTGAAAAGCACCTCAGGCCGGATGGTCGCGGTGGGCAACAGACCCTAGAGCGCGCGCTTGGCCCAGAACTGTTCGGCCAGGTGGCGCAAAGCATCGCTGAGCCCGGCCACCTCGCTGGCGGCGGTCTGGCTCTGCAGGCCGGCCACCAGGTTCTGCTCCGAGGCCTCGCGGATGCGGGTGAGGTTGCGGTTGATCTCCTCGCTGACCGCGCTTTGTTGCTCCACGGCAGTGGCGATCTGCGCACTGGTATCGGTGATTTCATTCACCCGCTGGCCGATGCCTTGCAGCGCCTGAGCCGCTTCGCTGGCCTGGAGCACACTCTGGCGGGCCTGGGCGCTGCTGTGTTGCATGACAGTCACGGCTTGGCGGGCGCCATTTTGCAGGGTGCTGATCATCTGCTGGATCTCGCTGGTGGACTGCTGGGTGCGCGAGGCCAGGCCGCGCACCTCGTCGGCCACCACGGCAAAACCACGGCCCTGTTCGCCGGCACGGGCCGCTTCGATGGCCGCATTGAGGGCCAGCAGGTTGGTTTGCTCGGCAATCCCGCGGATCACTTCCAGCACCCCGGAAATCTCGTTGCTGTGCTGCTCCAGTTGCTGGATCACCGTCGAGGCCTGCTCCACATCGTTGGCCAACTGGCTGATGGTGCTGCTGGTCTGGCTCACCAGGTGCTGGCCCTGGCAGGTTTCCGCATCGGCGCGACTGGCCGCGGCGGCGCTGTGCTGGGCACTGCTGGCCACCTCCAGGACGCTGGCGGCCATCTGGTTGACGGCGGTCGCCACCTGCTCGGTTTCGCCCTGTTGCTGCTGGTTGGTGCGTTGGCTGCTGTGCAGTTGTTCGGCCAGCTCGCTGGTGTGCCGGCTGAGCTGTTGCGAGGCGTCGCTGATGCGCCCGACCATCGCGCCGGCGTCGGCTTCAAGCATGCGCATGGCCAGCTCGATCTGGCCGAACTCGTCACGTCGGCCGCAGTACAGGGTCTGGCTCAGGGGGTTGTCGCCGATCTGCCGAGCCCACGCAGCGAGACGCTGCAAGGGTTTCAGTTGCCAGCTCAGCAGCAGACTGCCAAGACCGCCGCCGAGCACGGCGGCCAGCAGTCCGGCCGTCAGTGGCAAGCCTAGGGTAGCGGTCGCCAGGCCGAGGCTAGCCAGCCAGGCGAGATTCAGGCCCAGCAGCAGTTTTACGGTCAGGCTCAGGCGTGGCGGACGCAGGCAGCGTTGCCCGCGGCCGGCACTGAGTGCGGCATACAGGCGCTCGGCGGCGGCGATCTGCGCCGCGCTGGCCTGGGTGCGCACCGATTGATATTCCGCCACTTGACCATTGCGCGACACCGGCGTGGCATAGGCGCTGACCCAGTAGTGGTCACCGTTCTTGCAGCGGTTTTTCACCAGGCCCATCCAGCTCTTGCCGGACTTGAGGGTCTGCCACAGATGGGCGAAGGCGGCCGGCGGCATGTCCGGATGGCGCACGATGTTGTGGTTCTTGCCCAGCAGCTCGGCGGCATTGAAGCCGCTGATGTCGATGAAGTCCTGGTTGACGTAGCTGACCGCGCCTTTCAGGTCGGTGGTGCTGAGGATATTGGCGCTGCTGCTGACGTTGACGGCGCGCCCACTGACGGGAAGGTTGAGTTTCATCGATGACTCCGCGTGTTCTTATTAGAGGCAGTATTCGTGTGCGGGCAAGGTCTGGCTGCGGTGCAGGTACAGCGGGTGTTGCTGGAACAGTTGGTCGAGCGCCTTGACCGGCTGCGGCTTGCTCAGCAGATAGCCCTGGGCATACCGGCAGCCCTGTTCGCGGAGAAACTCCAGATGGCTGGGTTGCTCGACGCCTTCGGCAATCACTTCGAGGTTGAGGCCCTGGCCAAGTTTGATGATGGCGCGGCTGATGGTGCCGAGTTCGGCGTCCTGTTCGACGCCGATGATGAAGCTCTTGTCGACCTTGAGGATGTGCAGCGGGAAGCGGGTCAGATAGCCCAGGGACGAGTAGCCGGTGCCGAAGTCGTCGAGCGCCAGGCGCACGCCGAGGCTGGCCAGTTCGCGCAGGCAGGCGAGGGT
>JAIERF010000306.1 GCA_019747075.1 Pseudomonadaceae bacterium
GTCGAGGCGGCGCTGCGGCAGTTGCCGGAGCTCAAGGACGTCAACGGCGATGAGCAGAACAAAGGCCTGCAAAGCCGCCTGGTGATCGACCGCGAAACCGCCGCCCGCTATGGCGTCGATATCGAGATGATCAGTGCGGTGCTGAACAACTCCTTCGGCCAGCGCCAGGTGTCGACCATCTACAACCCGCTCAATCAGTACCGGGTGGTGATGGAAGTGGGCCAGGCGTACCAGAGCGGCCCGGAAATTCTCAAGCAGGTGTATGTGATCGCCGCCGATGGGGCGCGGGTGCCGCTGTCGGTGTTCGCCCGCGTCGAGCCGAGCAACGCGCCGCTGACGGTCAACCACGAGGGGCAGTTCGCCGCCACCACCTTCAGTTTCAACCTGGCCCCGGATGTGCCCCTGGCCACCGCCCAGGCCAGCATTCTTGCCGCCCTGCAGCCGCTGCACCTGCCCATGGCGGTGCAAACCAGCTTCCCCGGCAATGCCGGCGCGGCCCAGGCTACCCAGAACGACATGCCGTTGATGATTCTGGCGGCCCTGTTGGCGGTTTATATCGTCCTCGGCATTCTCTACGAGAGCTATGTGCACCCGCTGACGATCATCTCGACGTTGCCGTCGGCTGGGGTCGGCGCCTTGCTGGCCTTGCTGCTGTGCCGCACCGAGCTGTCGTTGATCGCGTTGATCGGCATCATTTTGCTGATCGGTATCGTCAAGAAAAACGCCATCCTGATGATCGACTTCGCCCTGGATGCCGAGCGCAATCTTGGCATGAGCCCGCGCGAGGCGATTTTGGAGGCCTGCATCATGCGTTTTAGGCCGATCATGATGACCAGCCTGGCAGCCTTGCTCGGCGCCTTGCCGTTGCTGTTTGGTGTCGGTGGTGATGCTGAATTGCGCCGGCCCTTGGGCATTACCATCGTCGGTGGCCTGATCGGCAGCCAACTGCTGACCCTCTACACCACGCCTGTTGTGTATCTGTACCTCGACCGCCTGCGTCACTGGGCGCTGCGCCGCTGGCATGGCCGCGCCAAACCCTTGCCGCTGGAGCAGGCGTAACTATGGAAATTCTGCAATGACTTGCCTGTCCCTTGGCCGCCTGAGCCTGCTCAGCGCCGCACTGCTGCTCGGCGCTTGCGCCGTCGGCCCCGATTATGAGCGCCCGAACACGGCTGTTTCGGCGCAGTTCAAAGAGGCCTCAGGCTGGAAAACTGCCGCGCCAAGCGATCAGCAACTGGGCGATGCCTGGTGGCAGCTGTATGGCGACGCCGAGCTGAATCAGTTGATCGGCCAGCTGAACGTCTCCAACCAGAATCTGGCCGCCGCCGAGGCGCAGTATCGCCAGGCCCGCGCCTTGCTCGGCAGCGCTCGGGCGGCGTTCTATCCGACCCTGTCGGCCGGTGCCGGCGTCAATCGTTCGGGGCAGGGCGGTGGCAGCAGCACCCTGAGCACCAGCGATGGCATCAGCGTCAGTGGTGCCAACGCCGCGCAAATCTCCAAGAGCTACGACCTCAGCCTGAATGCAGCCTGGGAGCTGGATGTGTGGGGCAAATTGCGCCGTGGCCTGGAGTCCAGCAATGCCAGCTTCGAGGCCAGCGCCGCCGATCTGGCCGCCATGCGCCTGAGCCTGCAATCGGAATTGACCCAAAGTTACCTGCAATTACGCGTGCTGGATGAACAGGCGCGCCTGCTCAATGCCACCGTGGCCGCCTATGCGCGCTCGCTGCAGTTGACGGAAAACCAGTACCAGGCCGGCATCGTGCCGAAATCCGATGTCAGCCAGGCGCGCACCCAGCTGCACAGCACCCGTGCCCAGGCCATCGACCTGGAGTGGCAGCGCGCCCAGCGCGAACATGCCATCGCCGTGTTGATCGGCGTGGCGCCCAGCGAGCTGAGCATTGCCGTGCGCGACAGCGTGCCGGCACTGCCTGCGGTGCCGCTGGCGTTGCCATCGCAACTGCTGGAACGTCGCCCAGACATCGCCAGCGCCGAGCGCAAGATGATCGCCGCCAATGCCGAGATCGGCGTGGCCGAGGCCGCCTGGTACCCGGACCTCAGCCTGAGTGCCAGCGGCGGCTACAACGGCGGCAGCTTCGATGACTGGGTCAGCCTGCCCAACCGGGTCTGGTCCATCGGTCCGCAACTGGCCCTGACCCTGTTCGACGGCGGCGCCCGCCGGGCCCAGGTCGACAGCGCCAGCGCCAGCCACCAACAAACCGTGGCCACCTATCGGCAAACCGTGCTCGACAGCTTCCGCGAAGTGGAGGACTACCTGGTGCAACTGCGTGTGCTGGAGCAGGAAGCCGGCGCCCAACAACAGGCCGTGGATGCGGCCTTGGAGTCGTTGCGTTCGCTGGAAAACCAGTACCGGGCCGGGATCGTCGACTACAACAGCGTGGTCAGCGTACAGACCAGCGCCCTCAGCAATCAGCGCAGTGCCCTCAGCCTATTGGGCACCCGCCTGACCGCCAGCGTGCAACTGATCGCGGCACTCGGCGGTGGCTGGGACAGTGCTCAACTACAAACCCCGCCCGAGAGTAGCCCGCCAGTGCAATAATCAGCCGCGGCGGCGCCTGGCCGCTCTGGATGGAGCCTGCGGCTTATGTATCACGGGGAACGATTCAACGCCTGGACCCATCTGGTTGGCGCCGTGCTGGCCCTGGTGGGCGCGGTCTGGCTGTTACTGCTGGCCAGTGCCAGCGGCGACAGCTGGAAGCAGGTCAGCGTCGCCATCTACGGCGTCACTCTGGTGTTGCTCTATAGCACCTCGACCCTCTATCACAGCGTGCAGGGGCCGGCGAAACGGCTGATGCAAAAGCTCGATCACCTGTCGATCTACCTGCTGATCGCCGGCAGCTACACGCCTTTTTGCCTGGTCAGCCTGCGCGGCCCCTGGGGGTGGTCGTTGTTCGCCACGGTCTGGAGCCTGGCGCTGATCGGCATGTTGCAGGAAATCAAACCGCGCTCCGAAGCGCGCGTGCTGTCGCTGGTGATCTATGCCGTGATGGGCTGGATCGTCCTCGTCGCCGTGCAACCGCTGCTCGCGGCGCTGGGGCGTGAGGGCTTTGCTTGGCTGGCCAGCGGCGGCGTGCTGTACACCATCGGCATCATCTTCTTCGCCTACGACAGCCGTTTTCGTCACTGGCACGGCATCTGGCATCTGTTCGTGATGGCCGGCAGCCTGCTGCACTTTGTCGCTATCTGGCGCTACGTGTTGTAAGCCACAGCGG
>JAIERF010000331.1 GCA_019747075.1 Pseudomonadaceae bacterium
AGAAGGTTGATGTGTAGCAAGGGTGGTTGTGGCATTCAGCTTGAAATGCAGAAAACCCTTTCTATACACTTAGCCGCAACCAGCTACCTGGATTTGTCCATAGGAGTGAAAACAAGGTATGAGCACCATCGAAGAACGCGTCAAGAAAATCGTTGCCGAGCAACTTGGCGTCAAAGAAGAGGAAGTAACCAACAGCGCTTCCTTCGTCGAGGACCTGGGTGCTGACTCCCTTGACACCGTTGAACTGGTGATGGCTCTGGAAGAGGAATTCGAGACCGAAATCCCGGACGAGCAAGCCGAGAAAATCACCACCGTTCAGGAAGCTATCGATTACGTTACCGCTCACGCGTAACAATCCGTAATCGTCGATTCCCGACTTGGAAAAACCGCACTGCCTTAACCGGCGTGCGGTTTTTCTTTAAGTGCGGTTAAGTCTGGAATATCGAATAAAAAGAGGAACTTGCTGTGTCGCGTAGACGTGTAGTGATTACCGGGATGGGCATGCTCACGCCGCTGGGTACGGATGTATCGAGTAGCTGGCAGGGCGTTCTGGAAGGGCGTAGCGGTATCGGTCCGATTGAACACATGGACCTTTCGGCCTACACCACCCGTTTTGGCGGCTCGGTCAAGGGCTTCAATGTCGAAGAGTACCTGTCGGCCAAAGAGGCCCGGAAAATCGACTTGTTTATCCAGTACGGATTGGCGGCCAGTTTTCAGGCTGTGCGGCATTCCGGCCTGGAGGTCACGGATGCCAACCGTGAGCGCATTGGCGTGGCCATGGGCTCGGGTATCGGCGGCCTGACCAATATTGAGAACAACTGCAAATCGCTGATTGAGCAGGGGCCTCGGCGGATTTCGCCGTTCTTCGTGCCGGGCTCGATCATCAATATGATTTCCGGCTTCCTGTCGATCCATCTTGGGCTGCAGGGACCGAATTACGCTATTGCCACAGCCTGCACCACTGGCACCCATTGCATCGGCATGGCGGCGCGCAATATTGCTTATGGCGAAGCTGACGTCATGGTCGCCGGTGGCGCCGAAATGGCCGCTTGCGGACTGGGCATCGGCGGTTTTGCCGCAGCGCGCGCCCTGTCGACCCGCAACGATGAGCCGACCCGTGCTAGCCGCCCATGGGACAAAGACCGGGACGGTTTTGTCTTGTCCGACGGTGCCGGCGCTCTGGTGCTGGAAGAGTTGGAGCACGCCAAGGCGCGTGGCGCGACCATCTATGCCGAGCTGATAGGTTTTGGCATGAGCGGCGATGCTTATCACATGACCTCGCCACCGGAAGATGGAGAGGGTGCAGCGCGCTGCATGACCCAGGCGCTGCGTGATGCTGGGGTGAGTCCGGATCAGGTCGACTACATCAATGCCCATGGCACTTCTACCTCGGCCGGCGACAAGGCGGAAGTGGCGGCGATCAAGTCGGTGTTTGGTGAGCACGCCTACAAACTGTCAGTCAGCTCCACCAAGTCGATGACTGGGCACCTGCTGGGCGCCGCTGGCGCAGTCGAGGCGATCTTCAGTGTGCTGGCGCTGCGCGATCAGGTGGCTCCGCCGACCATTAATCTGGATGAGCCGGATGAGGGCTGCGACCTGGACTTCGTCCCGCATCAAGCCAAAAGCCGCAAGATCGATGTGGTGCTGTCCAACTCCTTCGGCTTTGGCGGAACCAACGGTTCGCTGGTGTTCCGCCGGTTTGTCGGCTGATGCTCAGCTGGATCGACGGGCAGCCGGCTGAGTCGCTGTCGGTCCAGGACCGTGGCCTGGCCTATGGCGACGGCTTGTTCGCCACCATGGGCGTTCGCGGCGCGCAGATTCAATTGCTTGAGCGCCAGTTGGCACGTCTGCAGCAGGGCTGCACGCGTTTGGCGTTGCCCTGTGACCTGGGCTTGTTGCGGCAAGAGTTGCTGACCTTTGCTGCGCAGCTTGGCGACGGTGTGCTCAAGTTGATGTTGACCCGTGGCGATGGTCAGCGTGGCTATGCCTTGCCGGTACCGACGCAGCCACGGCGGATTATGCTGGGCGCACCTCGCCCGGCGTATCCCGCGACCAATGCCGAGCAAGGCGTGCGTCTGTTTCCCTGCGTCACCCGTCTGGCCGAGCAGCCCTTGCTGGCCGGGCTCAAGCACCTCAATCGGCTGGAACAAGTGCTGGCGCGTGCCGAATGGCAGTCGCCGGACTATGCCGAAGGCTTGCTCTGTGACACCACGGGGCGGGTGGTCGAGGGGGTTTTCAGCAATTTGTTTATGGTCCGCGATCAGGTCTTGCTGACCCCGCAACTTACCCGTTGCGGAGTGGCGGGGGTGATGCGCGGTGAATTGCTGGCCCAGGCGCGGCAGTTGGGTGTCACCGTTGTTGAGCGTGACATCGAGTACGCCGAGTTGCTAAGCGCCGATGAGGTGTTTGTCTGTAACAGCCTCTATGGTGTCTGGCCGGTGCGCGCCTTGGCTGCACATGACTGGCCGGTCGGCCCGCTCACCCGTAAACTGCAGGCCATTGCTGGCGACCTAGTGGGCTGTTGAGTTGTGATGCGAAAAATATCGGTGCTACTGGGCGTTGGCGTGCTGACTGCCGGTTTGTTGTTGGCGTTGGCGTTCTGGTGGCAGCGCGAGGCCTTGCAGCAACCGCTGCAACTGTCCGCCGAGCAGTTTGTGGATGTCGCCGCGGGTGCAACGCCTGGCGGGGTGCTCAATCGTCTGCAAGCGGAGGGTGTGCTACAGGATGCCTTCTGGCTGCGTCTGTACTGGCGCTTCAATCTGGCTGAACATGCCCTGCACAGTGGTGAATACCGCCTGACGCCCGGCATGACTGCCCGTGAGTTGCTCACGCTGTGGCAGCGCGGTGAAGTGGTGCAGTACAGCCTGACGTTGGTTGAAGGCTGGAACTTTCAGCAGGTGCGCAGCGCCCTGGCGCGGCAGGACAAGCTGGTGCAAGAGTTGGCCGGTCTAAGCGATGCACAACTGATGGCGCGCCTGGGGCGCGACGGAGTGCATCCTGAGGGGCGCTTCTTTCCTGATACGTATCGCTATGTGCGCGGCATGCGTGACCTTGATCTGCTCAAGCAGGCGTTGGCGCGGATGGATGAAGTGCTGGCGCAGGAGTGGGCGCAGCGGGCCGAAGGCTTGCCTTATAAAGATCCAGGGCAGGCATTGATCATGGCCTCGTTGGTGGAGAAGGAAACCGGCGTGCCCCACGAACGCGAGGAAATTGCCGGCGTGTTCGTGCGGCGCTTGCG
>JAIERF010000371.1 GCA_019747075.1 Pseudomonadaceae bacterium
GGCTTGCGTGGGCGCGGATGTAATCCAGCTGGCGGTGCCGATTCTGGCCATGCAAAAGCTGCTGGGCGCCTTGGCGCAGTTGCCGTTAGGCGATGCCGTGCTGACGGACGTGGGCAGCGCCAAAGGCAATGTGGTGCGCGCGGCGGCGCTGGCCTTCGACGGTGTGCCGCCGCGTTTTGTCCCAGGGCACCCCATTGCCGGCTCCGAGCAGAGCGGGGTAGAGGCCAGTAATGGTCAGCTGTTCCGCCGTCATAAGGTGATTCTTACGCCGTTGGCGGATACCGATGGCGCTGCGTTGCAGATGGTTGATCGGCTCTGGCGTGAGCTGGGCGCCGATGTCGAGCACATGGAAGTCGAGCATCACGACGAAGTGCTCGCCGCCACCAGCCATCTGCCGCATTTGCTGGCCTTCGGTTTGGTTGACTCGCTGGCCAAACGCAGCGAGAACCTGGAGATATTCCGCTACGCCGCCGGTGGTTTTCGCGATTTCACCCGGATTGCCGGCAGTGATCCGGTGATGTGGCATGACATTTTTCTCACCAACCGCGATGCGGTGTTGCGGATACTCGATGCCTTTCGTGGCGATCTCGACGCCTTGCGCGCGGCGATCGACACCGGCGACGGACATCACATGCTGGGCGTGTTTACCCGCGCTCGGGTAGCACGTGAGCATTTCAGCAAAATTTTGGCCCGCAGGGCTTATGTGGACGCTATGCATTCGAATGATCTGATTTACCTCGCCCAGCCGGGCGGCAGCCTGTCGGGCCGGATTCGTGTTCCGGGCGACAAATCCATTTCGCACCGCTCGATCATGCTTGGCTCGCTGGCCGAAGGCACCACTGAGGTCGAAGGTTTCCTTGAGGGCGAAGACGCCCTGGCGACCCTGCAGGCCTTTCGCGACATGGGCGTGGTTATCGAAGGTCCGCAGCATGGTCGCGTCACCATCCATGGCGTCGGCTTGCATGGCTTGCAGGCACCGCCGGGGCCGCTGTATCTGGGTAACTCGGGCACCTCCATGCGTCTGCTTTCGGGTTTGCTGGCGGCCCAGGCATTCGACACCACCCTGACTGGCGATGCGTCGCTGTCCAAGCGACCGATGAATCGCGTGGCCAAGCCGCTGCGCGAAATGGGCGCGGTGATCGAAACGGCAGCAGAAGGGCGACCGCCGCTGGTGATTCGCGGTGGTCAGCGCCTGACCGGGATGCGCTACGAGATGCCGATGGCCAGTGCCCAGGTCAAATCCAGCCTGCTGCTGGCGGGTTTGTATGCGGCGGGTGAGACGGCCGTTACCGAGCCTGCACCGACCCGCGATCACACCGAGCGTATGCTGCGCGGCTTCGGCTACCCGGTTGCGGTGCACGGCAGCACGGCGACCGTCGAGTCCGGGCACAAGCTGACCGCCACCCATATCGAAGTGCCGGCGGATATCTCCTCCGCCGCGTTCTTCCTGGTGGCGGCGAGCATTGCCGAGGGTTCCGAGTTGCTGCTGGAGCATGTCGGCATCAACCCGACCCGCACTGGGGTCATCGATATTCTTAAATTGATGGGCGCCGATATCAGCCTGGAAAACCTGCGTGAAGTGGGTGGCGAGCCGGTGGCGGATCTGCGTGTGCGCGCCGCCAAGTTGCGCGGCATTGATATTCCTGAAGACCTGGTGCCGCTGGCCATCGACGAATTCCCGGTGCTGTTTATCGCCGCGGCCTGTGCCGAAGGGCGCACCATCCTGCGCGGCGCTGAAGAGCTGCGGGTCAAGGAATCCGACCGTATTCAGGTTATGGCTGATGGCATGCTGGCCCTGGGCATCCAGTGCGAGCCGACTCCAGACGGCATCATTATTGACGGCGGCGCCATTGGCGGCGGCGAAGTGCACAGCCATGGCGATCACCGCATCGCCATGTCGTTCAGCGTGGCCTCGCTGCGCGCCAGTGCGCCGATTCGCATCCATGACTGCGCCAACGTGGCAACGTCCTTCCCGAACTTCCTCGGGTTGGCGGCTCAGGTCGGCATTCGTGTCGCCGAAGAGGTGCAAGCATGACCACTCTCGCCCCGGTCATCGCCATTGATGGGCCGAGCGGCTCCGGTAAGGGCACGATCGCCGGCATTCTCGCGCGCAAGCTCGGTTGGTGTTTGCTCGACTCGGGTGCGCTGTATCGCTTGCTGGCATTTGCTGCACGTAATCATGGCGTTGACCTGGCCAATGAAGATGCGCTGAAAATGCTTGCCGCTCATCTGGATGTGCAGTTCATCGCCGCCGCTGAAGGCCATGGTCAACGCATTATTCTGGAGGGCGAAGAGGTCACCGAAGCCATCCGTAATGAGCAGATTGGTGCCGACGCTTCTCAGGTGGCCGCCTTGCCTGCCGTGCGCGAAGCCTTGCTGCAGCGCCAGCGCGCCTTTCGCGAAGCGCCGGGCTTGATTGCCGATGGTCGCGACATGGGCACCGTGGTATTTCCCGATGCCCCGCTGAAGGTATTCCTCACCGCCAGCGCCGAGGAGCGTGCCCGTCGGCGCTACTTGCAGTTGAAGGCTAAAGGCGATGATGTTAGCCTTGCGAGTCTGCTAGAAGAGATCCGTGCGCGCGATGAGCGCGACACCCAGCGCGCCATAGCCCCCTTAAAGCCGGCACTTGACGCGATACAGCTGGATTCCACGGAGCTCTCCATCGAGCAGGTGCTGGAACGCATTCTGAGTGAAGTCGCCGATCGCGACATCGTCGGATGAGCAAGAAGGCAGGCGGGGAACCAGTCCTTGACCGCATGGCTTCTTTAATTGAACGAACCCACATTGTCTGGAATGTGGAGCTGGGCGATTTTCCGCCCCTGATCAACAGGAATTAAAATGAGCGAAAGCTTTGCAGACCTCTTTGAAGAAAGCCTACAGACCCTCAACCTTCAGCCGGGTGCCATCATCACCGGTATCATCGTTGATATCGACGGTGACTGGGTAACCGTACACGCTGGCCTGAAGTCCGAGGGCGTCATCCCGCTCGAGCAGTTCTACAACGACGCTGGCGAGCTGACCATCAAGGTCGGTGACGAAGTGCACGTTGCGCTGGACGCGGTTGAAGATGGCTTTGGTGAAACCAAGCTGTCCCGTGAAAAAGCCAAGCGCGCCGAGTGCTGGATTGTTCTGGAAGCAGCCTTCGCAGCTGAGGAAGTGGTTAAGGGCGTTATCAACGGTAAGGTTAAAGGCGGCTTCACTGTCGACGTTAACGGCATCCGTGCGTTCCTGCCAGGTTCTC
>JAIERF010000008.1 GCA_019747075.1 Pseudomonadaceae bacterium
CTGACCCCGGCCTGGCGCACCTGCGAGGCGATCCGCAACGACCTCAACGACCTGTCGCGGCGCATCGACCGCGCCAGTGAATTGCTGCGCACGCGCATCGACCTGACCATCGAGGCGCAAAACCAAAGCCTGATGCTGAAGATGGACCAGCGCAGCCACACCCAACTGCGCCTGCAACAAACGGTGGAAGGCCTATCGGTGGCGGCCATCAGTTATTACCTGGTGGGGCTCACCAAATACCTGGCGGAATCGGCCAAGGCCATCGGCCTGATCACCAATAGCCACCTGGTCACCGGCCTGGCCGTGCCGCTGTGCGTCGGCGCCGTGTGGTATGCCATGCGCCGCCTGCGCCGCTCGCTGGAACACAGCTGATGCCACGCCCGCAGCGTTAAGGCGCTGCGGGGCGCGCCGAGCAATAGGCAAATACAATCTTAAAAAAACCGTGACGGGCCGTAATCTTTGCCCGACTGGGCACTCTATTGTTTGCCCTTACTTGCGGATATTCGCCATGAAACGACGCACCCTGCTACAGCGCCTGGCCCTGCTGGCGCCCGCCATCCTGCTAGGCCGCCACCTACACGCTGCCGAGACCAGCAGCGCCATCACGCCCCTGGACAAAGCCGCCAGTGCATGGCGCGCGCTGCTAGCGCCCGAGGCCTACGCCGTGCTGTTCGAAGATGACACCGAACGGGCCAACAGCAGCCCGCTGAATCACGAGAAGCGCGACGGCACCTTCGTCTGCGCCGCCTGTTACCTGCCGCTGTTCAACAGCCAGGACAAATTCGACAGTGGCACCGGCTGGCCCAGCTTCACTCAGCCGATTGCCGGACACACCGCCTTCAGCCGTGACTTCAAACTGATCATTCCACGCACCGAGTACCACTGCGCCCGCTGTGGCGGCCATCAAGGGCACATGTTTGACGATGGCCCGCCACCCCGCGGTGAACGCTGGTGCAACAACGGCGTCGCCCTGCGTTTTATTCCCGCCACTGAAAACCTTCCGGCCTTACGGAGCTGATCATGCGTAACTTTTATAGCGTGCCCCTGAGCCTGGCGGCGCTGCTGCTGAGCCTTGGCAGTCATGCTGGGCAAGATGACTCCGCCGTAGCGGTGTTTGCAGGCGGCTGTTTCTGGTGCACCGAAGCGGACTTCGACAAGCTGCCTGGGGTACTGGAAACCACCTCGGGTTACATCGGCGGCAGCATCGAGAACCCGACCTACGAGGAAGTGTCCTCCGGCCGCAGCGGCCATATCGAGGCGGTGCAGGTACGCTTCGACCCGCGTCAGACCAGCTACGCCAAGCTGCTGGAGGCCTTCTGGCCAACCATCGACCCAGTCAACGGCAACGGCCAGTTCTGCGACAACGGCCCGCAGTACCGCAGCGCGATCTTCTACCTGGATGCCGAGCAACAACGCCTGGCCGAAGCCTCGAAAACCGCGCTGGCAGCTTCCGGGCGCCTGCAGCAGCCGATTGCCACCGTCATCCAGGCGGCAACCACCTTCTATGCCGCCGAGGATTACCATCAGGACTATCACACGAAAAATCCGCTGCGCTACAGCTACTACCGTCACGGCTGCGGACGTGATCAGCGCCTGCAAGCGCTGTGGGGCAAAAGCGAGTAACCGAGCGGCGCCTCAGTTGCGCGCGTGGGCAATCTGAAAGCTGTGCACGCCGGCGTGCTTTTCCAGGCTCTGGGCCAGCGCGATCATCGGCGTGCCGCAGTGCCGGCAGTTGGCCACCGCAACAAAGCGCCACTCCGGGCTGCCATTGCTGAAATTGATGCTGACCGAGCCGGTGGCCATGCTGAAGCCATGGGTCAGCAGAAAGGCGCGCAACTCGCCCTCATCGGCCTGAAAGGCCTTGATAAAACGCAGGGTAATGCCGATGGCCGGGCGCTGCGGCAGGCGTGATTCCAGCTTCGACAGGCCGAGCATGCACACGGCCGACAGCACCGCGAGCATGATGGCCGCGGCGTAAAAGCCCACCCCGACCATCACGCCGATGGCCGACGCCGCCCAGATTGACGCCGCGGTGGTCAGGCCGCTGATACTCAGGCCTTCCTTCATGATCACCCCAGCACCGAGAAAGCCGATGCCGGTGACGATGCCCTGAATGATCCGCGTCGGATCACCGCCCATGGCGCTGGGCACCGCATGGCCGCCGTACCAATTCACCGAGTAACCGGCGATCACCGTCAATGCCGCCGAGGCCATGCATACCAGACCATAGGTGCGCATGCCCGCCGCGCGGCCGTGATAGGCCCGTTCGTACCCCACCAGGCAGCCCAGCATCAAGGCGCCCAGCAGATTAAGAAAGATCACCAGATTGATCTGCAAAGCAGCCGGCGACCAGAAATCGAGCAACATCTGACTAGACAGGGGGTTCATGCTGGCTTCCTTAGATTTCAACGACTCGACGGTCGCTTCTTTTGAGCATAGTCCCGCGCCAAGACGAACAACCTGACGTGCGGGTAAAACCTAGGAGCCTGTCGGACTTGACCGTGCGTAGCGAGGGTAAGACCGGTTTGAGGCAGTTTTTTGCGCTCTTTTGCGGTGAATAGTCATTCTATTCAACGAAAAAGAGCGCAGAAAATGACCAAATCCGGCTTTTCCGCAGTAGGACAGCGTTAAGTCCGACAGGCTCCTAGCGCTGCTCGTCCATCTGGTAGCTGCCCTGCCCCGGTTGCACCTCAACGCGGCGGCCATCGGGGTATTCGATGCTCTGCCGGATGCCACCCTGCTGCTGCACGCTGGAACTGCCCGAGCGACTGCCGTATTGGCTGGAATAGCCACCCTCGGGCACCGCTCGCCCGCCGATGACCTCATAGCGCTGACTGCTTGCGGAACTGCTGACACTGCCGCTGGCACCCGGACTGACGGAATACACCGGAATCACCTGCGGCGAACGCGGCGTCGGCTCAGCCGCCAGCGCCGGGCCTGCCAGACAGGCGGCCAGCAGGGCAAAAAACGATAGAGGGCTCATCAGACAGGCTCCGTGGGCGGATCGTGAAGAAGCCAGTGTCGGCCCGCGACGCCGCCATCACAAGGGCTAAATCCTCGACTGCAATAGCCACCAGCGTGCGCTGAATCTTACTGATTTGCCGTGGTCTACTGGCATAGATCAGATTGCTGTTTCAGAATGATGAACTTCTAATAAATTTAATCCGGTTTTATTAAGGAGGGCGGCGGCAAAAACTGAGTGCAACACCTGACCTTTCCGGTACGGTGCTGCCCCTATGTCTTATACCGAACTCA
>JAIERF010000264.1 GCA_019747075.1 Pseudomonadaceae bacterium
GCCTTCCGCTACCATCGCGGCTCTTTCGCGACGAGAACCCGCCCATGTACATCTACCGACTGGTGCTGCTCCTGGTGGTGGGGATCTACCTGTTCTCCCCGGCCATCATGGACTGGTGGATCGACGCCGACGGCGCCTGGTATCGCCCCTACGTGCTGTGGCTGATTCTTATCGTGGTGACCTTTATCCTCCAGAGCCAACGTGATGCTGACGAGCTTTAACCTGAGTCAGCTGGTCTTTATCAGCGCTGGCTATCTCCTTCTGCTGTTCGGCGTGGCCTGGATCAGCGAGCGCGGCCTGATCCCGCGCTGGATCATCCGTCACCCGCTGACCTACACCTTGTCGCTGGGCGTGTACGCCAGCGCCTGGGCGTTCTACGGCACGGTGGGCCTGGCCTATCAGTACGGCTATGGCTTCCTGGCAATCTACCTGGGTATTTCCGGCGCCTTTCTGCTGGCGCCGGTGCTGCTCTATCCGATCCTGCGCATTACCCGCACCTATCAGCTGTCGTCACTGGCCGACCTGTTTGCCTTTCGCTTTCGCAGCACCTGGGCCGGCACCCTGACCACCCTGTTTATGCTGATCGGCGTACTGCCGCTGCTGGCGTTGCAGATTCAAGCCGTGGCCGACTCAATCAGCATCCTCACCCATGAGCCGGTGCAAAACCGCGTGGCCCTGAGTTTCTGTGCCCTGATCACGCTGTTCACCATCCTCTTTGGCGCCCGCCATATCGCCGCTCGCGGCAAGCATGAAGGCCTGGTGTTTGCGATTGCCTTCGAGTCGCTGGTCAAGCTGGTGGCCCTGGCCTGCGTCGGCCTGTATGCGGTGTACGGCGTATTTGGCAGCCTGGGCGAGCTGGAAAGCTGGCTGCAGCAAAACCAGATCGCCCTCGAAGCGCTGCACACCCCGTTGCAGGAAGGCCCCTGGCGCACCCTGCTGCTGATGTTCTTTGCCTCGGCCATCGTCATGCCGCACATGTACCACATGGCCTTTACCGAGAACCTCAACCCGCGGGCCATGGTCAGTGCCAGCTGGGGCCTGCCGTTGTTCCTGCTGCTGATCAGCCTGGCCATCCCGCCGATCCTCTGGGCAGGCCTCAAACTCGGCACACCAACCAACCCCGAGTACTTCACCCTCGGCATCGGCATCGCCACCGACAATCGCTTGCTGGCCATGATTGCCTATATCGGCGGCCTGTCGGCGGCCAGCGGCCTGATCATCGTGATGACCCTGGC
The DNA here is from genome assembly GCA_019747075.1 of Pseudomonadaceae bacterium. Taxonomy (GTDB): domain Bacteria; phylum Pseudomonadota; class Gammaproteobacteria; order Pseudomonadales; family Pseudomonadaceae; genus Aquipseudomonas. Next base: position 1,236 of record JAIERF010000264.1, read on the forward strand.
ACTCTCCGGCATGGTCCTCAACCATCTGGTGCTACCGCTGTATCAGCCGCCCGCCGAGGGCAACATTTATCGCTGGCTGAAATGGACCCGGCGCCTGCTGATCGCCACCATCATCATGGCTGGATACGGCTTCTATATGCTCCTGGGCGCCGAGCAAGACCTGTCCAACCTGGGTATTGCCTCGTTCGTCGCCACCCTGCAGTTTCTTCCCGGCGTGCTCTCGGTGCTGTACTGGCCAACCGCCAATCGCCGCGGCTTTATCGCCGGCCTGCTGGTGGGCATCGCCATCTGGCTGGCCACCACCTTGCTGCCGTTGCTGTTCAATCTGCAGGGCATCTACCTGCCGATTCTGGATATCGTCTACGTCCTCGACGACAGCAGTTGGCACCTGGCGGCAATTGCCTCGCTGGCCGCCAACATTCTGGTGTTCACCCTGGTGTCGCTGTTTACCGAGGCCAGCAGTGAAGAAGTCAGCGCCGCCGAAGCCTGCGCCGTCGACAACGTCTCACGCCCGCAACGGCGCGAACTGCTGGCCCACTCGCCGCAGGACTTCGCCACCCAGCTGTCCAAACCCCTGGGCGCCATCACCGCTCAGAAGGAAGTCGAACAGGCACTGCGCGACCTGCACCTGCCCTTCGACGAGCGCCGTCCCTACGCCCTGCGCCGCCTGCGCGACCGCCTGGAAGCCAACCTCTCGGGGCTGATGGGCCCCAGCGTGGCCCAGGACATGGTGGAAACCTTTCTGCCGTACAAGTCCGCCACCAGCGGTTACGTCAGCGAAGACATCCACTTCATCGAAAACCGCCTGGAAGACTACCGCTCACGCCTGACCGGCCTGGCGGCCGAGCTCGACGCCCTGCGCCGCTACCATCGCCAGACCCTGCAAGAGCTGCCCATGGGCGTCTGCTCGCTGGCCAAGGACCGTGAAATTTTGATGTGGAACCGGGCCATGGAGGAGCTCACGCAAATCTCCGCCCTGCAGGTGGTGGGCTCGCGCCTGAATACCCTGAGCGAACCCTGGAAAGGCTTACTGGAAAGCTTTGCCCAGTCGCCGGAAGAGCACCTGCACAAACAACGCCTGCTGCAGGACGGCCAGGTGCGCTGGCTGAACCTGCGCAAGGCGGCCATCAGCGAACCCCTGGCACCGAGCAACAGCGGCCTGGTGATTTTGCTCGAAGACCTGACCGACACCCAGATGCTCGAAGAGAAGCTCGCCCACTCCGAACGCCTGGCCTCCATCGGCCGCCTGGCCGCCGGCGTCGCCCACGAGATCGGCAACCCGATCACCGGCATCGCTTGCCTGGCGCAGAACCTGCGCGAAGAACGCAGCGACGACAGCGAACTGAATGAAATGAGCACGCAGATTCTCGAGCAGACCAAACGGGTCTCGCGCATCGTCCAGTCACTGATGAACTTCGCCCATGCCGGCGGTCACCAACACGCTGCCGAGGCCGTGTGCCTGGCCGATGTCGCCCAGGATGCCATCAGCCTGCTGGCCCTCAACCGCAACAGCGTCGATGTGCAGTTCTTCAACCTCTGCGATCCCCAGCACCTGGTCACCGGGGATGCCCAGCGCCTGGCCCAGGTGCTGATCAACCTGCTGTCCAATGCCCGCGACGCCTCCCAACCGGGCGGCGCCATTCGGGTCAAAACCGAAGCCAACGAGGACACCGTCGAGTTGCTGGTGGAGGACGAAGGCAGCGGAATTCCGAAAGCCATCATGGACCGTTTGTTCGAACCATTTTTCACCACCAAAGATCCCGGACAGGGCACTGGCCTTGGCCTTGCACTGGTCTATTCGATCGTGGAAGAGCATTATGGCCAGATCACCATCGACAGCCCAGCCGATCCCGAGCGCCAGCGCGGCACCCGTTTTCGGGTGAAATTGCCCAGGCATGTTGAAGCGACGTCCGCTGTGAACTGAGACCGTCGAGAGAACCGAATTGATGCCGCATATCCTCATCGTCGAAGACGAAACCATTATCCGCTCGGCCCTGCGCCGCCTGCTGGAACGCAACCAGTA
>JAIERF010000055.1 GCA_019747075.1 Pseudomonadaceae bacterium
TGGACCAGCTGCATGGCAAGGGCAAGTTTGTCGAGCCTGCCGCCGCTGCGCCTGTTGCGCCAGCGCCGGCAGCCGCTGTGGCCAAGCCTGCGGAAAGCAAGCCCGTCGCCAAGCCCGCCCCGGCTCCTGCGCCGGTAGCAGCCAAGGTCGAGCCGGCCAAGTCGGCGGCACCTGCCGCAGCGGCGGACAAGCCTGCGGCCAGTGAGGCGGAAACCACTGTGCGGGTGGATACCGCGCGCCTCGACGAAATCATGAACATGGTTGGCGAGCTGGTTCTGGTGCGTAACCGTCTGGTGCGCCTGGGCTCCAATAGCGGCGATGAGGCCATGGCCAAGGCCGTGTCCAACCTGGATGTGGTCACTGCGGATCTGCAAACGGCGGTGATGAAAACCCGTATGCAGCCGATCAAGAAAGTCTTTGGTCGTTTCCCGCGCTTGGTGCGTGACTTGGCGCGTAACCTGAAAAAAGAAATCAACCTGGAGCTGGTGGGCGAAGAGACCGACCTCGACAAGAACCTGGTGGAGGCCCTGGCCGATCCGCTGGTGCACTTGGTGCGCAACTCGGTTGACCACGGCATTGAGTCGCCCGAGCAGCGCGAAGCAAACGGCAAGAGCCGTAGCGGCAAGATCATCCTGGCCGCGCAACAGGAAGGCGACCACATCCTGCTGTCGATTTCCGATGACGGCAACGGTATGGACCCTGACGTGCTGCGGGCCAAGGCCGTCGAGAAAGGCGTGTTGGACCGTGATGCGGCAGACCGTCTGAGCGAGGCCGAGTGCTACAACCTGATTTTTGCTCCGGGCTTTTCCACCAAGGCTGAGATCTCCGACGTGTCCGGTCGTGGTGTGGGCATGGACGTGGTGAAAACCAAGATTTCCCAGCTCAACGGCATCATCAATATTTACTCGGCCAAGGGCCAGGGCACCAAGATCGTCATCAAGGTGCCGTTGACCCTGGCGATCATGCCGACCTTGATGGTGATGCTGGGGAACCAGGCGTTTGCCTTCCCGCTGGTCAACGTCAATGAGATTTTCCACCTGGATCTGTCGCGTACCAATGTGGTGGATGGCCAGGAAGTGGTCATCGTGCGGGATAAAGCCTTGCCGCTGTTTTACCTCAAGCGCTGGCTGATCCACTCGGCAGCACATGAAGAACAGCGTGAGGGGCATGTGGTAATCCTGTCCGTCGGTACTCAGCGCATCGGCTTTGTCGTCGATCAACTGGTTGGTCAGGAAGAAGTGGTAATTAAACCCTTAGGGAAAATGCTGCAGGGCACTCCTGGCATGTCCGGCGCCACTATTACCGGGGACGGGCGCATTGCCCTGATCCTCGATGTGCCGAGCATGCTCAAGCGTTACGCGCGTCGCGTCTGATTTTCTGGTGCGTTGGTCAGTTGACCACGCACCTGCTTAGGAGTGTGTATGGCTGTCAAGGTCCTGGTGGTGGACGATTCCGGTTTCTTCCGCCGCCGTGTTTCGGAAATTCTTTCCGCTGACCCGAATATTCAAGTGGTGGGCACCGCCACCAATGGCCGTGAAGCCATCGATCAGGCCCTGGCGCTGAAGCCGGATGTGATCACCATGGACTATGAAATGCCCATGATGGACGGCATCACGGCGGTGCGTAACATCATGCAGCGCTGCCCGACACCGGTGTTGATGTTCTCCTCGCTGACCCATGAAGGCGCCCGGGTGACCCTCGACGCGCTGGATGCCGGTGCGGTCGATTTTCTGCCGAAGAACTTTGAAGACATCTCGCGTAACCCGGAAAAGGTTAAGCAGATGCTCTGCGAAAAGGTTCACACCATTGCCCGCAGCAACCGGCGAACCGCGCCTGTTGCCGCGCCAGCTCCGCTGAGTACGCCCGCGCATACGCCAAGTGCCTTGGCCCGTCCGGCAGCAGCGGCGTCCAGCAGTCCGGCGCCCGCGCCGGCTGCGGTCAAACGCAAGTCGTACCGGTTGGTGGCAATTGGTACTTCAACTGGTGGTCCGGTGGCGCTGCAGCGGGTTCTGACCCAGTTGCCAGCCAACTTCCCGGCCCCGATCGTGTTGATCCAGCACATGCCGGCAGCCTTTACCAAGGCATTTGCCGAACGGCTCGACAAGCTGTGCCGTATCTCGGTCAAAGAGGCCGAGGATGGCGATTTGCTGCGCCCTGGCTTGGCGTTGCTGGCCCCTGGCGGCAAGCAGATGATGGTCGATCAGCGCGGCATGGTGAAAATCCTGCCGGGTGATGAGCGCCTGAACTACAAGCCTTGCGTGGATATCACCTTCGGCTCGGCGGCCAAGTCATTTGCCGACAAGGTGCTGGCCGTGGTCCTCACCGGCATGGGCGCCGATGGTCGGGAAGGGGCACGTCTGCTTAAGCAGGGCGGCAGCCAGGTGTGGGCCCAGGACGAAGCCAGTTGCGTGATCTATGGCATGCCAATGGCGATTGTCAAAGCCAACCTGGCGGACGCTGTTTACAGCCTGGATGACATCGGCAAGCACCTTGCGGAGGCCTGCCTCTGATGGATGTGCTGAGCCTTATCGGGGTGATTCTTGCGTTTGTCGCCATTCTCGGCGGCAACTACCTCGAAGGCGGCCATGTCGGCGCCTTGCTCAATGGCCCAGCGGCGTTGATCGTGATTGGCGGCACCCTGGGGGCCGCGTTTTTGCAAGCGCCGCTGAATGTACTCAAGCGCTCCGGTGTGGTGATCCGCTGGATCATTATTCCTCCAGCGATCGATCTCGCTGGCGGCATCGCTCGTGTGGTTGGCTGGAGCATGACGGCGCGCAAGGAAGGTTTGCTCGGTCTGGAACCGCTGGCCGATATCGAGCCGGACAACTATGCACGCAAAGGCTTGCAGCTACTGGTGGATGGCGCCGAGCCCGAGGCCATTCGCAGCATTCTCGAAGTGGATCTGTACACCCAGGAAGGTCGCGATATCCAGGCGGCCAAGGTGTTCGAGAGCATGGGTGGCTATGCCCCCACCATCGGCATTATCGGTGCCGTGATGGGGCTGATTCATGTGATGGGTAATCTGGCCGACCCCAGCAAGCTGGGCAGCGGCATCGCGGTGGCGTTCGTGGCCACTATTTACGGCGTGGGTTTTGCCAACCTCTTGTTGCTGCCAATCGCCAACAAGATCAAGGCCATTGCCATGCGTCAGTCGCGCTATCGGGAGATGTTGCTGGAAGGCATTCTGTCGATTGCCGAAGGCGAGAACCCGCGCTCCATCGAATTGAAGCTGCAAGGCTTTATGGACTGATCATGGCCCGCAGGCGCCAT
>JAIERF010000293.1 GCA_019747075.1 Pseudomonadaceae bacterium
TCCAGATCACCCTTGAAGAACTTCTCTGCAGTCGCGCGAAAGCCCTTGAGGCTCTGCTGCGCTTCCAGCCGATGGGCCTCCAGACGTTGGCTGTAATCGGTGATAAACCCTGGCACCTGCACGCCCACCAGCAGGCCAAAGGTAAACACCAACAACCGTAGATAGCTGCGCAACATCTCTCTCTCCCTGAATATTTCGGACGGCGTTACACGCTGCCATCGGCAATGCATTCACCACGGCGCCACAGGCGCCACTCGCCTGAGCGCATCAGCGTCCAGGCCTCGTTGCTGGTCAGCGGCGCCGTGGCCAGCACGGTGACCACATCATTGGGCGAGGTTTCCGCCTGGAAGTCCACGGTCAGCTCGGCATCGGTCAGGCAGGCCGGACCAAAAGGTGCCCGGCGGGTGATATAGGCCAGCTTGGTCGAGCAAAAAACTGAACAGCCAGTCACCGTTGCTGAGCAGACAGTTGAACACACCCTGGCTGCGGTAGTGCGCGCAGGCCTGCACCAGCACCGGCAAGAGCATCTCCACCGTCACCGGCTCGGGGAACGCCTGGCGCACACGGTTGAGCAGATCGCAGAAGGCTGCTTCGCTGTCGGTATCGCCCACTGCCCGGTAGAAACTCGGCGCGGGAGCGAAATCGGCCAGTTGACCGTTGTGCGCGAAGCACCAGTTGCGGCCCCAGAGTTCGCGCACGAACGGATGGGTATTGGCCAGGCAGACGTTGCCGACGTTGGCCTGGCGGATATGGCCGATCACCGTTTCGCTCTTGATCGGGTAGCGCTGCACCAGTCGCGCCACCTCGGACTCAACGCTCGCTGCCGGGTCCTGGAACAGGCGCAAACCACGCCCCTCATAGAAGCCGATACCCCAGCCGTCGCGGTGCGGGCCGGTGCCGCCGCCGCGCTGCATCAGCCCGGTAAAGCTGAACACGATATCGGTCGGCACATTGGCGCTCATGCCCAGCAGTTCACACATAACTCAACCCTCAGCCTGCAAAGCGCGGCGCAACAACTGGACTTCCCGCTGCAGGCGCGCCTCGAGGCGCGTACGCCCCAGCGGTAGAAAACGCGTAAGAATGCGCCACAACAGCGCCGGCACATCGCCACGCCGCCGCGGCAACAGATGCAGGTGCAGATGGGGCACATGCTGATTGGCCACCGGACCGTCATTGAGCAGCAGATTGACGCCCTGCACGCCCAGTTCCGGGCAGCCATACAGGGCCTTGGCCACCCGTGCGGCCAGCGCCAGCAGGGCATCACGGGCGGGTACGGACAGATCGCCGAGCAGCGGCGCGTGTTCACGGCTGACAATCAGCACATGGGCCGGGCGCAACGGAAAGATATCCAGCAGGACGAGAAAGTGTTCATCCTCATGCAGCAGATGGGCCGGCATCTGGCCGGCGGCGATGGCACAAAACACGCAATTCATGGGCATTCCCTAGCTCGAACAACCCATGCTGAACGCCTGCCGCAGGCCAGGCAAGGGCCAATTGCGTGGAGCTCCGGGCGCGTTGATTACAGCCGTGGTTCGATGCGCAGGCGGCGATCGCCGTGCTGGTCGATGCGCGTATCAGCCTGCGGTGCGGGGTCACGCTGCAGCACTTCGCGCAGGGTCGGCTCGTCGTCAGCACCGGCAGCGGCCGCGCGTTCCTGACGGTGCTTCTGGCTCAGGCGCTCAAACGGCCAGCGGATCAGGGCGAACAATAGGTACACGCCCATGGCCAGCATGGCGTACATGCTCAGGTCAGCCGCCGCGCGCCAGGCGTTGTTGCCGACTTTCAGCAGCAAATCGAGGGCGGTGATGGCGATCGCCGGGGCGAACAGGTCTTTGGCCGGGTCGACCACCGTGGGCGAGAACAGCAGCACCGCCACGATCACCCGCAGCGGCTCGCGCAGCCAGCGCCACAGCCAGCCAGTCATGCGCAGCCAAACCAGCAGGCAACCCAGGGCGGCAGCGCCATACAGGCTCCAGGCGAGCAGATAGTCGTGTTCAGTCATGCGCGTTCATGGCCGGGCTGGCAAAAGGGCGCTTATGATAGCGGCTTTTGCCCGTCGCGGCCTCCCCCGCCCGCCGTCTGCGCCAACCGCTCGCAGCAACCGTTAACACCCACAGAGAACCGCCCATGCCGCACGCCCCGATAGCCCGCCAAGCCAGCAGTACCGACCCGTACGCCTGGCTGGAGCAACGCGACGACGCCGAAGTCCTGGCCCACCTGCGCGCCGAAAACGCTTATCTGGAGGCTGAACTGGCCGAGCAAGGGCCGTTGCGCGAGCAGCTGTTCGAGGAGATCAAGGGCCGCATCCGCGAAACCGACCTGTCGCTGCCCTCGCCCTGGGGCCCGTGGCTGTATTACCAGCGCACCACCGCCGGCGACGAATACCCGCGTCACTACCGCTGCCCGCGCCCGGCCGATGGTGCGCTGAGCGTCGACCCAACCCAGGAGCAATTGCTCCTTGACCCCAACGCCCTGGCCGACGGCGGCTTTATCGCCCTCGGCGCCTTCACTATCAGCCCCGACCACAACCTGCTGGCCTACAGCCTGGACACCAGCGGCGATGAGATCTATCAGCTGTTTGTTAAGGATCTGACCAGCGGCGCCATCACCGCCCTGCCCTTCGACGATTGCGACGGCAGCCTGACCTGGGCCAACAACAACCAGACCCTGTTCTTCGCCGAACTGGACGACACCCATCGGCCGCACAAGCTGTATCGCCACACCCTGGGCCAGGACGACGCCGAGCTGGTGTTCGAGGAAGCCGACGGGCGCTTCTTTCTGCATTGCTATCGCTCCAGTTCCGAGCGCCAGCTGATCCTCCTGCTCAGCAGCAAGACCACCAGCGAAAGCTGGGTGCTGGATGCCGCCACGCCCCTAGACGAGTTTCGCTGCCTGGCGCCGCGCGAGGATGACCACGAATACGACGTCGACCACGGCCAGCTCGATGGCCAGTGGGCCTGGCTGATCCGCAGCAACCAGAGCGGCATTAACTTCGCGCTCTACGCCGCCAGCGAAGCCCAGCCCGAGCGTCAGCACTGGCGCGAACTCATCGCCCATGACCCGCAGGTGATGCTCGAAGGCCTGAGTCTGAATGCCGACGCCTATGTGCTGAGCCTGCGCGAAGCCGGCCTGCCGATCATTCAGGTGCATCCCCACGGCCTGCCGAGTTATCGCGTGCAGTTGCCGGATGCCGCCTACAGCCTGTCGGTGCAGGACACCCTGGAATTTGCCAGCCCGCTGATTCGTCTGCGCTACGAAGCGCTCAATCGCCCGGC
>JAIERF010000278.1 GCA_019747075.1 Pseudomonadaceae bacterium
CGCATCGCCAGCCACAGCTTGCTGCTGGTAGCGCTGGCGCTGGTGATCTACGCCTGGGTGATGGGCATGCAGTTCAAGCAGGCCATGCAGCAGCAGGCTGACGCCCTCGGCCAGAGCCTGATTGTGCAGACAGCCGCCTCGGCCACCGAACTGCTGGTGTCCAACGACATCCTCAGCCTCAACATCCTGCTCAATAACCTGGAAAAAAATCCGCTGGTGGCCCACGCCGCCATCTACAGCGTCGACAACCGCATCCTCGCCGAAGCCGGCTCGCGCCCCAAACAAGGTCTGCTGGGCGAAACCGAAGGGCTGTACTCGACGCCGATCACCTTTCAGGAAGTGATCGCCGGGCACCTGCGCATCAGCCTCGACACCGAGCAATTCCAGCAGCCGATGACCATCAGCCTGCAAAGCATGGGCCTGCTCAGCCTGATTCTGCTGGCCTTGACCATGTCGCTGTCGCTGCGTCTGGGCCGGCATATTTCCACCCCGCTGCTGCAACTGCGCGTCTGGCTACGCGACCCCGATGACCCGGCTCCCGGCGCTGGCCGCCAGGACGAAATCGGTGATCTGGCGCGCCAGCTACAAGCGCGCCTGGTGCCGATCAAGATCGAAACCCAGGCTACGCCGGCCTATCGCGACCGCGACGACGAGGAAGACGAACACGAGATCAGCTTCGACGACCACGAGGATGAGCACGAAGAGTTTGCAGTACGCGACCTGCATGACCCGCAATTCGATAGCCGCGAGCCGCATCGCGATGACTTCAGTGCCGCGCCGCTGGATGACGAAGAAGACGACCCGTTTGCCGACCTGCGCGACCACAGCAGCGCCGAAGCCCCCTTGCTGCCGGCCGCCAAAACGCCGCGCCCAAGCGCCGTACTGGCCATGCAACTGGGTGCCCAGGAGCAATTGCGCCGCCTGCCCCGCTCACGCCTGATGGACCTGCTGCAACGCTACCGTGACTGCCTGGACCAGGCCGCTAGCCTGTATCAGGGCCAGCTGCACACCCTCAGCGATGGCAGCAGCCTGATGCTGTTTCACCAGCGCGACAGCGGTGATGATTACCTGACCCATGCGATTTGCTGCGGTGAGCTGATGCGCGCCCTGGGCCACGCCCTGCAAATCCAGGTGGCCGACAGCGGCATCACCCTGCAACTGCAGTTCGGCCTGACCCTTGGCACAGACCTGGAAGACCTCAGCCAGGGCGAACTGTTACTCAGCGACAGCGCCCAGGATGCCCTGGCCCTGTCCCAGCACAGCCGCAACCTGCTGCTGGTGGCGCGGGAAATTGGTGACGATCCGCTGCTGCGTCAACGCGTTCGTATCCGCTCCATCGCCAGCCCGGAAGGGGCCAGCTGCGTGGAGCGGCTGCTCGATCCTTACCCGGCCCTGCTGGAGCGCCAGCTGGCGCGCATGCACGATGCCAGCTCCCACGCCTGAGCCGTCCTTAGAAACGAAAAACTTCCACACCGTGGGCCGGCGCCACGGGCGGTGCCGGCGGCAACGGGGTAGTTTTACGCGCTGGAGCCACGCGTTTGTTGGTCGGATTGGCTGCCGCGGGCACCTTCAAGGCCGTCACCGCCGCCGTCGCCAATTGCTCGGCCAACTGATGCAATAACCGACTCTGCGCCTGCACCTGACTGGCCAGACTGCCCTGGTGCGCCTGCTCCAGCTGCAACAAACGACTGCCCTGCAGCTGACCAGCCTTGTCCAGCAGGCGCCATTGCGCATGCAGCACCGCCGGCATCTGTGGCCCGGAATCCAGGCGACTGATACTGACCTGCACTTGCAAGTCGGCATTCACCCCAGGCCCTGCCGGGGCCAGGAGGATATTCGGCGTTTGCAGGCGCCCAGCTAGCTGGCGCAACAACAACTGCTCGACATCCGCATTCAGGCTGCCGGCCCATTGCGCCTCATTGGCCACACTGAGGCTGCCATCGGCCTGACGCTGCAACAGTTCGCCGCGCTGCAGGTAGTCGGCCAGGGTCAGCGGCCCCAGCAGCACCAGCGCGCCGTCGGTGGCCGTCGGCACCTGTGGCTGGCCGCCATCCAGCTGATACAGCGCCACCGGCGGGTGCACGCTGCAACCAGCCATGGCCAGCACCAGGGTCATCAACAGCAAAGTCCAGCTACGCAACATCATCGGCCTCACACGCCCCAAAACAGCGGCCTATCATCCGTCAATCCGTGACCTGGCTCCAGCCCTGAACTTTTTCCACACGTGACAGTTACACTCGCTGCGTCGCCCGGCGGCCGAGTGCTGCAGCGCCAGCAACGGGTGATACCCACAACCTGAACAGGGAGGTCAGCCGCATGCAGTGGCTCGCACAGGACGTTGAACACTTAGTCAGCCTCAGCCAGGCCGCGGATAACCCCTACTGCCCCGACGTGGTGGTGGTTGGCTCTGGCTATGGCGGCTCAGTGGCGGCCCTGCGCTTTGCCGAGCATGGTCAGAGCGTGGCCCTGCTGGAGCGCGGCAACGAGTACCTTGCTGGCGAGTTTCCCAGCGACCTGAGCCAGACCGGCGGTTTTATCCGCGCCGAGCTGCACGCTAACCAAGGCGCCAATGCCGTCGGTAATGAAGACGCCCTGTTCGACTTCCGCCTCGGCCAGCGCGCCTCGGCCCTAGTCGGCAATGGCCTGGGCGGCGGCAGCCTGATCAACGCAGCCGTGGCCCTGCGCCCCGACCCACGGGTGTTCGCCCACAGCCCCTGGCCCGAGGCCATCCGCCAGGCCGATCTGGACGAAGACTTCCAGCGAGCCGGCGCCGGCCTGCAGGTGCAGACACCTGCTACCCAGGCCGCCAGCAGCACGTGCGTGCCGCAACGCACGGCCAAGTACCAGCGCCTGCAGCAAATCGGCCGCGCCGCCGCCAGCGCCAGTGCCAACCCGCGGTTAAGTGTCAGCTGCGAAGACGTGCCGCTGGCCATCGAGTTCAGCGACCAGCCATCCCAGGCCCAAGGCCCGCGGGCCGCCTGCGTAGGCTGCGGCAACTGCGTATCCGGCTGTAACCACCAGGCCAAGCTGAGCCTGGACAAGACCTACCTGCCGCGTGCCTGTCAGGCCGGCGCACGGCTATTCACCCGAGTCAGCGTGCTGTCCGTCGAGCACGTGCCCAGCGACGTCCGCCACCCCTGGCGCGTGCATTGCGTGCGCACCAGCGAGCGCGCGCAGTGGGGCGCCCTGCAGCGCAACGGGGCCGCCGAGGTCGAGCACTACGGCTTTAGCATCCGCACCGCGCGGGTGATCCTCAGCGCCGGCACCTTCGGCTCCAGCGAAATTCTCCTGCGCTCCCAACGCCA
>JAIERF010000258.1 GCA_019747075.1 Pseudomonadaceae bacterium
GGTTGCAGCTGTTGCGGGCCGAGCAAACCGCTGGCGCCGAGCAAAGCCAATCCCCATGCGATGAAGGGCAAGATGGGCGGCCGACCGTGGATGATCAGCCACTAACAGGCCGTTGAAAAACTACCTACGTTGCCGATACGGCGTTAAAAACAGGCTAAAAATGCTCATTTACAGCAGTAAACTCCGCTTTTTCGCCTGTTTTGACCAGCCGGAGGCTGTTACTGACGTAGCGCCTTGTCTCGGCTGCCTCGCCTACGTTTTTCAATGGCCTGCTAAGCAGCGCTAGTTTTTCCAGATGATCGGCACGGCCAGCAGCGCCATACCGATCACCCAAATCAGCCACAGATCGCTGACCAGATAGGAATATCCCAACAACGCCAGACCGCTGAAGAACGCGGCCTGGCGTTGTTGCTTCTTGCCGTACATGAGATAGCCGACGCCAATCGAGCTGAACAACAGGCCGCTGAGCAGGGTTGCCGTGTCCATGTCTGCCTCCTGCTTACTGCGGGTTGGCCAGCTCTTGTTGCAGGCGTTGCTGATTCAGAGCATTGGCCTGGTTGATCTGCTCTTGCAGCTGTTTGGCCTGCTCTTGCAGTTGCTGCGCCTGCTTGGCTTGCAGGCTGGCGCTGGTGGCGGTTTCGCCCAGGCCGCAGGCGCTCAGGCTGATTACGGTAAACAGGCCAAGGCTGAGGCGTAAAAGGGACATGGGACGCTCCGCAGGGTGGGATTACAGGCGCCAGATTAACAGCCGCGACGAACGCCAGTCGTGCAGCTCAATCAACTGATCGGGCGCTACGTCGGGAATCGCGAAGCTGTTGCTGATCAGCAGCGCGCCTGGGCTCATTTCGCCGCGGGCCTTGGCCCACAAGCGCGGCATTGGCGCTGGCGAGAGGAAGCAATAGACCACGTCAAAACCGCCCAGCGGTTGCTGCCAGAGGTTGCGGTAGCGGATCTGGCAATTGGGTCGCAGCAGGCAGCGCAACCAGGCCAGGAGGAACACCAGTGGCGCGGTTTCCACCCCGACGAAGTGCGCCTGCGGGTAACGCCGTGACAGCTGATACAGACTGCCAGCCAGGCCGCAGCCGAGGTCGATAAAGCGCAAGTTGGCCGGCAGCGGTTGCAGCAGGGTTGCCAGCTCAGCGATGGTTTTTTGCCCGCTCAGGTACAGCGGCACCCGCTCACGCAGGCTGTTCCAGTTCAGCAGCAACAGCAGCACAAAGGCGCCGAGCAACAGCAGCGGCGGCAACTGTTGACCATTGAGGACGAGCAGGGCGGGAACGAACAGCAGGTTGATCGGCAGCCACCAGGACGATAAGCCCAAGCGCTGGCCGAGCAAGGCCGCCAGCAGCCCTTGCAGCAACCCGGCGCCCAGCAGGCTGGGACGATAGGCGAACAGCTGCTGAGCCATCAGCATCAGCCCCAGCACCAACAACGCCGCCCCCAGCTGAGCCAGCAAGGCACGCGGGGCAGGGTGAGGCAAGGCCGGAGGTTGTTGCAGTGCTGTCATCGTGCGGGTCCGCGGTGGCTGGCGGCAATCCTAGCATTTAAGCGCGGCGGGTAATGCGCGCTGGCGTCGCCATCCCTCGGTCTATTCAGATACGTAGGATGGGTTGAGCGCAGCGATACCCATGGGGTCTTGATGATGGGTTACGCCGCTGCGCCGCTAACCCATCCTACGGGCTAGCCGTAGCGCTTCTTCGCTTCAATCGCCAGGCCGCTGCCGATGCTGCCGAACACATTGCCTTCCACATGCCGGGCATTGGGCAGCAGGGCGGCGATCTGCTGGCGCAGGGCCGGGATGCCACTGGAGCCGCCGGTGAAAAACACCGTATCGACCTGCTCGACGCTGACCCCAGCGTTGCCCAGCAACTGGGTGACGCTGCCACGCACGCGCTCCAGCAGGTTGCCGATGGCGGCGTTGAAGCCGGCGCGCGTCAGTTCGACACCCAGCTCCGCTTCGATGCGCTCCAGGGACAGGTGCAGGCGTTCGGTTTCGCTGAGGGCGATTTTGCTGTCTTCAACCTGCATGGCCAGCCAGTGCCCGGCGCGTTGCTCAATCAGCTTGAACAGACGGTCGATGCCGGTCGGGTCGAGGATGTCGTAGCGCATGCTCTTCAGCGCCAGTTGGGATTTCTGCGCGTACACCGCGTTGATGGTGTGCCAGGTGGCCAGGTTGAGGTGCACGCTGGTGGGCATCGGCGCGTCGCTTTTCATTCGGCTGCCGTAGCCGAACAGCGGCATCACCGCTTGCAGGCTGAGCTGTTTGTCGAAGTCGGTACCGCCGATGTGCACGCCGCCGGTGGCAAGGATGTCGTCATGGCGTTCGGCGACCATGTGCCGCTCGGGCGCCAGGCGAATCAGCGAGAAGTCCGAGGTACCGCCGCCGATGTCGACGATCAGCACCAGCTCTTCCTTGCTGATGGTGCTTTCGTAGTCGAAGGCGGCGGCGATGGGTTCGTACTGGAACGACACGTCCTTGAAACCGATGCTCTTGGCCACGCCTTCGAGGGTGTCGGCGGCTTCTTTGTCGGCCTTCTCGTCATCGTCGACGAAGAACACCGGTCGGCCCAGCACCACTTGCTCGAAGGGCCGCTCGGCAATCACTTCAGCGCGCTGCTTAAGCTCGTTGAGAAACAAGCCAAGGATCTGTTTGAAGGGGATGGCGCTGCCCAGTACGGTGGTTTCGCTTTTCAGCAGCTTGGAGCCCAGCAGGCTTTTCAGCGAGCGCATCAGCCGGCCTTCGTAGCCTTCCAGGTACTCGTGCAGGGCCAGGCGGCCGAACACCGAGTGGCGTTCTTCGTAGTTGAAGAACAACACCGACGGCAGGGTGATCTTGCCCTCTTCCAGGGGCAGCAGGGTTGGCGCCCCAGGGCGCAGCCAGCCGACGGTGGAGTTGGATGTGCCGAAGTCGATGCCTAGGGCATTGGCGGGAAGATCGAGACTCATACGACGAGTGTTCCGGAAAAAACGGCCGCGCAGTGTATGCGAGAGCGTCGCCGGGTGCTTGGCCAATTGTCGCGGGTTGTGCGCTTAGCGCCGGTATCGGGCTGGAGCGCGCGCAGGGCCCCTGACCACCGTTCGTCAGTTGCTGCCGCGCGCTTGCGAATGGGCGGTGCCAGCCCAGGGCCGGTCGGGGAAAATGGCCCTCTGATAGTGCGTGCAGTCGTTAGGGTATGTTGCCGTTTCATCGTGAGCCGCGTTGCCGCGAGAAATGGTCCCCGGTTAGGCGCAGGGCGCAGATAATGGTTATTCCCTTATCAAGCCCTGCAACAACAGCGGGGGCCATTTCTCGCGCAACCCGAAGGGCCGGGCC
>JAIERF010000148.1 GCA_019747075.1 Pseudomonadaceae bacterium
CAGATTGCCGCCGACTTCGCCCGCGGCGTGTCGGCCCGTCTGGCCGGTGCCGAAGTGCCCAAGTACGCCGACGACGAACAGAGCTTTGCCGACCTGCAAGCCTTGCTGAGCAAGAGCCTGGCGTTTATCGACAGCTTCAGCGCGGAGCAGATCAACGGCCACGAAGACCGCGAAATCATCACTCGCCCCGGCACCCCGAAAGAAAAGCGCTTCAGCGCCCAGGACTACCTGCTCAGCTATGGCCTGCCGCAGTTCTTCTTCCACGTGACCACCGCCTACGCGTTGCTGCGCCACAACGGCGTGGAAGTCGGCAAGCGCGACTATATGGGCACCTACTAAGCCCTGCGCGGGATCGCGACCTGCGTTCGGCCCCGAGCGCAGGCCGTGGACTGACCCACATCAACTCCGACGAGCAGCGGTAGCCTGTAAAGCCAATCTCTCCTAGACCTGCAGGTCTGCCTTGGGCATGCTCGCCCGCTGCTGCCGGAGATCCCTTTTGTTCGCTAACTTACTGATTATCCTCACCGCCTCGCTGGTGGTTATCGCCCTGTTCCGCCGCCTGCGCCTGCCGGCGGTGCTTGGTTATCTGTGTGTCGGCCTGCTGATCGGCCCGAATGCCTTCAACTGGGTCAACCATTCGGCCGACCTGCCACACCTGGCCGAACTGGGCGTGGTGTTCCTGCTGTTTACCCTGGGCCTGGAATTCTCCCTGCCGCGCATGCTCGCGCTGCGGCATGTGGTGTTTGCCCTGGGCGGCCTGCAGGTGCTGGTGAGCACGGCGGTGCTAGGCGGTTTGCTGTTCTGGTTCGGCTTGCCACTGGCCGTAGCCCTGGTGCTGGGTGCCGGTTTGGCGCTGTCGTCGACGGCGATCGTCAGTCGGGAGCTGAGCAGCCTCGGGGAAATCTTCAGTCGCCATGGCCAGAACGCCATCGGCGTCTTGCTGTTCCAGGACCTGGTGGCCGTACTGCTGCTGACCCTGCTGCCGGCGCTCACCGCCGACAGCAGCGGCGTCTGGTATGTGGAGCTGGGCCTGACCCTGGGCAAGGCGGTGCTGCTGTTTATCGGGTTGCTACTGGCCAGCCGCTGGGTGCTGCCACGGCTGTTCCATGAAGTGGCCGCGGCCCGTTCACCGGAGCTGTTTGTCACCCTGGCCCTGGTGATTGTGCTGCTGACGGCCTGGCTGACCCATGTGCTGGGGCTGTCGATGGCGCTGGGGGCGTTTCTGGCGGGCATGCTGCTGGGCGAAAGCCATTATCGCCACCAGATCGAGGCGGACATCCGCCCGTTCCGCGACATTCTCCTTGGCCTGTTCTTTGTCAGCGTCGGCATGCTCATCGACCTGCAGCAATTTGCCACCGAGGGTTGGCTGATTCTGGCGGTGACCCTGGGCCTGATGCTGATCAAGGGCAGCGTGGTGGCCCTGCTGGTCAAGCTGCGTGGCGCGGACAACCAGACCGCCTGGCGCAGCGGCCTGGCCCTGGCCCAGGGCGGCGAATTCTGTTTTGCCCTGATGGCGCAGATCGAACAGGCACAACTGCTGCCCGGCCCCCAGGCCAAGCTGTTGCTGGCCGCGACCTTCTGTTCCATGGCCCTGACACCCCTACTGCTGCGCGCCGCCCCGGCCCTGGCCGCACGCCTGCAGCGGGCGCCCAACCGCGAGTTGCAACTGGACGCCATCAGCCAGGCCACGGCCCAGGTACAAGGCCATGTGGTGATTTGCGGCTACGGCCGGGTTGGCCAGTCCATCGGTCGCTTCCTGCGCCTGGAGCAGCAGGAATTTATCGCCCTCGATGACGACCCGATCCGCGTGCAGGAAGCCACCGCTGGCGAAGACCATGTGCACTACGGCGACTCCAGCCGTACCGACCTGCTGCTGGCCGTGGGCATGCTGCGCGCGCGCCTGCTGGTGGTGGCCGTGGACAAGACCGATATCGCCCTGCACATCGTCAAACAGGCCCGCAGCCTGCACCGCCATCTGCCGATTCTGGTACGCACTCGCGACGACAGCCAGCAAGCCGAACTGCTGGCCGCCGGCGCCAGCGAAGTGGTGCCCGAACTGCTGGAGTCCAGCCTGATGCTGGCCTCTCACGCCCTGGTCATGCTGGGTGTGCCAGAGCCGCGGGTGCAAGGGCATATCGATCGGGTGCGACGCAGCCGCTACAAACTGCTGCACGGTTATTACCATGGCGCCCACAACAACCTGCTGGATGCCCAGGGCCGGCCGCGCCTGTTGATGCACGCCGTGACCCTGAGCGCCGATGCCCATGCCTGCGGACAAAACCTGCCGGCCCTGGCGCTGGAGCAACTGGGCCTGGAAGTACAAGGGGTGCGCCGCGACGGCATGGAGCTGGCCCTGGACGCGAGCACCTACCTGAGCGCCGGCGATGCGGTGCTGTTGGCCGGCCCGCTGGAGGCCATCGAGGCCGGTGAGGCACGTCTGCTGGGCGGTTTGCGTTAAGTCATAACGACGGGCAATCACAGAACTGATCAGTCGCCAACCGACTAAGGTCTAAAAGCCAACCCGCGGTCTCCGTGGTTAAGTCACGCCGCTGTAACGGAACTTTCACATTCCACTCAGCCTGCCGACCTCACCAGGAGCCAACAATAATGAAAGCCACTCCCCTTGCCCAAGCCATTGCCCTCGCCGGCGTGGGCGCTTGCCTGACCCTGCCAAACCTGGCGCACGCTGATTTTATCGCCGACAGCAAAGCCAGCCTGGAGCTGCGCAACTTCTACATGAACCGCGATTTCCGTCAGGATGGCAGCCCCGCCCTGCCGACCGTAACCGGCAAAACGCCAAGCGAAAGGCGCAGCAAGTCCGAGGAGTGGGCGCAGGGCTTCCTGATGCGCTATGAATCGGGCTTTACCGAAGGCACTGTCGGCGTTGGCGTGGACACCATCGGCACCCTGGGCGTCAAACTCGACTCCGGCCGCGGCACCAGCGGCACTGGCCTGCTGCAAGTCGATCGGGAAACCGGTGAAGCGCAGGACAGCTACGGCGACCTGGGCGTGACGGCCAAAGTGCGCGTATCCAAGAGCATCCTCAAGGCCGGCACCCTGATGCCCAAGCTGCCGGTGCTTCTGTCCAACGACTCACGCCTGCTGCCGCAGAGCTTCCAAGGCGGCCAGCTGAACTCCATGGAAATCGACGGCCTGACCTTCGATGGCGGCCAACTGAGCCGCGTCAACCAGCGTGATTCCTCGGACCACGAGGTGATGACCCTTACCAGCAGCAGTAATGCCGCCCGTGGTTTCACCGGCCTTCCCGGCACAGGTCAGGGCAGCGATGAGTTCAACTTCGCCGGTGCCGGCTACAAGTGGAACGA
>JAIERF010000224.1 GCA_019747075.1 Pseudomonadaceae bacterium
GTCGACCACTTCCACCGCATCCGACTCTTCATAGCGCAGCTCCGGCAGTTGCAGCTGCAAGGCGGCAAGCTGCTCGGCATGGCTGCTGCCCTTGAGCACAACGATATGTTTGCCCGGTAGGTCGCGGCTGTTGCTCGGTCGTGGCGTGCCGTTGCGGTAGATGACCTGCGGCGTGACTTCTAAATACGCATGGGAGAACAGCGCCTGGCTTTGCCGGCCGCTGCTGGCCACCAGACCGGCGGCGCTGAGTTGCGGACCGTTGGGGCTGTTGAGGCGGCGGAACAGGTCGTCGAGGTTCTCGGCGGTTTCGATCTGCAGCTCAACACCCAGGTCTTCGGCGAAGCGCTTGACCAATTCGTACTCGAAACCGGTCTCGCCGTTGCGGTCCTGGAAGTAGGTGGCCGGGCTGTTGCGCGTAATCACGCGCAGCACGCCGTCTTCCTTTACCCGCTCAAGGGTGGTGGGCGGCACGTCGGCATCACCACAACCACTGAGCAGCAAGAGAAGCCCGGTCGCCAGCAGCCATTGGCCGCAGCGCAGACGGAACATCGATTGGACAGACATCGGCGCAGTATACGCAAAGCACCGGGGTCGCCATATCTCGACAGCGGCCGGCATCTCTGTTAGCCAACAGTGGTTGGCCGGTCAGCTTCTGGCGGGTGCCCTGCCTGCCTGTTTAGGCTAGAATGCACGGCCTCAAAGCATCCCCCTTCCCGAGGCTGTCCCGAAGATGTTGATCCTGCGCGGCGCTCCTGCCCTTTCTGCCTTCCGCCACGGCAAATTACTTGCGCAACTGACCGAAAAGGTCCCCGCTGTTAGCGGGTTGTATGCCGAGTTCGCCCATTTTGCCGAGGTTACTGGCGTGTTGACCGGCGAAGAGGAGACGGTGCTGGCGCGCCTGCTCAAGTACGGTCCAAGCGTGCCGGTACAAGAGCCCACTGGCCGCCTGTTTCTCGTGGTGCCGCGTTTCGGCACCATTTCGCCGTGGTCGAGCAAGGCCACCGATATCGCCAATAACTGCGGCCTGGCCAAGATCCAGCGCCTGGAGCGCGGCATCGCCTACTACGTGGCGGGCGAGCTGAGCGACGAGCAGGCTGCCGAGGTTTCGGCCGTGCTGCACGACCGCATGACCCAGTTGGTGCTGGCCAAGCTGGAACAGGCCAGTGCGCTGTTCAGCCATGCCGAACCCAAACCGCTGACCGCCGTGGACGTACTCGGTGGTGGCCGTGCGGCGCTGGAACAGGCCAACGCCCAGTTGGGTCTGGCCCTGGCCGAAGACGAAATCGACTACCTGGTGAAGAGCTTCAATGACCTGGGGCGCAACCCCCACGACATCGAGTTGATGATGTTTGCCCAGGCCAACTCCGAGCACTGCCGGCACAAAATCTTCAACGCCAGCTGGGACATCGACGGCCAGAACCAGGAAAAAAGCCTGTTCGGCATGATCAAGAACACCTACCAGATGCACAGCGAGAACGTGCTGTCCGCCTACAAGGACAACGCCTCGGTCATCGTCGGCCACACCGCCGGGCGTTTCTTCCCGAACCCGCAAACCCGCCAGTACGGCGCGGTGCAGGAGCCGGTGCATATCCTGATGAAGGTGGAAACCCACAACCACCCGACCGCTATTTCGCCGTTCTCCGGTGCGTCCACTGGCTCCGGCGGCGAGATTCGCGACGAAGGCGCCACGGGGCGCGGCGCCAAGCCGAAAGCTGGCCTGACCGGTTTCACCGTCTCTAACCTGAACATTCCCGGTTTCGAACAGCCCTGGGAAGTGCCGTACGGCAAGCCCGAGCGCATCGTCACGCCGCTGGACATCATGATCGAAGGCCCGCTGGGCGGCGCGGCGTTCAACAACGAATTCGGCCGTCCGGCGCTGACCGGCTATTTCCGTACCTTTGAGCAGTCGATCAGCACACCGCATGGCGATGAAGTGCGCGGCTATCACAAGCCGATCATGCTGGCCGGTGGTATGGGTAACATCCGTGAAAACCACGTGCAGAAGGCCGAGATCACTGTCGGCGCCAAGCTCATCGTACTCGGCGGCCCGGCCATGCTGATCGGCCTGGGCGGCGGTGCCGCCTCCTCGGTCGCCACCGGCGCCAGCTCGGCTGACCTGGATTTCGCCTCGGTGCAGCGCGAGAACCCGGAAATGGAACGCCGCTGCCAGGAGGTCATCGACCGCTGCTGGCAATTGGGCGACGCCAACCCCATCGCCTTCATCCATGACGTCGGCGCCGGTGGTATCTCCAACGCCTTCCCGGAACTGGTCAACGATGGTGGTCGCGGTGGCCGCTTCGAGCTGCGCAACGTGCCTAATGACGAGCCGGGCATGGCGCCGCACGAGATCTGGAGCAACGAGTCCCAGGAGCGTTACGTCCTTGCCGTTAGCACTGTCGATTTCGAGCGCTTCAAAGCCATCTGCGAGCGCGAGCGCTGCCCGTTCGCCGTGGTCGGTGAAGCCACCGAAGAGCCGCAACTGACCGTGACCGACAGCCATTTCGCCAACACCCCGGTGGATATGCCGCTGGAAGTGCTGCTTGGCAAGCCGCCGCGCATGCACCGCTCGGTCACCCGTGAGGCCGAACTGGGCGACGATTTCGACGCCGCCAGCGTCGACCTGGAAGAAGCGGTCAGCCGCGTGCTGCATCACCCGGCCGTGGCCAGCAAGAGCTTCCTGATTACCATCGGCGACCGCAGCATCACTGGCCTAGTGGCCCGTGATCAGATGGTCGGCCCATGGCAGGTGCCGGTGGCTGATGTGGCCGTGACCAACACCAGCTTCGACGTGAACAGCGGCGAAGCCATGGCCATGGGCGAGCGCACGCCGCTGGCTCTGCTTGACGCTGCCGCGTCCGGGCGCATGGCGATTGGCGAGACGCTGACCAACATCGCCGCCTCGCGCATCGAGAAAATTTCCGACATCAAACTGTCGGCCAACTGGATGGCCGCTGCTGGTCATCCGGGTGAAGACGCCCGTTTGTACGACACCGTAAAAGCCGTCGGCATGGAACTGTGCCCGGCCCTTGGCATCACCATTCCGGTGGGCAAGGACTCGATGTCGATGAAGACCCGCTGGCAGGACGAGGGCGCGGACAAGAGCGTGACCTCGCCGATGTCGCTGATCGTGACCGGCTTTGCCCCGGTGGTCGATGTGCGCCAGACCCTGACGCCGCAACTGCGTCTGGACAAGGGCGAAACCGACCTGATCCTGATCGACCTCGGCCGCGGGCAGAACCGCATGGGCGCCTCGATCCTGGCGCAGACCTACGGCCTGCTCGGTCGTCAGGCGCCGGATGTCGACGACGCTGAAGACCTCAAGGCGTTCTT
>JAIERF010000157.1 GCA_019747075.1 Pseudomonadaceae bacterium
GGCTACCAACATGAAGTTGGAGAACTTGAAGCGCTTCATACCTTGCCCTCCAGTTCTTTGGCTTGGTTACGGTTGAACAGAATAATCGGCACGATCAGGATCGCCAGCATCACTACCGCCAGGGCAGAGGCTACCGGCCAGTCGCGGTTATTGAAGAACTCTTGCCACAGCACCTTACCGATCATCAGGGTCTCAGGGCCGCCGAGCATTTCCGGAATCACGAACTCACCGACGACCGGAATGAACACCAACATGCAGCCCGCGATGATGCCGTTCTTGGACAGCGGTACGGTGATTTTCCAGAAGCTGGTGATGCTGCGCGCGCCGAGGTCGGCCGCCGCTTCCAGCAGGCTGAGGTCATGCTTGACCAGGTTGGCGTAGAGCGGCAGAACCATAAACGGCAGGTACGAGTACACGATACCGATATACACCGCGAGGTTGGTGTTGAGGATCACCAGCGGCTCATCGATCAGGCCCATGCCCATCAGGGCACTGTTGAGCAGACCGTTGTTGCTGAGGATACCCATCCAGGCGTACACGCGGATCAGGATCGCCGTCCAGGTCGGCATCATGATCAGCAGCACGAACACCGTCTGCATTTCCTTGCTGGCGCGGGCGATGGCATAGGCCATCGGATAGCCGATCAGCAGGCACAGCAGGGTGCTGATAAAGGCCATCTTCAGCGAGCCGAGGTAGGCGGCGACATACAACTCGTCGCCCACCAGCATCATGTAGTTACCCAGGTTCAGCAGGATTTGCAGCTGCTGGTCCACGTAGCTGTAGATTTCGGTGTACGGCGGAATGGCCACATCGGCTTCGGCGAAGCTGATCTTCAGCACGATGGCAAAAGGCAGCACGAAGAACATGAACAGCCAGAGAAAAGGCACGCCGATCACGACGTGCCGGCCTTTCGGCATGAGGAGTCGCGGCTTCAGTTTCATGAACGCAGTACCACGCCGCTGTCGTCTTCCCAGCAGACGAACACGTTATCGCCCCAGGTCGGACGAGTACCGCGACGCTCTGCGTTGGCCACGAAGGATTGCACGATCATGCCGCTCGGCAGCTCGACGTGGAACACCGAATGGCCGCCCAGGTAGGCGATGTCATGCACCTTGCCGCTCGACCAGTTGTGCTCGCAGGTCGGCTGCTCGGTGGTGACAATGAGTTTTTCCGGGCGCAGGGCGTAGGTCACGCGCTTGTCTTCCACAGAGGTGCTGACCCCGTGGCCGACGTAGATATTGCGTTCCAACTGCGGGCAGGCGATCACCGCATGGTCTTCGGCGTCGTCGACCACTTCACCGTCGAACAGGTTGACGCTGCCGATGAACTCGCAAACCTGGCGGCTGATCGGCGTCTCGTAGATGTCCACCGGGCTGCCAATCTGTTCGATGCAGCCGAGGTGCATGATGGCGATGCGCTCGGCCATGGTCATGGCCTCTTCCTGGTCGTGGGTCACCATCACGCAGGTCACGCCAACGCGCTCGATGATTTCCACCAGTTCCAGCTGCATCTGCGAACGCAGCTTCTTGTCCAGCGCACCCATCGGCTCGTCGAGCAGCAGCAGTTTCGGGCTCTTGGCCAGCGAACGGGCCAGGGCCACACGCTGACGCTGGCCACCAGAGAGCTGGTGCGGCTTGCGCTTGGCGTACTGGGTCATGTGCACCAGCTTGAGCATCTCGGCCACGCGGGCCTCGATCTGCTCCTTGGGCATGCTGTCCTGCTTGAGGCCGAAGGCGATGTTGTCCGCCACGCTCATGTGCGGGAACAGCGCATAGGACTGGAACATCATGTTGATCGGCCGCTCGTAGGGCGGCATATCGGTGATGTCGACGCCGTCGAGCAGAATCCGTCCTTCACTCGGGCGCTCAAAGCCGGCGAGCATGCGCAGCAAGGTGGATTTGCCAGAGCCAGAACCGCCGAGCAGGGCGAAAATTTCGCCCTTGTTAATGGTCAGGGACACATCGTCCACGGCCAGGGTCTCGTCGAACTTCTTGCTGACCCGGTCAATTTTTACCAGTACCTGCTTCTGCGGTTTCTGGTCGCCGGTAAGGGCTTTTTTATGAGCACCGGAGGTTATTGCCATTTACCACAACTCCCAACACATTGAGGCCCGACCCGTTTGGTCGGGCTTTTGAAAATCATTTGCCCGTTTTGATCTTGGTCCAGCTACGCGTCATCGCCCGCTGAATTTTGACCGGCAGTTCGCTGGACACGTAGAGGTTGTCCATCACCGCTTTCGCTGGGTAGATCGACGGATTGTTCACCACTTCAGGGGGCATCACGCTGACTGCCGCCAGGTTCGGATTGGCGTAGCCCACATACTCGCTGACCTTGGCGATGACCGCCGGCTCCAGCAAGTAGTTGATAAAGGCGTGGGCTTCCTTGACGTTGCTGGCATCGGCAGGGATGGCGAGCATGTCAAACCACAGGTTGGCGCCTTCTTTAGGGATCGCGTAATTGATGGTGATGCCCTTGCCTGCTTCCTCTGCACGGTCCGCCGCCTGGAGAGCGTCGCCGGAATAGGCGAAGGCTACGCAGATGTCGCCATTTGCCAGGTCCGAGATGTACTTGGACGAATGGAAATAGGTCACATAGGGGCGCACAGCCATCAGCTTAGCGGTGGCTTTCTCATAATCGCCAGGGTTGATGCTGCGCGGATTAAGGCCCATGTACTTGAGCACGGCCGGGTACATTTCATCCGGCGAGTCCATAAAGGCGACGCCGCAGCTGTGCAGCTTCTTGAGGTTCTCTGGCTCAAACATCATCGCCCAAGAGTCGATATGGTCGACGCCAAGCACCGCCTTGACCTTCTCGACGTTGTAGGCGATGCCGTTGGTGCCCCACAGGTATGGCACGGAATACTGGTTACCTGGATCGTTGACATCCAGTTGCTTGAGCAACTCGGGATCGACGTTCTTCAGGTTTGGCAGCAGGCTCTTGTCGAGCTTCTGGAACGCGCCCGCACGGATCTGTTTGCCAAGGAAATGGTTGGTCGGCACAACAATGTCGTAACCCGAACGGCCCGCCAGCAGCTTGCCTTCCAGGGTCTCGTTGGAGTCAAACACGTCGTAGCCTGGCTTGATCCCGGTCGCCTTCTGGAAGTCCGCCAGGGTGGTCTCGCCGATATAGTCCGTCCAGTTGTACACATGCACCACAGGCTCTGCCTGGGCAATGCCGATCAGGCCAAAGGTCGCCACGGCGCCCGCTAGGGTCTTACGCAAAAAATTATTCATAGGTAGTCCTCTTATTATGGAGTTGAGCTGTTGTAAGCAGCATCAGGACTAAGCCTTTGTTGAATGGGTTAGCGCATTGCCACCTAAGCCATTCGACAATTGCTCGTTCCCGCA
>JAIERF010000291.1 GCA_019747075.1 Pseudomonadaceae bacterium
CCTCCAAGTCACCAGCGTGGCCACCACAGCCAAGCTGGTTGCGCTTACGCGCAACGCGCCATGCCTGGCGCACGCAAGAAAAAGCCCGCCATATAGGCGGGCTCTTTCAGCAAGGCGGGATCAATTACTTGATCTTGCCTTCCTTGTACATCACATGCTTACGAACAACCGGATCGAATTTTTTGATTTCGATTTTGTCCGGAGTCGTGCGCTTGTTTTTGTCGGTAGTGTAGAAGTGACCAGTACCGGCACTCGAGATCAAACGGATCAATTCACGCATGATTTAGCTCCTTAAACCTTTTCGCCGCGAGCACGCAGCTCGGACAGCACTACATCAATACCGCGCTTGTCGATGCAACGCATGCCTTTGGCAGAAACGCGCAGACGCACGAAACGGTTCTCAGACTCGACCCAGAAGCGGTGATGCTGCAGGTTCGGCAGGAAACGACGACGGGTTTTGTTGTTTGCGTGGGAAATGTTATTCCCGGTTACCGGACCCTTACCGGTAACTTGACAGACTCTCGACATACATCAGCCCTCTAAAACCACATGCCCAACCCGGCATGGGTTGGCCGCTTAAACTCAAAGTCATTTGGCGCTCGGCGCCACGTTTTTTCAGGGTCTTACCGGCCACGCCTATAAAGCGGAGGAACCGGGCCCCTAGAAAAGAGCGCGCCTTTATATCAGAAACACCCCCTTGCAGCAAGAACAGTGGCGCTTTCTAGTGCACCGCTGCCGCCGTCAAAGCGCCCATCCCCATGCGGCACGGGGCGCAACCAGCCCCGACCATTCGTCGCACGCTTACAGCCAGCCGTACTCGGCCATGGACAGCGGCTCGCCGTCACCGACGATAAAGTGATCAAGCACGCGCACATCCACCAACTCCAGAGCCTCTTTCAGGCGCCGGGTCAGCACTCGATCGGCCTGACTCGGCTCGGCCACCCCGGACGGGTGGTTGTGGGTCAGGATCAACGCGGCGGCGTTATGCGCCAGGGCACGCTTGACCACCTGGCGCGGGTAAACGCTGGCGCCATCGATACTGCCGTGAAACAACACCTCGAACGCCAACACCCGGTGCTTGGCATCGAGAAACAGGCAGGCGAAGACTTCATGGGGTTCGTGGCGCAAACGCGCCTTGAGGTAGTCGCGCACGGCTTGCGGGCTTTCCAGGGCAGAATCGCGGCGCAGGCGCTCGGCCAGATGGCGGCGGGCCATCTCCAGCACAGCCTGCAACTGGGCGAATTTGGCCGGCCCCAGCCCCAGGCGCTGACTGAACGAGCTGAGGTCGGCCTCCAACAGCGCGCGCAGGCTGCCAAAGTCAGCGAGCAGAAAGCGCGCCAGGTCCACGGCACTCTGCCCCGCCACGCCGGTGCGCAAGAAAATCGCCAGCAGCTCGGCATCACTCAATGCCGTTGCGCCCTGCTGCAACAGCTTCTCCCGCGGGCGCTCGGCCGCGGGCCAATCGCGAATACTCATAGCACCTCCCTGTCGAGTCGACCCGCTGCTCCTGTGCAGACGCTGTGATATCGTAGCCCAACTTTTGCGCGGCGCTGAGCCTGGCAGCCTGCCGGGAAAACGTGCTGCGGCACCACTCCATCTGGTTACAAGGCAGACCTATGCAGCGGCTGTATCGGAAACGCATCGTCCTCGGCGTTGGTGGCGGCATTGCGGCGTACAAGAGCGCCGAACTGATTCGCCGGCTGCGCGATCAAGGCGCCGAGGTGCAGGTGGTGATGACCGCCGGCGGCCAGGAGTTCATCACCCCGCTGACGCTGCAGGCGCTGTCCGGCAACCCCGTGCACACCGAATTGCTCGACCCCAGCGCCGAGGCCGCCATGGGCCATATCGAGCTGGCGCGCTGGGCCGACCTGGTGCTGATTGCCCCCGCTACCGCCGACCTGATGGCGCGCCTGGCCCAAGGCCTGGCCAATGACCTGCTGAGCACCCTGGTGCTGGCCACCGACGCCCCCGTAGCCCTGGCCCCGGCGATGAACCAGGCCATGTGGCGCGACCCGGCGACCCAGGCCAATGCCGCCACCCTGCAACAGCGCGGCTTTCACCTGTTCGGCCCTGGCGCCGGCAGCCAAGCCTGCGGCGACATCGGCCTGGGCCGCATGCTGGAGGCCGACGAGCTGGCCCAGCGCGCTGCCGACTGCTTCCAGCGGCGCAGCCTGAGTGGCCGGCACGTGCTGATTACCGCCGGACCAACCCAGGAAAACATCGATCCGGTGCGCTACATCACCAACCACAGCTCCGGCAAAATGGGCTTTGCCCTGGCCGAAGCTGCCGCTGAAGCCGGCGCCCAGGTCACCCTGATCACCGGCCCGGTGCACCTGCCAACGCCGGACCGGGTCAACCGGGTCAACGTCACCAGCGCCCGCGACATGCTCGCCGCCTGCGAAGCGGCGATGCCCTGTGACCTGCTGATCGCCGCTGCCGCCGTCGCCGATTACCGCCCAGAAGTGGTGGCCGAGCAGAAGATGAAAAAAGACCCCACCAGCGGCGACGGCCTGCTCCTGCAACTGGTGCGCAACCCGGACATCCTCGCCACCCTCGCCGGCCGCCCTGACCGGCCGTTCAGCGTCGGCTTTGCCGCCGAAACCGAGAAGCTGCTGGACTACGCCGCGCGCAAGCTCAAAGACAAGAACCTCGACCTGATTGTCGCCAACGATGTGGCCAACCCCAACATTGGCTTCAATAGTGAAGACAACGCCTGCAGCGTGATCGACCGTCAGCTGCTGGAAACCCGCTTTGCCCAGACCAGCAAAGGCAAGATTGCCCGCCAGCTGGTGGCGTTTATCGCCGACCGCCTGCCCGCCCCCACAGACGTGAAGAACTGAGCCACCATGCACTCACTGCAAGCCAAAATCCTCGACCCTCGCATCGGCGACCAATTTCCGCTGCCGCAGTACGCCACACCGGGCTCCGCTGGCCTCGACCTGCGCGCCATGCTGCAGCAAGACCTGCTGCTGGAGCCGGGGCAAACCGTGCTGATCCCCACCGGCCTGTCGATCTACATCGCCGACCCAGGCCTGGCCGCCTTGATCCTGCCGCGCTCGGGCCTGGGCCATAAGCACGGCATCGTGCTCGGTAACCTGGTTGGCCTGATCGACTCCGACTACCAGGGCGAGTTGATGGTGTCCTGCTGGAACCGTGGCAACAGCGCGTTCAACATCGCCGTCGGCGAGCGTCTGGCGCAGCTGGTGCTGGTACCGGTGGTACAAGCGCACTTCGAGCTGGTCAGCGAGTTCGACGAAAGCCAGCGCGGCAGCGGTGGCTTCGGCCACTCCGGCAGCCACTGAGCCCTCTCACTTTCAGGATGAATCGCCGGGGAATCGCACTGTGAAACTGTTCAAACGCAGCGCCAAGGACACCAT
>JAIERF010000223.1 GCA_019747075.1 Pseudomonadaceae bacterium
TGAAACTGCTGTGCCTGGCCATCGTCTTCGTCTATGCCTTTTTCACCTTCAGTTGGTGCATGCGCCAGTACAACTTTGCCGCGGTGCTGGTGGGGTCGGCGCCCATGGCCGGCGAACGCAATGTCACCGACCTGGAGCGTCAGGCATTCGCCACACGGGCAGCGCGGGTCATCTCGATGGCGGCCAATACCTTCAACTTCGGTCTGCGTGCGTATTACTTTGGCATGGCCACCCTTGCCTGGTTTATCAACCCATGGTTCTTCATGTTGGTGACGGCAGGGGTGGTATTGGTGCTGTATCAGCGCGAATTCCATTCCGATGTGCTGGCGGTGATGGGTTACACGCCGACGCCAGAGTCCGAGGCGCAAAAAGACAAACTCGAATAAGCCTGTTTCTGTCATCTACTGCACAGACTGTGTGCAGGCCCCGGCAGCGGTTATGATGCGCGCCTTGTTTTTTTGCCTTAGGAAGTTGGATCAATGAGCGACAGTCTCATGCTCGAGCGGGCGCAGCGTTTTTTGAGCGCCCTGCGTCACTGTCAGGTGTTGGGCATGCGGGTTCATGGGGTGACGCCGGCCGGCTTGACCCTGTGCCTGCCGTACAGCACGCAGATCATTGGCAATCCGGAAACTGGGGTGATTCACGGTGGGGCCATTACCACCTTGATGGACACCACCTGTGGGATTTCCACCGTCTGTGTGTTGCCTGAGTTCGAAGTCTGTCCAACCATCGACTTGCGCATCGATTACATGCGCCCGGCCGAGCCGAATAAGGATGTATACGGGTTCGCCGAGTGTTATCGGGTGACCCCCAATATCATTTTCACCCGTGGTTACGCCTACCAAGACGATCCGCAGCAGCCCATCGCCCATGTGGTCGGCACCTTTATGCGCATGGGTAAAGGCGCGCAGGCCAACCAAGCGTTCAAAGCTCCTGCTCCGGGAGTGAGTGTATGAGCCAGCTGAATTTGAATGCGCTGGTGCGCGAGGCCCATGAGAAGAATGACTACGACTCGCTGCTGAGCCTGATCCCCTACGCCAAGCTGATTGGCATCGAGTGCCTGCGCCTGGGCGACGATATGGTCTTTCGCCTGCCCGCGAACAAGGACACCATCGGCAACCCGATTCTGCCGGCCATTCATGGCGGCGTGATTGCCGGCTTCATGGAGCACTCAGCGATGTTGCATCTGCTGATGTTCATGGGCATTCCACATATGCCGAAAATCATCGACTTCTCGATAGATTACCTGCGCGCCGGCCATTATCGTGACACCTATGCGCAATGTCAGGTCTGGCGCCAGGGGCGACGAGTCGCCAACGTGGCCATTACCGCCTGGCAAACCACGCAAACAGAACCAATTGCCACCGCACGCGCGCACTTCAAGGTGGATGAGCCTTAAGCGCCACGGTTCGGCCAATGGAATAAGCCCGGCGTCACTCTCAAGGAATTCTGGATGGATGCGTTACTGATCCTCGGCGGCTTGCTGCTGATCGTCTTTGGCCTGGTCTGGCTGGTGACGCTGGCATTTGGCAGTAGCCTGTTCTGGGGCTTGGGTAGCCTGTTTCCGCCGCTGACCTTGCTGTACGTAGTGCGCCACTGGCGCACCGCGCGCAAAGCCGTCGTGCTCGGCGGTTTGGGCTTTATTCCGCTGGTGGTGGGGCTGGTATTGCTGGCCAATCACGACCCCGAACGTTTACACGCCATTCTCAGTCTGCGCTGGCTGGAGCCGGCCGAGCAGGCACCGAAAGAGCTGGCCATCGATTTACGCGGTCAGCTGCATGGCGAAACTTTCGCGCCACAGCAGGCAGAGTTGATTGATGGCGTCCTGAGCCTGCGCGAAGGCGAAGATTTTTTTGCCCGGCGTGAAGTTAATATCCGCCTGCCACGGGTTCCCGCCGGTGAGCTGCGCCTGGATATCCTGCCTGGCGACAGCGGCCCGTTGCCGGAAATCGAAATCAGCTGGTTGCAGCCCGAGCAGGACTTGCCCGAGGCCCGCCGACTGAGTCAGGGCTACACCTTGCACCTCAACTTGCAACCGCTGGCGCCGAACAAAATGGCCGGCGAGTTTCATCTGATTTTGCCACCGCAATACCAGACCGCCCTGAGCGGCAAGCTCGAACTCTTTACCGATCGCTTGCGATACCGCGAGGGCAAGGTCGATACCCACTTCGACTCCCGCGACACCCTGGTTTATGTGCTGGAGGACTACCTGCAGCGCCGCTATGTCAGCCGCAATGTCTCAGTGCGCCCGTTACCAAGCATCAATTTGCCCGCGCAACAGGTGGATGTGCAGATCGAGGCGATGGTTGACGGCCAGCTACAGCCCCTGGCGCTGACCCTGAGCAAGTCGCCCAATCGTGGCTGGATGGTGCAGGGCGATAACTATCCGCGTCTGCCGGCGACGCTGGTGGCGCCCGTGGTGCAGCTCGCCAGCAAGTCGGTCGAGGCGCCGCGCAGCCGCAGCACCCTGGATCGGCGTGTGCGCTTTTCCCTTGAGCGACTGCTGCGCGCACCCGATCAATACCTGAATCTGCGCATGCGTGCGCTGACCGAAAAAGGCCGTGCCGCCGAGGGCCAATTTGCCGGCATCAATGCCGATGGCCGGATCGTCATCCGCCGTGAACTCAGCGGGCCAGGCGAGGCCAGTTATATTCTGCGCCCTACAGAGGTCACCCAGATTGAACTGCTGGAACCCTGAATCGCGCTAATCGCTTGAAATTCATAGGGCTGCCCCCATCTGTATGACATCCGCCGCGATCGCGGCTTATGTCATCAGCGTGGAGTTAAAAAGTATGAGTGTGGAAACTCAAAAAGAAACCCTGGGCTTCCAGACCGAGGTCAAGCAACTGCTGCACCTCATGATCCACTCCTTGTATTCCAACAAGGAAATCTTCCTGCGCGAACTGATCTCCAACGCCTCGGATGCCGCCGACAAGCTGCGCTTCGAAGCGCTGGCCAAGCCTGAGCTGCTGGAAGGCGGCGACCCGCTGAAAATTCGCGTCAGCTTCGACAAAGAAGCCAAGACCGTCACCCTCGAAGACAACGGCATCGGCATGAGCCGCGACGATGTGATCGCCCACCTGGGCACCATCGCCAAGTCAGGCACCGCCGACTTCATGAAGAACCTGTCCGGTGACCAGAAGAAGGACTCGACCCTGATCGGCCAGTTCGGCGTGGGGTTCTACAGCGCCTTTATCGTCGCCGACCAGGTCGAAGTGTTCACCCGTCGCGCTGGTCTGCCGGCCAGCGAAGGCGTGCACTGGGCGTCCAAGGGCGAGGGCGAGTTTGAAGTGGCCACGGTTGAGAAAGCTGACCGCGGCACGCGCATCGTCCTGCACCTGAAGAGCGGCGAAGACGAATTCGCCGATGGCTGGCGCCTGCGCAACATCATCAAGAAGTACTCCGA
>JAIERF010000097.1 GCA_019747075.1 Pseudomonadaceae bacterium
GCGGCGGCCGAGTTGCTGTTGGCCAGGCCCGCCGCCTGGGTGACATTCTGATTGATATCTTCAACCACATGCGACTGCTGCAGCGTGGCACTGGCAATCGAACTGTTGAGACTGGTCAGGTTACACAAAGATTGGGTAATCAGGTTGAGGCTTTCGCCAGCCTGGCTGGCCTGTTCCACGGTCAACTGCGATGCGCGGCTGCTTTCGTTGATGACTTTGACTGCCGCCTCCGAGTTGCCTTGCAGGCGCTCGATCATGGTGTGGATCTCGGCAGTGGACTTCTGCGTGCGCTGGGCCAGCAGGCGCACCTCGTCGGCCACCACGGCAAAGCCGCGGCCCTGTTCGCCGGCACGGGCAGCCTCGATAGCGGCGTTGAGCGCCAGCAGGTTGGTCTGTTCGGCAATCGAGCGAATCACTTCCAGGACGCTGCCGATCTGGGTGCTTTCCTGGGCCAGGTTCTGGATCACCTCCACCGCCTGAGCGATGGTGCCGGAGAGTTGGTCGATCTGTTTCAGGCTGCTGTCGATATTGCGCTGCCCTTGAGTGGCTTGCTCCTCGGCCTGGCTCATTTCGTTGGAGGCGTGTTCGGCATTACGGGCGACATCCTGTACGGCGTAGCTGACTTCATTGATGGCGGTGGCCACCAGCTCCATCTGCTCGGCTTGCTGGCGACTGTACTGGCTGGCCTCGCCGGAAATCTGCCCGAGTGAGCTGGCGGCCTGATCCAGTTCGCCGGCGGCGCCCAGGGATTCAGTGATCACCTGGCGCAACCGCAGGGTGAAGGCGTTGAAGTGGCTGGCGATGGCGCTCAACTCGTCGCTGCCGGCCGTCGACAGGCTACGGGTCAGGTCGGCTTCGCCGCTGGCGATGTTGCCCATGGCGCTGACAGTTTCCGCCAGCGGCCGGGCGATGCTGCGCACGATCAGGCTGGCGAGGATGACCATCAGAACGATGATCACCAGAGTGCTGACCAGGGTGCGGATGGCCTGGCTGCGAAATTCGCTCTGCATGTCGTCGATGTAGATGCCCGAGCCGAGAATCCAGCCCCAGGGTTCGAACAGGGCAATGTAGGAGACCTTGTCGACGGGCTCCGAGGCCCCCGGTTTTGGCCAGCTGTAACCCAGGCTACCGGCGCCCTGGGTTTTCGCGATGCGCACCATCTCGTTGAACAGCGGCAGGCCGTTGGGGTCTTTCATGCCGCCAAGCTCTTTGCCTTCCAGTTCCGGCTTGGCCGCGTGCATGACCATTTTCGGCCCGAGGTCGTTGATCCAGAAGTAGTCATTCTGGCTGTAGCGCAGGTCACGGATCAGGGCGATGGCCTGCTGTTGCGCCTGCTCCTGGCTCAGTTTGCCGCTGAGCTGCAACGCATGCTGGTGTTTGAGGATGCCTTGCACGCTTTCCACCACATGCTGGGTCTTCAACACCTTGCCGGCATACAGGTCGTCATAACTCTGACGCAGCAGCAACACGCTCATGGCCAGCAGCATGGCGACGGCAACCAGAACAATCAGCCACAGGCGGCGACTGATGGGCAGGCGGCGAAAGGTCGGCATGGCAATGACTCCAAATAATGCAGGGTGCGTAGTAAGTGCAGCTAAGCACCGGCACAGAGCCTTGGCAATTAGCCATTGGCCGGGGGCGGCCGTGGCGTCTGGCCCGGCGCGGGTAAAAACGCCGGCCAGAGAACGGCCGAGTTGGTAAACTGCGCGGCTTATAACGGCTGGTTGGGTTGACCCGACCGCCAGTCATGATGAAAACAGTTTGGCCTTGGCGCTGAGTGGGATGGATATGGATTATTGGATTGCAGTACAGGCGCTGATTTTGGGCATTGTCGAGGGGCTGACCGAGTTCTTGCCGATCTCCAGCACCGGCCACCAGATCATCGTCGCCGATCTGCTGGGTTTTGGCGGCGACCGGGCCATGGCCTTCAATATCATCATCCAGCTCGGGGCGATTCTGGCGGTAGTCTGGGAGTACCGCCGCAAGATTCTCGACGTGGTGGTGGGCCTGCCCAAGCAGGCCGAGGCCCAGCGCTTTACCGTCAATCTGCTGATCGCCTTCTTCCCTGCGGTGATTCTCGGCGTGGCCTTTGCCGATGTGATTCACGCCTACCTGTTCAACCCGATTACCGTGGCCGTGGCGTTGGTGGTGGGCGGTGTGATCATGCTCTGGGCCGAGCGGCGGGTGCATCTGGTCGCCGTCGAAACGGTCGAGCAAATGACCTGGAAGGATGCCCTCAAGGTCGGCTGCGCCCAGTGCCTGGCGATGATTCCGGGCACTTCGCGCTCGGGCGCAACTATTATCGGCGGGCTGCTGTTTGGCTTGTCGCGCAAGGCAGCCACCGAGTTTTCCTTCTTTTT
Source organism: Pseudomonadaceae bacterium (assembly GCA_019747075.1). GTDB lineage: Bacteria > Pseudomonadota > Gammaproteobacteria > Pseudomonadales > Pseudomonadaceae > Aquipseudomonas. The sequence goes on from JAIERF010000097.1 coordinate 2,361, forward strand.
GGCCATGCCGACCATGGTCGGGGCGGCGGTGTACTCGGGCTATAAATACCGCGAGCTGTTCCAGCCGGGTGATCTGCCGGTGTTCGCCATTGGTTTCGTCACCTCGTTTATCTTCGCCATGATTGCGGTGCGCGCCCTGCTCAAGTTCATCGCCAACCATAGCTATGTGACCTTTGCCTGGTATCGCATCCTGTTCGGCCTGCTGATTCTGGCCACCTGGCAGTTCAGCCTGATCGACTGGAGCAGTGCCCAGGGCTGATAGGGCGAGGGTGATCATCGAGATGTCCAGCGCCGAGCCCGTCGACAGTGCCTTGAGTGCCAGCACCCGCGCCGTGGTGCTGCGCTATCACCAGTGCTGGAAGCACCGCGATCTGGACGGCGTGCTGGCGCTGTATCACCCCGAGGTCGAGTACCACGACTTCTTCCAGAATCGCCTGTTCGGCCTGGCGCAGCTGCGCGACTACGTGGCCGATTGCATGCCGAGTGACCCGCTGGAGCTGTTGGAACACACCGATCGCATCCGCGTCGACGGCGACACCGCCTTTATTCAATACCGCCTGACCCTGCGCGGCGGTGATGGCCTGACCTCGTTCCGCTCCAGTGAGGCGATCACGGTGCGTGATGGCTTGATCTGGCGTGTTAACGACTACGCCTCCCTAGTGCGTCAGGAACGTACGCTGGCGAGCGGCGTCGACACCCGTCCAGCCACCCGCAAGCTGGGCCTTTCGGCTCGCCAGCTGAGCCTGCTGGCGGAAGATCTGCAGCAGTATTTCGTTCGTCAGCAGCCTTATCTTGACCCCCAGCTCAACCTGCAGCAGGTGGCCAGCGCCAGTGGTTACAGCCGCAACCAGATTTCCTACTTGCTCAACCAGGTGCTGGGCCTGAGCTTCTACCGCTATGTCAATCAGGCACGCCTGCAGCATTTGCTCAGTGCTCTGGCTGCGGCGCCGCCCACGGTGAAAATCGACGAACTGGCCTTTGCCGCGGGGTTTAACTCCTTGTCGGCGTTTTACAGCTGCTTTCGCCAGCATCTGGGCGTAACGCCCAAGGCCTT
>JAIERF010000262.1 GCA_019747075.1 Pseudomonadaceae bacterium
ACGCCGCTGCCATGGTTGGCCGACTGGCAGACGCGGGTGCTGCAGCCGCTGGTAGAAGAGCGTCTGTCCCTGGCGGCTCTGAGTGCCCAGGTCGAGGGTGAGTTGTGGTTGCAGCCGCAACCGGCCGAGCAAGGGGCGCGCCTGCTCTATCGCGGGCCGGTCAGCGGGGAAGAAGGGCTTTGGCAGGTGCAGGCCGAGGTACAGCTGAGCAGCGCCGAGCGTGCCAGTCTGGCCAAGGCTGTGGGGTTGGCGCGCGAGGAGCAACCGCTGAGTGCGCAGATGGTCGGCCAGCTGGCTCGTCAGCTAATCGAGAGTGTGGCGTTCACCGCACCTCCCAGCGTACCGGCCGAGCGTGTGGCGGCGACTCTCGGCCAGCCGCGTCTGCGCTTGCCGTTGCCCGAGGGTGAAGCCTGGGTCTACCCACAGTGGGGGCTGACGGTGCGGGTGCAGGATGACGTGGTGTTGACCCTGCACGCGGTACCCAAGCGCGCTATGCAGCGCTGAGTCGGCCGGCTTAGGGTTTGTCCGTCCAGCCTAGTGACCATTGCGGTTGCAGCTGGTTGAGGTAGTGGCTGCCGCCCAGTTGCCACATCTGCTGGCGAACCCAGTTGGCCCGCCGGGCCACATAGGTGCTCGGCCTGGCCGGGTTCCAGGCCCGCGGGTTGGGCAATACCGCCGCCAGCAAGGCCGCCTGCTGCTTCGACAGGTAGGGCGCACCCTTGCCGAAGTGCGCGCGGGCGGCGGCTTCGGCGCCGAATACGCCATCGCCCCATTCGACGGTATTCAGGTACACCTCAAGAATCCGTTGTTTCGACCAGCACAGCTCGATCAAACCGGTGAACCAGACCTCCAGGCCCTTGCGCAGCCAGCTGCGGCCGGACCAGAGAAACAGGTTCTTGGCCACTTGCTGGCTGAGGGTGCTGGCGCCGCGCAGCGAGCCGCCGCGCTCGTTGTGGGCCAGGGCCGAGCGAATGGCTGCGAGGTCAAAGCCCCAGTGCTCGGCGAACTTCTGATCCTCGGCGGCAATCACGGCAATCTTCAGGTCGTCCGGCAACTGCTCCCACGGCCGCCATTGGCGTTGCAGGTCGATCGGCTTGCCGTCCAGCCAGGACTCCACCTTGCGCTCGACCATCAAGGCGCTGCCCAGCGGCGGCACCCAGCGCATCACCACGACCAGCACCACAGAGGTCACGGCCGCCGCGAGCAGAAGCTTGAAACAACGACGGAGCAGGGATCGCAGCATGGATGGCTTGGCCAGGTGAGGTGGGCGGGCCATTATAGCCAGCGTATTGCTGCTGTCTGGAGGTTCTCGATGTTACGTGTCTTGCTGTTGCTGGCTGCGTTGTTCGGCTTTACCGGTGTGGGGCTGGGTGCCTTTGCTGCTCATGGTTTGAAAGGACAGCTGTCCGCCGAGTACCTGGCGGTGTTTCAAACCGGGGTGCACTACCAGATGCTGCATGCCCTGGCGTTGTTGGCGCTGGCTGCGTTGTGGCAACGCCTGGGCGGACGTCTGTTGACGGCGGCGGGGGTGTGCTTCTGTGTCGGCATTTTGCTGTTCAGCGGCAGCCTGTATGCCCTGACGCTGAGTGGCATAAGTGCCTTGGGCATGATCACGCCGGTGGGTGGCCTGATGTTTCTGGCCGGTTGGTTCTGTCTAGGTCTGGCTGCCTGGCGCCTGCCGGCACGCGCCGGTTGAGCTGGACCAGTGGCGGCCTTTGGTCTTGGTCATCGCCGGTGATCGGGCTAGAATGCGGGCCCCTTCGAGTTGCACACGGTTTGTCATGCACATTCAGTTGAACGGTGAAACAGTAGAGTTGCCCGATGGTGCCACCGTCGCGGACCTGCTCGTGCAGCTGCAACTGACTGAGCGCCGCGTGGCGGTAGAACTCAATCTGGACATCGTGCCGCGCAGTCAGCATGCCAGCCGCCAGTTGCAGCCAGGTGATGTGCTGGAAGTGGTGCATGCGATTGGCGGCGGTTAACGCCGCTAAGGAGTTTTCATGAGCCTGATCCAAACCCCCAACGACAAACCCTTTGTGCTGGCCGGGCGTACCTACCAGTCGCGTTTGTTGGTGGGCACTGGCAAGTACCGCGACCTCGAAGAAACCCGCCTGGCCATTGAGGCCTCGGGGGCGGAGATCGTGACGGTGGCGGTGCGCCGTACCAACATTGGCCAGAATCCGGGCGAGCCCAATCTGCTCGACGTGTTGCCGCCGGATCGCTACACCATCCTGCCCAATACCGCCGGTTGCTTCGATGCCATCGAGGCGGTGCGCACCTGTCGTTTGGCCCGTGAGCTGCTGGACGGCCGCAACTTGGTCAAGCTGGAAGTGCTGGCCGACCAGAAGACTCTGTTTCCCAACGTCATCGAAACCCTCAAGGCCGCCGAAGTGCTGGTCAAGGAAGGTTTCGACGTGATGGTTTACACCAGTGATGACCCGATCATTGCCCGCCAGTTGGCCGAAATCGGCTGCATCGCGGTGATGCCGCTGGCTGGCCTGATCGGCACTGGCCTGGGCATCTGCAACCCTTACAACCTGCGCATCATCCTCGAAGAGGCCAAGGTGCCGGTGTTGGTGGATGCCGGCGTGGGCACTGCCTCGGATGCCACCATCGCCATGGAGTTGGGCTGCGAGGCGGTGCTGATGAACAGTGCCATCGCCCATGCCCAGCACCCGGTACTGATGGCCCAGGCCATGCAACACGCGGTGATCGCAGGGCGCATGGCCTACCTGGCCGGGCGCATGCCGAAAAAACTCTACGCCAGCGCCTCGTCGCCGCTGAACGGGCTGATCGCCTGAGCCGCGCCTGCTGGCAAGAACCCTATTACTCAAGAGTAGATCCATGACTGAATCGCAAGAGCCTGCGGCACCTGCCGAGGAACAGCGCCACATGCGCGCCATCAAGAGCTTCGTCATGCGCGCTGGGCGCATGACCGAAGGCCAGCAGCGTGGCCTTGAGCAGGGCTTGCCGAAGTTCGGCCTGGAGCTGGCCGACGGCCTGCGCGACTTCGATCAGGTGTTTGGCCGCAGTGCGCCGCGCACCTTCGAAATCGGCTTTGGCATGGGCCATTCAACCCTGCTGATGGCCGCGGCCGCGCCGGAGCAGGACTTTATCGGCGTCGAGGTTCATCGCCCCGGTGTCGGTGCTTTGCTCAATGGTGCGCTGGCGCAGAATCTGAGCAATATCCGCGTCTACACTTGTGATGCGCTGGAGGTGCTACGCGATTGTGTCGCCGATGCCAGCCTCGACCGGGTGCTGTTGTATTTCCCCGATCCGTGGCACAAGTCGCGCCATCACAAGCGCCGCATCGTCAAGGCGGAGTTCGCCGAACTGGTGCGCCAGAAGCTTAAAGTCGGCGGTGTGCTGCACATGGCTACCGACTGGGAGCCCTATGCGGAATACATGCTGGAGGTCATGCAGGTGGC
>JAIERF010000198.1 GCA_019747075.1 Pseudomonadaceae bacterium
CGTTCACTGCTGCTGGGTGGGCGCTGCTGTCGCCAGGCAAACCAGCGCGCCATGCCGAAGCCGACGGCGCTGGCGATCAGTAATGTGGTAATCACGCCGCCCAGGTGCACCAGGCTGCGCATCAGCAGGTTGAGCACTATTACTGCAGCAACGCCGCTCAGGGCCAGGCGGCTGACTGCAACGTCGGTGGGCTTGGGTTCGTGCATAGCGATACCTACAGGCTGCGATTGAGACCGAAGCGTTTTTTCAAGCCCGCTTGCAGCCAGGCCTTGGGCACCAGGGCGGCGAGTAGGGGCAGGGCGCGGCTGCCGTTGCCCAGGCGCAGCAAATGCGGGCGCCGGCGTTTTTGCACGGCGGCGAGCAGGTCACGGGCAAACTCGCTGGCCGGGGTCGGGTGGTCCTGGGAGGCATTGGCGCGTGCGCGGATGCCATCACGGATCGGCCACCAGGGTGAGGCTTCGTCCAGCAGTTGTTCGGCCTGGGCGCTGGCGTTGCTGCCGAAGCTGGAGGCGATCGCGCCGGGTTGTACTTCCATGACCTCAATGGCGAATGGCGCCAGCTCCATGCGCAGGGCATCAGAGAGCGCCTGCACGGCCGCCTTGCTGGCGCAGTAGGCGCCGGCAAACGGGGTAACCAGCACGCCGGAGACGCTGCCGATATTCACCACCAGGCCCTTGTTCTGGCGCAGCAGCGGAAAGCACGCGCGGGTCACGCCGATCAGGGCAAAGACGTTGGTTTCGAACTGCTTGCGCAGGGCCTCAACGCCGCCATCCAGCAGCGGTCCCATGGCGCCGTAACCGGCGTTGTTGATCAGCACGTCGAGGCCACCGGCTTCGGCTTTCAGGCGTTCGGCCAGCTGGCCCAGGGCCAGGCCGTCATTGACGTCCAGTTGCACCGCGGTAAAGCCGGCGGCGCTCAGGGCAGCGAGGTCTTCGGCTTTGCGGGCGCTGGCCCAGACGCAATAGCCGGCAGCCTGGAAGGCGTCGGCGAGGGCGCGGCCGATGCCGCTGGAACAACCGGTGATCAGGGCGACAGGCTGGGTCATGCAACAGTCCTTGTGAGAGAGATAGAAGGGTCAGTCGTCGGCGTGGTCGCGCAGGAACACCAGGCTGTCGGCCTTGGAGTGCTCGCTGCTGAAATGGTAGCCCTGGGCGTTGAAGTCCTTGAGGCCGGCCGGGTCTTGCAGGCGTTCCTTGATCACATAACGCGCCATCAGGCCACGGGCCTTCTTGGCGTAGAAACTGATGATCTTGTACTGGCCGTTTTTCAGGTCTTTGAACTCGGTGTTGATCACCCGCGCATGCAGGGCTTTGCGCTTCACGGCGCTGAAGTATTCGTTGGATGCCAGATTGAGCAGCACGTTGTCGCCCTGTACCGCCAAGGCTTCGTTGAGCCAGCCGCTGATGCGCTCGTCCCAGAATTCATAGAGGTTCTTGCCGCGCGCGTTGGCCAGCTTGGTGCCCATTTCCAGGCGGTACGGCTGCATCAGGTCGAGGGGCCGCAGCAGGCCATAGAGGCCGGAGAGCATGCGCAGGTGCTGCTGGGCAAAGTCGAAGTCGGCGTCGTTGAAGTCGTCGGCGTGCAGGCCGGTATAGACGTCGCCCTTGAACGCCAGCAAGGCCTGCTTGGCGTTGGCCGGGGTGAAGTCCGGCGACCAGCTGCCGAAGCGCGCCGCGTTGAGGCCGGCGAGTTTGTCGGAGAGATCCATCAGCGTGCTGATGTCCGCCGGGGTCAGTTCGCGCAGCTGGGCGATCAGTTCGCTGGCGTGGTCGAGGTGAGCGGGCAGGGTGAAGCGTGGGGTCGCCGGTGGGGTCTCGTAGTCGAGGGTCTTGGCCGGGGAAATCACCATCAGCATAAAGCGGCTCCTAGATATGTGCGCCGATTCTAGCGCGTCGCCTGCAGGCGGGGGCGGGCATATCGGGTCGACGGAAAAATAATCACCGCGAGTCTGTTGTAGTGCTTTTCCTGTCATCGTTTTTGCGCTATCTACTGAACTAGACCGTCGAACCCGGCAACACCGGTGGCGGTCGTGGCGTGTTGTGGTTTATCGCTGCCTTGCCACTGCAGCGGTGCTGTTACCACGGCCTGCTCGGCCTTCGCGGGTGTGTACCGGCCCACCGCCCTGGGTGGGAACTCGACGCTCTGTTCGCGGCGCAATGCTGCTGCAGTGCTGCGTCGTCTGGCCCCCAGTGAAAAGGTGAGCGAGTATGGAAAATCACGGACGTGTCAGCCCCACCGCGCCAACCCTGTACGCCCTCGATACCAACGTACTGATCCACGACCCGAATGCCTTGCTGAATTTTCAGGAGCACCACGTCGCCATCCCGATGACGGTGCTGGAAGAGTTGGACAAGCTGAAAAGCGGTAAACAGGGGGTGGCGGCTGAGTGTCGCCAGGCCATTCGCCTGATCGACAAGATTCTCGGCGGTGCCACGCCGGAGGAGGTCGAGCACGGGGTGGCGATCGTGCGCGACAAGAGCGGGCCCTGCGGTTACCTGTCGATCCTCATGAGCAAGCGCGCGGAGCCGCTGACCTGGCTGCCGGAAGACCTCAACGACAACAAGATCATCAACCAGTTGGTCGAGCTGCAGGCCAGTCGTCCAGGCCTGTCCGTGGTGCTGGTGACCAAGGACATCAACATGCGCCTGAAGGCGCGGGCCTGCGGGATTGCCGCCGAGGATTACCACACCGACCAGTTGGTGGACGATGTAGCGCTGTTGCCCAAGGGTTATCACACCCTGAGTGGCTCGTTCTGGGACCGCGTCAGCAAGGTCGAGACCCGTCAGGGCCAGGGCCGCACCTGGCATCAGGTGCAGCTGATCGACAACCTGCCGGCGGTACACATCAATGAATTTATCGTCGACGAGCAGGGCTTCGTCGGCTGGATCAAGGGCATCAAGGCTGATGAGCTGCTGATTCTCGATCTGCATCAGGAGCCGTTGCTGCATCAGGAGGCCTGGGGCCTGCGCCCACGGGATATCTATCAGGCGCTGGCGCTGTATGCGCTGCTCGATCCGGATATCCACCTGGTCAATTTGTCCGGCGCGGCGGGCTCGGGCAAGACCATTCTGGCCCTGGCGGCGGCCATCGAACAGACCATGGTTAGCAAGCGCTACCGGCGCATCATCGCCACCCGTAGCGTGCAAGGGCTGGATCAGGAAATCGGCTTTCTGCCCGGCACCGAGGCGGAGAAGATGGAGCCCTGGCTCGGCGCCATCACCGACAACCTCGAAGCCCTGCACATGGATGACGAGAACACCCACGGCAGCGTCGACTACATCCTGCAAAAGGTGCCGCTGCAGTTCAAATCCCTCAACTACATTCGCGGGCGCAGCTTCCAGCAGAGCCTGATCCTTATCGACGAGTGCCAGAACCTCACCCCGCACCAGATGAAAACCATCATCACCCGCGCCGGCACCGGCTCCAAGGTGGTGTG
>JAIERF010000071.1 GCA_019747075.1 Pseudomonadaceae bacterium
GCGGCTTATCGGGTGATTCGCCAGTGGCTGACGCGCAAAGGCATTAACGCCGGGCCACTGGTGATCGAGAACGGCTCAGGCCTGTCGCGCCAGGAACGCACCAGCGCCCGACAGATGGCTGCGCTGCTGCAAGCCGCCTGGCAGGGGCCGTATGCGGCGGAATTCATGTCCTCGCTGCCTCTGGTGGGCATGGACGGCACCATGCGCAAACGCCTGCGGCGTACTGCCCTGGCCGGTGAAGGCCATATCAAGACCGGCACCCTCAACACGGTACGGGCGATCTCCGGCTATAGCCGCGACGCCAAGGGCAATACCTGGGTCGTGGTGGCCATCCTCAACCACCCACGGCCGTGGGGCGCCTCGTCGATTCTCGATCAGGTGCTGTTGAGCCTGTATCAGCAAAAACGCTAAACGACAGTTAACCTGGGCTGACCCGCAACAACGTGCGTCAGCCCCGCGGCACGGCAGCCTGCACGCGGTCACGACCGGCCTTCTTGGCCGCGTATACGGCGTCATCGACGCGCCGCAACAGGCTGTCACCGCTCTCGCCCAACTCCCAGGCCGCCACCCCGAAACTGGCCGTCACCAGCCCAACACCGTCTACTGGCTCGCTGCGCAGGGCTTGCCAGAGGGCCGTGGCCACGGCCATGGCCTGCACTTGGTCGGTGTCAGGACAAAGCACGATGAACTCTTCACCGCCCAGGCGACAGAGCACGTCGATACGCCGCAGGCGCTGGCTCAGGCGCTGGCAGAAGAGCGTCAGTACCTGGTCCCCAGCCGCGTGGCCAAAACGGTCGTTGACCTGTTTGAAATGGTCGATATCCAGCATCACCAGGGCCAACGACCCTTCGCGGCGCTGCGCACGGGCAATTTCGCTTTCCAGTCGCTCCTGGAAATAACGTCGGTTGAACGCCCCGGTCAGCGCATCGGTGATCGACAGCGCCCGTAGCTCCTCCTCCACCAGTTTCAAACCGGTGATGTCCGAGCTATAGCCATGCCAGAGCACGCCGCCATTGCCCAGGCGCTCCGGCGTCGACTCACTGCGCACCCAGCGCATGCCTTGGCGCGGCAAGATCACGCGATAGTCGTCGCGCCAGATTTTGAGCAGGGTCGCCGAACGCTGGATCGACGTCTTCACCCGCTCCAGGTCATCGGGATGCAGGCGCTTGAAGAATGCCTCGGCATCGCCACGCAAGGTCTCGGCGTCCAGCTCGTAGACATCACCGACACCGACGCTGAGGTAAGGAAAACAGGACTGGCCGTCCGGGCTCTGCAAAAACTGGAACAGGGCGCCGGGGATATGCCGGGTCAATTTATCCAGCAGACGATCGCGAGCCTGCAAGGCTTCACGGGTTTTCTTGCTCTCGCTGATATCGATGGCGATACCGAGGTAGCCGATAGCCCGGTCGGCATCGTCATACACCCCCGTAACGATCAGGTTGACGCTGATCTGGCTGCCATCGCGGCGCACATAGGTCCACTCGCCTTCACTGTGCTGGCCCTTGCTCGCACACCCCAGGATAAAGGTCTCGAAGCCGCGCACCGGGTGCCCCAGGGTGTTACTCAACTCAGCGGCGCGCTCAACCAGCTCGTGAGGCAGATGGAGAATTTCCGGGGTGTACTTGCCGACTACCTGCTCCGCCTTGTAGCCAAGCATGCGCTCGGCCCCGGCATTGAAGGTGAGGATCAGGCCATTGAGATCGGTGGCAATGATCGACACCTGGGTAGCCGCATCCAGCAGGCCGCGCAGCTGACCATTGGCCCGCGCCAACTCAAGCTCGTTGGCCTTGCGCTCGGCGATGTCGGTATGGGTGCCCAGCACTCGCTTGGGGGTGCCGTCGGCTTGCCATTCCATGACTTTGCCGCGGGTCAAAATCCACTGCCAGCACCCCGCCTTGTCGAGCATGCGAAACTCGCAGCGAAACATCGGCAAGACCCCGAGAAAGTGCTGCTGCAACACCTGCATGCAGCCCGGCAAGTCATCCGGATGGACGCGCGAACGCCACTCTTCAAGGTCGCTACCGATGTCTTCCTCGGCATAACCGAGCATGTGTTTCCAGGCCGGCGAGTAGTACACCTTGTCCGTCTCGACATCCCAGTCCCAGACCGCATCGCCAGTGCTTTCCAGGGCAAAACTCCAGCGTTCCTCACTAAACTGCAGCTCGCGCTCGCGCTGACGCACCAGGGTCTGCGCCCGTTGGCGCTGGCTGACCATGCTGTAGAGCAACAGCGCCAGCATCAGGCTGATAAGTACGCCCGCCGCCAGGATGACCCACACCGCTGACGAGCGATTGGCCTCTACAAACGCCAGTGTCGGGCGAATACTCAGTTCATAGTGACGCTCGCCCAGGCTCAGCTCACGGGTCAACAGCAGGTTCGCCGTATCGGCCGCCACCGCCTCGGAGCGGTACAGCAGCGCCCGCTCGTCGCCAACCGTTTCATGCAGTTCCACCGCCAGGTTGGCCCGTGGGTCGCTTTTACCCGCGGGCTCCATCAACTCGCGCAAGCTCAGCGAAACCATCACATAACCACGCAAGCCCTCGCAGGCCGGCTGTGAGGGTTGCTGTGGGCAGACGGCGGCCACCAGCAAAAGGCCACTGCGATAAGCGCTGTCGGGGCCGACCAACTGCATCACCGCCGACGCCACCGGCGTGCCTGTCTCGAAGGCGCGCCGCAGCACCTTCTGGCGCTCAGGATGGGAGGCCATGTCCATGCCAAACGGCGAACTCAACAGGCGACTGGACTCGATGTACAGCAACGGGAAATAGCTGGGCCGCGAGGTTGCCACGACCAACTCGGCGTGCTCATCCAGCTGGCGAATGCGATAACTGCTCGCCGTTTCCGCGCTGACCTGCGCCTCGAATGCCTGCCGCTGGGCCGCATCGACCTTGGGCATCCAGGCTACCGCCAGGGCATCCTGTAGCAACGGCTTGGCATACGCGGAAAACTCCGCCCGGGTGACCACATCACTCAGGCTGAAAAACCGCCGCACACCATCGATGTCCTTGCTGCGCTCATCAATCTGCACCTGCAGCAAGGTGGCATGGGCGTTGGCCGCCCAGTCGAAGCGCTGCTGCAATTGGCGCTCGAAAACTGTTTGCGCCGCACTGGCGATCACCAGCGTCAGGCCGATGGCGCAGACAGCCGTGAACGCGGCAATCAGCCAGACCGATGCCTTGTCACTGACATAGCGGGAAAGGTGCTGCCGAACAGTCGCCACTAAAAACATACGAAAAGCTCTGAACAGGGCGCACGCCGGGCGCCCCTATAGGTTGCGACTCTAACGACTATGCTGGCCCGTTGCCAGCCTGGGCCGTCAGGCGCCAGGCGCGGTGAATCTTGGTGTTGCGGGCAAAATCGGGATCGAGGGTCTTGGCGCTGATCTCCTCTACACCATAACGTGCCGCCAACCCCTCATCGAGGATGAACTTGCGGAAGTTATTGGAGAAATACA
>JAIERF010000105.1 GCA_019747075.1 Pseudomonadaceae bacterium
CGCAACTCGGCTTCCTTCTGCTCACGGCTGTGCGCCCACTGCTGGGCGGCCTCGCGACTGGTGCTGCATTCCAGGCGCAACAATTCCGCCTCACGGGTCAGGGCCGCCAACTGCGCCTGGCTCTGGGCATGACTGTGCAACAGGCGCGAGGCTTCGGCCCGGCTGTCCTCCAGCTGCACGCTGAAACCGTCCAAGGCCAGCTGGGTCGTGCTCAGGCGCTCATCCAGCAACAGGCGTTCCTGCTGCAACAACTGCAGGCGGCGCTGCCATTGCCAGAGCACAGCCAACAAGGGAGTCGCCGCCAGGCACAGGCCCAGCAACAAGTTGGGAATATCGATGGGCATGGTCGCCTCCGGGCAAATCTGCTGGCCAGTATACCCAGCCGTCAGGGCCACCGTACGACGGTAAAAAAGCGCTGGACAAGCCGAAAAAAACGCCCGAAGAAATGAAAAATCAGCGCAGAAAAACCTTGCAAAAAGCCCTCAGCCGCGGACTAGAGCAAGCGCTTGGGACAATCCACAGAAGCTGTGGATAACTCAGTGGACAAGTTGCGGAAAAGTTCCTCAACCCCCAGTCAAATGGGGCTCCAAGTCAAACTGATCACTTTTTAACCATCAAAAAAACTTGTTATTTTTCATACACTTAAAAAGTCAACAGGAAGAATCGTGCGCTTGTGCGCAAATTCCGTCGGGGCCATCAGGGGCGCCTCGCAATTGTGCACAAGTCTTTCAAGTCAACCCCGCCTGCGCCCCTTTTTAGCGCTGCGCGGGGCTTTTCAGCGCGGCGAAAGCGCGCAGCCACAGCAGCGGCGCCAGCCCTGCCTGGCGCATGCAAGAAAGGGCCATGGCCGCCGGCTTGAGCGCCGACAAAAGCGCCCCGCCCCATACACTCGGAACACGCTGCCAACCCGAGCCAAGGGGCCAACTGCCGAGTCAATCATCAGGACGACAGCCACCCGCCTGCGCCAAAGCCGTGCACAACCGGATTCGTTAGGGCCTGAACAGATTTACGGGCAACAGCGCGTCCAGCTCGCCCATTGCGTTATCCTGCGCGCCCGCCCTGGCCCATGCCGACCATGAACAAAGCCCTGCTCCAGCACATCATTGTCGAACGCCTGAGTAGCGACCTGCTGATCGCCCAGCGCGCCGCGCAGACGGCCTATGAGGCTGCCACCGACGTCGAGAACATCGCCGAAAACAAATACGACACCCTCGGCCTGGAGGCGTCCTATCTGGCCACCGGCCAGGCGCGCCGGATGAATGAGATCAACCAGGCCTTGCACGCCCTGCAGCAACTGCCAGTGCGTGACTACGATGCCCTGCGCGGCATCCAGCTCGGTGATCTGGTGCTGCTGGCCGACGCCAACGACGAGCAGCGCTGGCTATTCCTCGCCCCCGATGCCGCCGGCCTCAAGGTCGAGCTGGATAACCAGTCGATCATGCTGATCACCCCCCACTCGCCCATGGGCCAAGGCCTGCTCGGCCAGGTGCAGGACAGCGAAGTAAGCCTGCAGGTCGGCAACCTCCAGCAGCACTTTGCCGTGCTGGCGATTTACTGAGCCCAGCCCGCCGGCCCCTTCATCGAACAACGCGATAGTTAAGACTCTGTACCAGTTATAGGTTGCGCACTTGGCTACTACCGGTTTCGCCTTTACGGCGAGTCACTTTCTCTTTGCTTGCGCGAACGAGAAAGTAACCAAAGAGAAAGCGCACCCGGCATCCGGATTTCGCTGCGCGAAACTCCCCTCGCTCCGGCACTGCTCCGAGGGTCGTCACGGTGGGCCATCCCTGGCCCATCGCTCCTCATTTGGCATCCCTGCCAAATGCCCCTCTACACAGCACCTCCACTCGGCCTCCTGACGGGACCGAGGGACCAAGGCGCCTGAAAATCCGTGGGAGCGGTCTTGACCGCGAAGCTTTTAACCGCGCCGGCGCTCTAAAACCATCGGCGCCGGGACGAATGCCTAGCAGCAAGTAACGGGGACAACGCCACAGTTAAGGCAACGCCTTGCGCAACTCGACCAATAAGGCCGCATCGGCAGTGGATTTGAGTTGGCTGCTGCTGGCAATCTCCTGGCCGCTGGCGTTCAGCAGGCTGACGCGGGTGTTGTGGCTGATCTCGCCGTTGTCCAACTGCCGGTACTTGATCTGCAGCGCCGCGGCCATCGCTCGGGTTTGCCCCTCATCGGCGGCCACCGCCAGGCGGAAGACGCCGGCGTCGATCTTGTGCATGTGCATCAGGTGCCCCAGCGACGCCGGGGTGTCGTGCTGCGGGTTGAGGCTGACCATCAGCACCTTGAGGCTGCCAGGCTTGGGCTGCAGCTCGGCGATGGTGCGTTGCAGACTCTCGATCAACACCGGGCAGGCCGATGCACAGTCGCCATAGAACATGGTCACCAGCACGGGCTTGCCGGCCATCTCACGCCAGTCGAACGTCACCCCTTGCGCATCGGTCAGGGCCACCGGCAAGCCGTACAAAGAATCGGCCGGGATGCTCGCCAAGGCTGCACCGACCGGCGCCTGCGCAGCCCAGCTAACAGCGCCCGGCGTCAGCAGCAGGGCGCTGGATAGCAACGCCTGACGCAGCGCCAGGCTAAAACGATTAAGACGGTTCATCGACTTGCTCCGGAAACGTTCGCGGGCTGTTCGCGGACACAGCGAAAGCCCAGATAATTGCCGCCTTGATTGGCCTCCATGGCGGCCAGCAAGGCCAGGCGGATCAACACCGCATAATTGCTTTTGTCGCCCAGTGACAGGGCCGAGCCGCCGCAGAACTCCAACTGTTTTTGCTCGTCCTGGGTACGGCTGTCGGCGCTGACGAACAGGCCATTGAAGTCCTCGACCCACTCCCAGGTCAGGCCATGCAGGTCCTGGATGCCGTAATAGTTGGCCGCTTGCAGACCGATGACCTGGGGCGGCTGGTTGGCCGGGCGCGAATACCAGCCGAGTATCCGCGCCAGCCACAGCGGGTCCTGACGGGCGTCGGCGCGCTGCTCATCGGCGGCGGCGGCAAACTCCCACTCGTACCAGCGCGGCAGGCGCGCCTGCTCGCTGTGGCAATAGGCCTGTGCGGCATGCCAGCTGACCTGGGTAACCGGTGCGTTGGCCTGCAAGGGCGCAAAGCTTAGCGGCCCGCCCCACAGGGTCAGATAGTCCGCGCCGGCCAACACCTGCGCGGGCACGCCGCGCTGCCATTGCCGCTGCGCCTGCACAAACGCCAGGTACTCGGCATTGCTCACCGGCTGGGTGCGCAGCCAGAACGGCCGGATGCGCGCCGCCGCGCTTTCACCATCGGCGGGCAACACACTGCGAAACTCGCCGCCCGGCAACAGTTTGTACTCCGCCGCCAGGCTATTGCCGACCAACCCGGCGCAGCAGCACAGCGCTGCACCGGCCTGCCGCCAACTCATGCTCACTGCTGCTTGATCTGCCGCATGGCTTTGACCTGCTCGGCGTTGAGCACCGGCTTGCCCTTGTTCATCT
>JAIERF010000221.1 GCA_019747075.1 Pseudomonadaceae bacterium
ATGCCGCCCCACTGTGGAGACCCCGATGATCCGTCTATGCGCCCCCAACGAGCTGACCGAAGGCCAGAGCCGCGGCTTTGCCTTGGCCGAGCTGAAGCTGCTGGTGGTGCGCCGCGAAGGTCAGGTGTACGCCTACCAGAACCGCTGCCCGCACCGTGGCATCCCGCTGGAATGGCAGCCCGACCAGTTTCTCGACCACAGCAATAGCCTGATTCAATGCGCCACCCACGGCGCGCTGTTTCTGATCGAGTCTGGCGAATGCGTAGCCGGCCCCTGCAGTGGCCAGTCACTGAAAGCCCTGAATTGCCGCGAAGACGCCGACGGCATCTGGATTACAGACTGAGCGCCAGACGCCGGGTAAGACGAATCGCCTGCGGGCTGATTTCGCTGCCATAGGCGAGCACCTCCACTCCAGCCGCCTGCGCCTCGCGCAACGCCGCGGCATAGCGCGGATCGATCTCTACCGCTGGGCGCACCGCGTCGACTCCCGACAGATTGACGCAATACAGCTGCACCGCCCGCACGCCGTTGCGCGCCAAAGTAGCCAACTCACGCAGGTGCTTGGCGCCACGCTCGGTCACGGCATCGGGAAAGGCCGCAACGCGAGAATCGGCAAAACCCAGGGTGACACTTTTGACTTCCACGTAAGCCGGACCACTCGGATAGTCCAAACGAAAGTCGATGCGGCTGCGCTCCTCACCGTAGGGCACTTCCCGACGCAGCGCAGTAAAGCCGTGCAGTTCGCTGATCACCCCGGCGTGCAACGCTTCTTCCACCAGGCGGTTGGCCCGCGCGGTGTTCACGCAGGCCAATCGCCCTTGCGGGGTTTCGCTCAGTTCCCAGGTGCCGGGCAGCTTGCGCTTGGGGTCGTTACTGCGACTGAACCAGACCAGCCCGCCCTCCTGCATGCAATTGAACATCGAGCCGGTATTGGGGCAATGGATGGTCAACGACTCGCCGCTGGCGGTTTCAATGTCGGCAAGAAAGCGCTTGTAGCGCTTGCGCAAGCGCCCCTGCTCCAGCGGCGGATCAAACTGCATCGGGGCGCCAGCTCTGCAGGCCGCGGGCAATTCGCTCAACCGCCTGCTGCAGGCGCGGCAGGCTTTGCGTATAGGCAAAGCGCACATGCTGGCTGGCCTGGTAGCGTCCGAAATCCAGGCCCGGCGTGAACGCCACGTGCTCGGTTTCCAGAAAGTGCCGGCAGAAGGCGAAGGCGTCGCCGCCGAAGGCACTGATGTCGGCATATAAATAGAAGGCGCCCTCGGGCTCCACGGCAATGCCAAAACCCAGTTCACGCAGGGCCGGCAGCAGGAAGTCGCGGCGGCGCTGGAACTCATGCCGGCGCTCTTCGAGGATCGCCAGGGTGGCCGGTTCAAAACACGCCAGCGCCGCATGCTGGGCAATGGTCGAGGCGCTGATGTAGAGGTTCTGCGCCAGTTTCTCCAGCTCCGGCACCGCCGCCTCCGGCGCCACCAGCCAGCCCAGGCGCCAGCCGGTCATGCCGAAATACTTGGAGAAGCTGTTGAGCACAAAGGCGTCGTCGTCCACTTCCAGCACGCTGGCCGCGTCCACGCCGTAGGTCAGGCCGTGGTAGATCTCGTCCACCACCAGATGGCCGCCGCGTTCACGCAGGGCCCGCGACAGGCCCGCCAGCTCATCGCGACTCAGCAGCGTACCTGTGGGGTTGGCCGGCGAAGCCACCAGGGCGCCGACACTGTCCTGATCCCAGTAACGCTCGACTAGATCGGCATTCAACTGGTAACGCACCTCAGGGCCAACCGGCACCAGCTGCGCCGCACCTTCCACCAATCGCAGAAAATGTCGGTTGCACGGGTAACCGGGGTCCGCCAGCAGCCAGTGCTTGCCGGGGTCGACCAACAGGCTGCTGGCCAACAACAGCGCGCCTGAGCCGCCGGGGGTAATCAGAATGCGTTGCGGATCGATATTCACGGCGTAACGCTGGGCATAAAAACCACTGATGGCTTCACGCAGCTGCGGCAAACCACGCGCCGCAGTGTAACGGGTATGCCCATTGGCCAGGGCTGCCTGCCCGGCGGCGACAATGGGGGCCGCGGTGGTGAAGTCTGGCTCGCCGATCTCCAGATGGATCACATCATGACCGTCCGCCTGTAATTCGTTGGCGCGGGCCAAAAGGGCCATAACATGGAAAGGTTCGATAGCGCGGCTGCGCGCACTGTAGGGCTGGGCCATGGGCCTTCCTTGCGGGGGTATAAAAGGCGCAATTCTACCCGCGCACCGAACCTGACAGTAGTCCGCATGACAACCGGGAGTAGCGCCGCCAGTAGCGTTCTGGTAAGTTCGCCCGCTTGCAGCCGCAGGGCCAGCCCGAGCTGGCAAAGGATAGCGTTCCTGCGCAGTGGATTTGAGAAAGTGAGAGGCGGTCATCCATGCCCACCAAAGCAAAAGCAAAAGCAAAAAGCAGCAGCGAACTGACGCGTGGCTTCGCCCCTTATAAAGAGACCAAGGGCGAGGAGTACATGAGTGACGCAATGCGCGCGCACTTCACTGGCATCCTCAACACCTGGAAGCTGGAGCTGATGCAGGAAGTCGACCGGACCGTGCACCATATGCAGGACGAAGCGGCCAACTTCCCCGACCCAGCCGACCGCGCCAGCCAGGAAGAAGAATTCAGCCTGGAACTGCGTGCCCGCGATCGCGAGCGCAAGCTGATCAAGAAGATCGACGAGACCCTGCAGTTGATCGACGACAATGAATACGGCTGGTGCGATTCGTGCGGCGTCGAGATCGGCATCCGCCGTCTGGAAGCCCGCCCGACTGCCACCCTGTGCATTGACTGCAAGACCCTGGCAGAAATCCGCGAAAAACAGATCGGTTCCTGATCCCACTACGGGGCGCTACGGCGCCCCGTGTTGTTTCTGGCCTGCAGTCCTATGTCCAAGCCCGCCTCACCCGCCTACATCGGCCGCTTCGCTCCCACGCCCAGCGGTTATCTGCACTTCGGCTCCCTGGTGGCCGCCCTTGCCTCGTACCTTGACGCCCGCGCTGTCGGCGGCCGCTGGTTGCTGCGCATGGAAGACCTCGACCCGCCACGGGAAATGCCCGGCGCCCAGGATGCCATTTTGCGCAGCCTGGAAACCTACGGCTTCGAATGGGACGGCCCGCTGGTGCGCCAAAGCCAACGCCACGACGCCTATGCCGAGGTGCTGCAACGCTGGTTGAGCCAAGGCCTGGCCTATGCCTGCACCTGTTCACGCAAACAACTGGAACAGCACCAGGGCGTCTACCCCGGCTTTTGCCGCAATGCCGGCCATGGCACTGAGAATGCGGCCATCCGCCTGCGCGTGCCCGAACTGGAATACCATTTTATTGACCGCGTGCAAGGCGAGTTCCGTCAGCACCTGGGCCGCGAGGTGGGCGACTTCGTCATTCGCCGCCGCGATGGCCTCTACGCTTACCAACTGGCGGTGGTCATCGACGACGCCTGGCAAGGGGTAAACGCCGTGGTCCG
>JAIERF010000035.1 GCA_019747075.1 Pseudomonadaceae bacterium
GACTACTTTGACATCATCCACCAACTGGATGGCCAGCACGCCGCCCCCAGCCTTGCCGAATGGCAAGCGGAGCGCCGGGCCACGGGCCAACCCACAACCCTGCAATGAGGACCTATGGATTTTGACCTGAGCGAAGAACAACGCCTGCTGGTGGACAGCGCCCGCGCATTTGCTGCCCACGAGTTAAGCCCCAACGCCGCCGACTGGGACCGGGATCATCACTTCCCCACAGACGTGATCCGCCGCGCTGCCGAACAGGGCTACCTGGCCCTGTACCTGCCCGAAGCCGATGGCGGCTTGGGCCTGTCGCGGCTGTCGGCCTCGTTGATCTTCGAACAGTTGTCGGCCGGGTGCGTGGCCACCACCGCGTTCCTGACCATCCATAACATGGCCAGCTGGATGCTCGCCTCGTTCGCCGACCAGGCCTTGAAGGACCAGTGGCTGCCGCGCCTGACCAGCGGCGAGCTGCTGGCGTCCTACTGCCTGACCGAGCCGGACGCTGGCTCCGACGCCGCCCACCTGCGCACCCGTGCCCGCCGCGAAGGCGACGAGTACGTACTGGATGGCAGCAAGTGCTTTATCTCCGGCGCCGGTTCCACCGAGGTGCTGATCGTCATGGCCCGTACCGGGGCAGACGGCGCCAAAGGCATCTCCTGTTTTCTGGTACCGGGCGACGCCGAAGGGGTCAGCTACGGACGCAATGAGCTGAAAATGGGCTGGCGCGCCCAACCGACCCGTTCGATAACCTTCAGCGGCGTGCGTATTCCCGCCGGCAACCGCATCGGCCCGGAAGGCCAGGGCTTCGTCTACGCCATGAAGGGCCTCGACGGCGGGCGCCTGAACATCGCCAGCTGCTCCCTGGGCGCGGCGCAGGCGGCGCTGGAGCAATCGCTGCGCTACGTCGAGGAACGCAAGCAGTTCGGCAAGCCGCTGGCCGAGTTTCAGGCCCTGCAGTTCAAGCTGGCCGACATGCTCACCGCCCTCACCGCCAGCCGGCAGATGGTCCGCCTAGCGGCCCACAAGCTCGACCACCAGCACCCGGAAGCCAGTCTCTACTGCGCCATGGGCAAGCGCTTTGCCACCGACCAGTGTTTCGAGCTGTGCAACGAGGCCCTGCAACTGCACGGCGGCTACGGTTATCTAAACGACTATCCGCTGGAGCGCTGGGTGCGCGACAGCCGCGTGCACCAGATCCTCGAAGGCACCAACGAAATCATGCGTGTGATCATCGCGCGACGCCTGCTGGAACAAGGTGGCATGCTCGACCAACTGCTGTAATTTTTAAATCTTCTCGCCCTTGCAGGAGCGAGAGGCGTGCAATCGAGACGAGGACGCATCATGAGCAATGCCCTGGAAGCTTACCAAAGCCATGCTTTCGATCTGACCCACAAGCTGACCGTAGAAAAACACGGCCATACGGCGCTGGTCACCATCAACAACCCGCCAGCCAATACCTGGGACCGCGACTCACTGATCGGCCTCAAGCAATTGGTCGAGCACCTCAACCGCGACAACGACATCTACGCCTTAGTGATCACCGGTCAGGGACCGAAGTTCTTCAGCGCCGGTGCTGACCTCAAGCTGTTCGCCGACGGCGACAAGGCCCGCGCCCGCGAACTGGCGCGGCGCTTCGGCGAAGCCTTCGAGGCCCTGCGCGATTTCCGCGGAGTCTCGATTGCTGCAATCAACGGCTACGCCATGGGTGGAGGCCTGGAGTGTGCCCTGGCCTGCGACATCCGCATCGCCGAGCGCCAGGTGCAACTGGCCCTGCCGGAAGCGGCGGTGGGCCTGCTGCCCTGCGCCGGCGGCACCCAGCACCTGAGCTGGCTGATCGGCGAAGGCTGGGCCAAGCGCATGATTCTCTGCGGCGAGCGGGTGGATGCGGAAACCGCCCTGCGCATCGGCCTGGTCGAGCAGGTGGTGGACAGCGGTGAAGCCCGCGGCACCGCCCTGCTGCTGGCGGCCAAGGTGGCGCGGCAGAGCCCGGTGGCGGTGCGCACCATCAAGCCGCTGATCCAGGGCGCCCGTGAACGCGCCCCGAGCACCTGGCTGGCCGCCGAGCGCGAAGGCTTTGTCGACCTGTTCGACGCCGACGACACCCGCGAAGGGGTCAACGCCTTCCTGGAAAAACGCGAGCCACAGTGGCGCAACCAATAATCCAGCCCCTCAACCCGCCGGGTGCAGGGCGCCACAGCCCTGCACCCGGCCGATGGAACAGCCCATGAACCTGCACTTTGAAGAGCGTCACGCCCAGCACGGTTACCGCATCGGCATCGCTACCCTGGACGCAGAGAAGAGCCTGAACGCCCTGTCCCTGCCAATGATCGAAGCCCTGGCCGGTAAACTGGCGGCCTGGGCCGATGACCCGAGCATCGCCTGCGTGCTGCTGCGCGGCAACGGCCCCAAGGCTTTCTGCGCCGGCGGCGATGTGCTGCAACTGGTGCAGGCCTGCCGGGAACAACCTGGGCAGATCCCTGAGTTGGCTCGGCGCTTTTTCGCCGACGAATACCGCCTCGACTACCACATCCATACCTACCCGAAACCGCTGATCTGCTGGGCCCACGGTTATGTCATGGGCGGCGGCATGGGCCTGATGCAAGGCGCATCAATCCGCATCGTTACGCCGTCCAGCCGCCTGTCCATGCCGGAGATCAGTATCGGCCTGTTCCCTGATGTCGGCGGCAGCTGGTTCCTCGCCCGCCTGCCGGGCAAGCTCGGCCTGTTTCTCGGCCTGACCGGCGCACAGGTCAACGCCCTCGATGCCTTGGACCTTAACCTGGCCGACCGTTGCCTCGGTGACGACCAACAAGCCGCCCTGCTCAGCGGTCTGGAACAACTGAACTGGCAAGAACAACCAGCCCTGCAACTCAACAGCCTGCTCAAAGCCCTGGAGCACGAAGCCCGTGCGCAACTGCCGGCCGCGCAATGGCTACCGCGCCGGGCGCAGCTCGACACATTGCTAGACGTCGCCGACCTGCCCGCCGCCTGGCGCGCCATCAGCCAGCTGCAAAACGACCAGGACCCGCTGCTGGCCCGCGCCGGCCGCACCCTCAGCGAGGGCTGCCCGCTGACCGCACATCTGGTCTGGGAGCAGATCCGCCGCGCCAAGCAGCTGTCCCTGGCCGAGGTGTTCCGCATGGAATACGCCATGAGCCTGAACTGCTGCCGCCATCCAGAGTTCCCCGAAGGTGTGCGCGCACGCCTGATCGACAAGGACAACCAACCCCACTGGCACTGGCCGGAGGTCAGCGGCATCTCCGCCGCCGAGATCGCCGCCCACTTCCAGCCCGCCTGGGACGGCGAGCATCCGCTGGCAGACCTGTAACGACCAACCGCCCTTGCAAGGATGGGTAGCGCTGCGCTCACCCCATCCGCCGAACCGTTACGCGCAACGAGGAGAACAATAACAATGACTCAGATCGCTTTTATCGGCCTTGGCCATATGGGCCTGCCCATGGCCCGCAACCTGCTCAACGCCGGCCACACCCTCAGCGT
>JAIERF010000117.1 GCA_019747075.1 Pseudomonadaceae bacterium
GCAATGATCGCATCACCCGTTGTAGTGTGCTGGAAGCAGACTATATGCCCGGAGTTTTCGCCACCCAACTGCCAATCTCGCGCTAACAAATCCGCAATCACATAGCGATCGCCAACCTTGGCGCGCACGAAGGGAATCTGCAATTCTGCTAACGCCAATTCCAACCCCAAGTTACTCATCAGGGTACCGACCACGCCGCCCTGCAAGCGGCCGCGCTGCTGCAGATCACGGGCGATAATGAACAGCAGCTCATCACCGTCTACTACGGCCCCCGTGTCGTCCACCATCAGTACGCGATCAGCATCACCATCGAATGCAATCCCCAGATCTGCCTGCTCCGACAAAACCGCAGCCTGCAGTGCCTGCATATGGGTCGAACCACACTGATCATTGATATTCAGGCCGTTAGGCTGAGCCGATAACACCACCACTTCAGCGCCAAGTTCGCGGAACACACTCGGCGCGACTTTGTAGGCCGCGCCATGGGCGCAATCGAGGACAATCTTCAGACCGGCAAAATCGGTACTGGTCGGCACGCTACTTTTGCAGAACTCGATATAGCGACCCGCCGCATCGTTGATCCGCGAAACCTTGCCGAGCTTGGCCGAGTCCACCACAGTCATAGGTGCATCGAGCAACTCCTCGATCATCAACTCAATCTCATCCGGCAGCTTGGTGCCCTTACCTGAGAAAAACTTGATGCCATTGTCGTGGTGCGGGTTATGCGAGGCGCTAATGACGATGCCGGCCTCAGCATGAAAGGTACGCGTCAGATACGCGATTGCCGGCGTCGGCATCGGCCCCAGCAGCATCACGTCAGCACCGGCTGCAGACAACCCCGCCTCAAGCGCAGACTCAAACATGTAGCCGGAAATACGCGTGTCTTTGCCGATCAAAACACGGCAGACGCCATGCTTACGAAACGCCGTGCCAGCAGCCCAACCCAGCTTGAGCATGAAGTCCGGCGTAATCGGAAACTCGCCAACCCGCCCACGAATGCCGTCAGTGCCAAAATACTTCCTGCTCATTGCCTTCCTATCCTTTTATTGCGCCGCTTCAACTGCGGCGATCATACGAACCACATCAACTGTTTCCGCCACATCATGCACACGCAAAATGCACGCCCCCTTGGCCACCGCCAGCGCCGCCAGCGCCAGACCACCCGCCAAGCGCTGATCCACCTCGCGCCCCAAGGCCTGACCAATCATGCTCTTGCGCGAAACACCCACCAGCAACGGCCGGGCAAAGCCGTGCAACACCTGCATATGTTTGAACAGACTCAGGTTGTGCTGCAGATTTTTAGCAAAGCCGAAGCCTGGATCCAGAATGACCCGCTCAGCAGCAATGCCCGCCGCCGCGCACGCGGCCATGCGCTCAGCGAAGAAAGCCTGCACTTCAGCCAACAGATCATCGTAATGGGGGTTCTTCTGCATATTCTCAGGCTCGCCCTGCATGTGCATCAAGCACACCGGCAAACCACTTTCCACCGCAGCCTGTAAGGCACCTTCACGGCGTAGCGAGCGCACATCATTGATCAAGCCGGCGCCCAGGCGCGCACTCTCGCGAATCACATGCGGGCATGAGGTATCCACCGAAATGATCACATCGAGCTCAGCGGCGATGGCCTCGACCACCGGTGCTACCCGTTGCAACTCTTCATCCGCAGAAACCTGCAACGCCCCCGGACGCGTGGACTCGCCGCCAACATCAATCAGGCTGGCGCCTGCCGCAACCATTGCCGCGGCATGACGCAAGGCTTCATCGCGCTGGCGAAAGCGCCCACCATCAGAGAAAGAATCAGGGGTGACATTAAGAATGCCCATCACCTGCGGATGGGCCAAATCCAAAACCCGATTGCCGCAAGGCAATCGGGCTGAGTACTGCACACTCATGAAAAGACCTTAGTGCTCGCCAGCCGGCCCGCCAATCGGCGTTTCCGGACGATCCGCCGACTCCGCGACAACAGGCTTGCCGGAAGAGCTTCCCGAACCACCCTGCCAGTCCTTCGGCTCGCGCGCAGGGCGACCATTCATGATGTCGTCGATCTGCTCGGCGTCGATGGTTTCATACTTCATCAAAGCTTCAGCCATCAGATCCAGCTTGTCGCGGTTATCTGCCAGGATCTGCTTGGCCGTGCCGTAGCAGTGATCAATCAGGCTGCGCACTTCCGAGTCGATCAGTTTGGCGGTATCCGCCGACACATTGCTGTGCTGACTGCCCATGCTGCGACCGAGGAACACTTCACCCTCTTCCTCCGCATACATCAACGGACCGAGCTTTTCCGACAGACCCCACTTGGTCACCATGTTCTTCGCCAACTGCGTGGCGCGCATGATGTCGTTGGAGGCACCGGTGGTGACGCCATCGAAGCCCAGGGTCATTTCTTCAGCAATTCGCCCGCCAAACAGTGAGCAAATCTGGCTGGTCAGCGCACGCTTGGACAGGCTGTAGCGATCCTCTTCCGGCAGAAACATGGTCACACCCAAGGCACGACCACGGGGAATGATGGAAACCTTATAGACCGGGTCGTGCTCGGGCACGATACGCCCAACAATGGCGTGGCCTGCCTCGTGATACGCCGTATTGAGCTTCTCTTTATCGGACATGACCATGGATTTGCGCTCGGCACCCATCATGATCTTGTCTTTGGCCAGCTCGAATTCCTTCATCTCGACCACACGCTTACCAGCACGCGCAGCGAACAGAGAAGCCTCGTTCACCAAGTTGGCCAGGTCCGCACCCGAGAAGCCCGGGGTACCGCGAGCAATCACTGCCGGCTCAACATCATCACCCATCGGCACCTTGCGCATGTGCACAGCCAGAATCTGCTCGCGACCACGGATATCGGGCAAACCCACCACCACCTGACGATCGAAGCGACCGGGGCGCAGCAGCGCCGGGTCCAGTACGTCAGGACGGTTAGTGGCGGCGATCACGATGATGCCGTCGTTCATCTCGAAGCCGTCCATCTCTACCAGCAACTGGTTGAGGGTCTGCTCGCGCTCGTCGTGACCACCACCCATGCCGGCGCCACGATGACGACCGACTGCATCGATTTCATCGATAAAGATGATGCACGGCGCATGCTTCTTAGCCTGTTCGAACATGTCCCGCACGCGGCTGGCGCCGACGCCAACGAACATCTCGACGAAATCAGAACCGGAAATAGTGAAGAACGGCACCTTAGCTTCACCCGCGACCGCCTTGGCCAGCAGGGTCTTACCGGTACCCGGTGAGCCGACCATCAGTACGCCACGCGGGATGCGACCACCCAGACGCTGAAACTTGCCCGGATCACGCAGGAACTCGACCAGTTCGCTGACTTCTTCCTTGGCCTCATCGCAACCGGCAACGTCAGCAAAGGTGGTCTTGACCTGATCTTCCGAGAGCAGGCGCGCCTTGCTCTTGCCGAAGCTCATGGGACCGCCTTTACCGCCCGCACCGCCCTGCATCTGGCGCATGAAGAACATGACCACGGCGATCATTACCAGAATCGGGAAGCTGGCCAC
>JAIERF010000194.1 GCA_019747075.1 Pseudomonadaceae bacterium
TGAAAAAAATGAAAAGTGAAGGCTTCGCCATCGGCGAAGGTTAGGAGAAGGTCATGTCACTACTCAAACAGCTCTTTCTGGCGATTTGCCTCTTCCTGGTGGTGGCCTTTACCGGCAGCTTCATTGCCGGCGTGGAAAGCTCACGCGAGCAACTGCTCAGCCAACTGCGCTCCCACGCCCAGGATGCCGCCACCGCGCTGGGGCTGTCGATGACACCACACGTCGATGATCCGGCGATGATCGAGCTGATGGTTAGCTCGGTGTTCGACAGCGGCTACTTCGCCAGCATCCGCGTGGTGCGCATCGACAACGGCGACGTGATCGTCGAGCGCACCACCACCGGCAGCAGCGAGCAGCCTGTGCCGGCCTGGTTCGCCAGCCTGGTCAACCTGCAACCCCAGGGCGGCGACGCCCTGATCATGCGCGGCTGGGAGCAGGCCGCCCGGGTCGAAGTGCTCAGTCACCCGCAGTTCGCCCTGGCCAAATTGTGGGACAGCGCCCTCGGCAGCCTGGCCTGGCTGCTGATTTGCGGCCTAGTCAGCGCCATTCTCGGTGGCTGGCTGCTGCGCACCCAGCTGCGCCCCTTGGACAACATGGTCAACCAGGCCGAAGCCATCACCCGCCGCGAATTCCTGACCACCCCAGAGATCCCTAGGACGCCCGAGCTGAAGCGCGTCGTACTGGCCATGAACCAGATGGTCGAGAAACTCAAAACCCTGTTTGCCGAGGAGGCCTCGCGCAGTGAAAAGCTACGCGCAGAAGCCTACCAGGACAGCCTCACCGGCCTCGCCAACCGCCGCCTGTTCGACATTCACTTGGCGGACCGGCTGACTGAAAACGAACAGCATGCCGAGGGTTATCTGCTGCTACTCAGGGTCAACGACCTCGGCGGCCTCAACCAGCGCCTCGGCGGCCAACAGACCGACGCCCTGATCAGCGCTATTGGCGAATGCCTCAAACGCCTGCAGGCGCAGCACGGCAACTCCGACTGGCTGGCTTCACGCAACCGCGGGGGCGAGTTCTCCCTGCTGGCCCCAGGCCTGACGGGCGAGGATGCCGATCAACTGGTCAGCGAGCTCTGCGTCACGCTGGACAATCTGCGCCAAACCGGCGCCTCCGACTGCACGCCCGTGGCCCACCTGGGTTTGGCCGCATTTAAACAGGGGGAAACCGTCGGCAGCGTATTCGGTCGTGCCGATCAGGCTCTGGCCCAGGCGCAAAGCAATCCGAGCAAGCCCTGGGCGCGGGTCGATGACTTCAACAGCCTGCCCACGCAAGGCCTGCACGACTGGCGCACCTGGATCGACGCAGCCCTCAACCAGGGCAAGCTGCAGCTGTACTTCCAGCCGGTGGTCGAATGCGCCGCGCCGCAGAACATTCTCCACCGCAAAGTGCTCGCCCGCCTGCTCGACCCGCAAGGCGAAGCCATTGCCGCCGGCCGCTTCCTGCCCTGGATCGAACGCCTGGGCTGGCTGGCACGTTTTGACCTGGCCATGCTCGAACACAGCCTGCGCCACCTCAACCAGCACCCACAGCCGCTGGCCCTCAGCCTCTCGGCTGCCACCCTGCGTGAGCCCGCCAGCCTGGCTCGCCTGCTGGCCCTGCTGAAAAGCCATCCACAGCATGCCAGCCTGATGACTCTGGAGGTCGATGAGCGCCACCTGCCACCGGCAGCCGAACTGGAGCGTTTCAGCCAAGCTGTGCGCGAAACCGGCTATCGGCTGGGACTGCAACATTTTGGTGGCCGCTTCAGCCTGATCGGCAACCTGACCCACCTGGGCCTCGCCTACCTGAAGATCGACGGCAATTACATCCGTGCGATCGACCAGGAAAGCGACAAGCGCCTGTTTATTGAGGCCATGTTCCGCGCCACCAACAGCATCGACTTGCCGCTGATGGCCGAGATGGTGGAAACCGCCGGCGAACTCCAGGCACTCAAGGAGCTGGGTATCTATGCCGCCATGGGCCGCTTGATCGGCGCACCGGCGCCTTGGGAGGATTGATCAGCACCTAAGGCTACTGTTCAATAAACTTGAACTGCTCTAATGTCACGCGGCGAGCCAAGACCACGGCTGCGCCGCAACCTGCGCCTGCCCGACTACACTGAAACAAGGCATAGAACTGAATCAAGCCCGCGCGCTGGCGGATCGACGCCCACTCAAATCGCAGTGCAAAACAATAATCCACGGTGCTGTGAACACACTGCAGCCACAGTGATAACGCCAGTTGCAAGGAGTCCATACATGCCACCCCGACAGCTGCTGTACCACCTTGCTGTCACGCTCGCGCTCTCGCTTGCAACCCCAGTGGCATGGTCCGAAGACGGTGTAAGTGCCAACGAAATTCGCATCGGCATGGTCAACGCCCAAAGCGGCCCAGCATCCGGCTTAGGCTCTGACATGAAAACCGGTGTGCAAGCCTACTTCACCCGCGTCAATGCCACCGGCGGAGTTCATGGCCGCACACTCAGCCTAATCGTCAAAGACGATGGCTATGAGCCCACCCGCAGTGCCGCGCGCACCGAAGACTTGATCAATCGCGACAACGTGTTTGCTCTACTCGGTTACGTCGGCACCCCCACCTCAAGAGCCGCCCTGCCCATTGCCATGCGAGCCGAGGTGCCCTACCTGTTTCCCTTCAGCGGCGCCGAGTTTCTGCGCACCCCGGTGAAAAAATGGGTATTCAATCTGCGCGCCTCCTACCTTGATGAAACCGAAACACTGGTGGAGCACCTGAACACCGATCTCGGCGTGACGAAAATCGCCCTACTGATGCAGGACGACTCCTTCGGCGAGTCAGTTAAAAGCGGCGTCAGCGGTGCCCTGAGCAAACGCAACCTAGGCATCCATGCCGAGGCGCGGATCAACCGCAATTCGCTGGATATGGTCGATGCAGTGGCGGCACTTAAACGCGCTCAACCCGAGGCGATTGTTTTCGTTGGCACCTACCGACAATTGTCTGCAGCCATCAAGGCGGCGCAAACGGCAGGTATCCGGGCACGATTCGTGACCGTATCCTTCATTGGCACGGAGGACTTCATCGCAGCGGCAGGCCCCAGCGGCGATGGTGTGTACATCACCCAGGTCATGCCCTCACCACACGACACCTCGCTGGCCATCGTCAGACAGTATTTGTCCGACGTGCCGCCTGCAGACGTGGGTTATACGTCCCTGGAGGGCTACATAAATGCCAATGTCTTCGTACAAGCACTGCAAGCCGCTGGTGTAGAACCCACACGATCCAAGCTTGCAAATGCACTTAAGGACCTGAACACGGATATTGCGGGTTTTCCAGTACACTTCTCACCAAGCCACCATCAAGGCTCCAGTGCCGTATTCCTCACACGCATCCAGGCCGGCAAAGCTCTGCCAGTGGGCAGAATGCAATAGGCACTCGCCCTCCAGCTCTAAGTAAACCTCAGCATCACCCGACACATGGTCTACAGCGTTTTGTAATGATCAACAAAAAGGCCCATCCCCGAGAGGAATGGGCCTGATTACTTCAGTTGGGTTTAAGC
>JAIERF010000185.1 GCA_019747075.1 Pseudomonadaceae bacterium
TGCTGTGTTTTCTTGCATGGGGGCAACACTCCGTCGTCAAACCGTCCCAAGCCAAACAGCAAGGCTTGTACCAACGTGTGCGCACAGCAATCCTGGGGCGCACACAGGACTGCCTGTGTTACACCTCGCCCCGGGATGGGTCAAGTGTTTCTCGGCTGCGCTTTGATCGAGCGCTCAATGACTGCGGATGGGCGTCGGCTGCGGGTGCATGACGGCGCGCTGACGCTCTTCCTGGAGGAACTTCATGATGATCGGCGCCACGGTTTCCGCACGGGTAATCAGGAACAGGTGACCGTCATCGAGGACGTGCAACTGCGAGTTGGGAATCCGCCAGGCCAGCATGCGCATATTGACCAGCGGGATCAGCGGGTCGTCGTCGCCCGCCAGCACCAGGGTCGGTTGCTTGATCTTGTGCAGCCAGTGAATGCTGGTCCAGCCGAGGCCGGCGAACAGTTGCCAGTAGTAACCCAGCTTGCCCGAGGAGCGCACCTTGCTGGCGAACGACAGAGCCAGGTTCTTGTCGCGGCGAAAGGCACCGCCGTAGATGTCCGGGGCGATATGGGCACCATAGGAGGGCTGGATATAACGTCGCGGGCTGGCCATCCGCCAGAGCACCTTGGGCTTGCCGGGAACCATGACCGCGCCGGCTGCGGTGGCGGCGAGAATCAGCTTTTTGCAGCGCTCCGGGTAGTCGTGGGCGAACTGTTGCGCCAGGGCGCCGCCCCAGGACACGCCAATCACGCTGACCTGGCCGTAGTCGAGGTAATCGAGCATGCGCGCGGCCAGCTTGGCCAGGCCCGGGAAGCGGTAGGGCGAACTGGGCGTGGATGAGCCGCCGACACCGGGAACGTCGAAGGCGATGACTTCCAAGTCCGGGTCGAGGGCGTTGACGAACGGGAACACCAGCTCCAGGTTGGCGCCAATGCCGTTGAACACCAGCAGTGGAGTCAGGTGCGGTTTGCCTGGGCGTACGGCGGTACGGATGGTATTGCCGTCCAGGTCGATGGTGCGAAAAACAAATGGTAACGGCATATGCGCAGCCCTATAGGTTGTACTGCTGGGAGTAACCATCCCGAGTCTTCCCAGCGTGACGCGAGGCAGCCTGGCTGCGGCTCACGTTACTGCTGCATCCTCGGCGCTCACTGCCAAGGCTGTTGACGCCCGCGGTGACGGGCGTCGGTTGTTGCAGACGCGCGATTAACGCTCGTGCACATAGGTGCCGGGCGCGGCTTCGCGGGCCGGGAAGGCCTTGTTGCCCAGCGCGCTGGGGGTCTTCTTCAATTTGCCGGCGCGCTCGGTTTGCCACAGTTGCCAGTGCAGCCACCAGGAGTCGGCATGCTTGGTGCAGCTGGCCAGCCAGGCTTTCGGGTCGACCGGCAACTCGCTGTTGGTCATGTAGCGGCCTTTCGGGTTGCCTGGCGGGTTGAGAATGCTCTGGATGTGGCCGCTGTTGGACAGCACGAACTCGCACTTGCCACCAAACAGGTGGGCCGACTTGTAGCAGGCTTCCCATGGCGTGATGTGGTCAGTGGTGCCGGCCACGCAGAACAGGTCGCAGGTGACTTGCTTGAGGTCTACCGGCGTACCGCAAACCTCCAGGGCGCCGGCGCGGGTCAGCGGGTTGTTCTTGAACATGTCGATAAATTCGCCATGCAAGGCCGCCGGCAGGCGCGTGGTGTCGTTGTTCCAGTGCAGGATGTCGAACACCGGCGGCTCGTTGCCGAGCAGGTAGTTGTTCACCCAGTAGTTCCAGATCAGGTCGTTGGGGCGCATCCAGGCGAACACCTTGGCCAGGTCGGCACCTTCCAGCACGCCAGCCTGATAGGAGCGGCGCTTGGCGGCTTCCAGGCTCTTCTCGTCGGCAAACAGCGCGACTTCGGTTTCCAGGCGGTTGTCCAGCACGCTGACCAGCAGGGTCAGGGCGTGCACCTTGGTTTCACCCAGGGCGGCATAGTGGCCCAGCAGCGACGCAGTGGTCATGCCGCCGGAACAGGCACCGAGCATATTGATGTCGCTGCTGCCGGTGATGGAGCAGACCACGTCGATGGCTTCTTTCAGTGCTTCGATATAGGTCGACAGGCCCCACTCGCGCTGGGCCTTGGTCGGGTTGCGCCAGCTGACCACGAAGGTCTGCAGGTTGTTGCGCACGCAGAAGCGGGCAACGCTCTTTTCCGGCGACAGGTCGAATACATAGAACTTGTTGATTTGCGGCGGTACCACAAGCAACGGCCGCTCGTGCACCTGCTCGGTCACCGGCTTGTACTGGATCAGCTCCAGCACGTCGTTGCGAAACACCACGGCGCCTTCGGTGGTGGCCAGGCTCTTGCCGACCTCGAACACCGACATGTTGACCTGGCTCGGCATGCCGCCGTTGTTGACCATGTCTTTGGCCAGGTGCGAGAGGCCGTCCAGCAGGCTCTTGCCGCCGGTTTCGAAGAAGCGTTTGACCGCTGCCGGGTTGGCCATGGTGTTGGTCGGCGCCATGGCGTCGGTCACCAGCTTGATGACGAAGTGACCGCGGCTGATGTCTTCGGCCGACAGCTTGCTGTCGTCGATCCACTCATGCAGCTCCTTGCTCCAGGCCAGGTAGGTCTGCATATAGCGTTTGTACAGCGGGTTCTGGCTCCAGGTCGGATCGGCAAAGCGGCGATCGCCGGCATCCGGCTCCATGGGCGACTGGCCGAGCACCACGTTCTTCAGCTCCAGGCTGAAGTGGGCCACGTGCTTGGCGCTGAGGAAGGGTTGTTTGATGGCCTGAATCATTACCGTGCGCGCTGCCGACAGAATGTCTTTGCCGCGAATGCCGATCACCGGGTTGAGCCCCAGCGTGTTGTCCATCGCTTGGCGCTTCAGGTCTTCATTGTCTTTATTAGTCATCTACAACACTCCATTGTCCTTTGCAGCATCCATCGAGCGGCGGTGATTTGCGCTCGCCCAGGGGCAAAAACGGATACTGATCGGGTTACCGTAGGCGGAGCGAACTCCGTGCATCTTCTGCCATTCAGTCGGCCTGAATGCAGGAAATCTGCCAGCTCCTTGGTTACCCGAGTTTGTGATTTTGTGCAAGTTCGGCATTCAGTCGCCGTGCGCGCGAGCAGTATGCCGAGACAGATTAGAAAGGTCGCCCTAACTCTGTGCAGTGCTCCTGGCATTGCGCCATAAGCTGCGCGCTAGACGAGTTCTCAGAGCAGCAACTTGATCGCCGACTCGTTCGGGTCGCGTGATTGGCGCGCGGCGCTGAGGGCGGCCAGGTAGTCATCCCACAATTGCGCCTGGCGTTGGCCGAGCTGGTCGAGGTAGTCCCAGGTGAACAGGCCGCTGTCATGGCCGTCGTCGAAGCACAGTTTCAGTGCATAACTGCCGGCCGGTTCGATCTTATTCAAGGCAACGTTGAGCTTGCCGGTTTGCAATACCGGCTTGCCGTGACCTTGGACTTCCGCCGAGGGCGAATGCACGCGCAGGAACTCGGCGGGCAGCTGATAGACATCGCCGTTGGCGTATTTCAGGGTGAGAATCTTCGCCGCTTTGTGCA
>JAIERF010000226.1 GCA_019747075.1 Pseudomonadaceae bacterium
TTGGAGAAGGCATCGGCGCTCAGCACTTCCGCCCACTTGTAGCTGTAGTAACCGGCCGCGTAACCGCCGGCGAAGATGTGCGCAAAGCTGTTGGCGAAGCGGTTGTAGGCCGGCGGACGCATCACCGAGACCTCGGCGCGGATGCCCTCCAATACGTCCAGCACGCTGCGACCATCACCGTGGCTGGCATGCAGTTCGAAGTCGAACAGCGAGAATTCGATCTGCCGCACCATCATCAGCCCGGACTGGAAGTTCTTCGCCGCCAGCATCTTCTCCAGCAGGTCCTGGGGCAGCGGCTCAGCGGTTTCAAAGTGACCGGAGATCAGCGCCAGGCCTTCCGGCTCCCAGCACCAGTTCTCCATAAACTGGCTCGGCAGCTCGACCGCATCCCAGGCCA
The DNA here is from genome assembly GCA_019747075.1 of Pseudomonadaceae bacterium. Lineage (GTDB taxonomy): Bacteria > Pseudomonadota > Gammaproteobacteria > Pseudomonadales > Pseudomonadaceae > Aquipseudomonas. The sequence goes on from JAIERF010000226.1 coordinate 398, forward strand.
CGCCGTTGATGCCCGAGGCACCGGCATGCTCGACACGGGTCAGCAGGTGATGCAGGCCATGACCGAACTCGTGGAACAGGGTGGTGACTTCGTCGTGGGTAAGCAGCGCCGGCTGGCCATTCACCGCCGGAGTGAAGTTGCACACCAGGTTGGCCACCGGGCTGATCAACTCGCCATTGGCCGCGCGACGCTGGTCGCGGGCGCCGTCCATCCAGGCGCCGCCGCGTTTGTTGGCACGGGCATAGAGGTCGAAGAAGAAGCGGCCGACGTGCTGGCCATGCTCGTTGATCTCGAACAGGCGCACGTCCGGGTGCCAGCTGTCGAAGCCGGACAGTTCCTTGATCTGGATGCCATAGAGCTTCTCGACAATGGCAAACAGGCCGGACAGCACCTTGTCGATCGGGAACCAGGCGCGCACCTGTTCCTGGGAAATGCTGTAGCGCTGCTGACGCAGCTTCTCACTGTAGTAACCAACGTCCCAGCTTTGCAGGTCGCTGCACCCTTGCTCGGCGGCGAAAGCTTGCAGCTCCTGCAGGTCACGGGCGGCAAATGGCTTGCTGCGCACGGCCAGGTCGCGGAGAAAACTCAGCACCTGTTCGGTGGACTCGGCCATCTTGCCGGCCAGCGACAGTTCGCTGTAGTTGGCGAAACCGAGCAGTTGGGCCAGCTCCTGACGCAGGTCGAGGATTTCATTCATCAGCGGGCCGTTATCGAACTGGCCGGCGTTCGGCCCCTGGTCCGAGGCACGGGTGCAGTAAGCGGCGTACAGCTCTTCGCGCAGGGCGCGGTCGTCGGCATAGGTCATCACCGCGTAGTAGCTGGGGAACTCCAGGCTGATCAGCCAACCGTCCAGCTCTTTAGCCGCCGCTGCCTGGGCCATTTGCGCCTTGGCCGAGTCGGTGAGGCCGGCCAACGCCGCCTCATCGGTAATGTGCTTGCTCCAGGACTGGGTGGCATCCAGCAACTGGTTGGAGAAGTTGCTGGTCAACTCCGAGAGTTTCATCTGGATCGCGCCGTAGCGCTGCTGGCCGGCCGGCGGCAGGTCGATGCCGGACAGGCGGAAGTCACGCAGGGCGTGTTCCAGGATGGTCTTCTGCGCCACATCGAAACCGGCAGCGGCCGGGCCACTGGCCAGCGCCTGGTAGGCTTCGAACAGGCCGCGATTCTGGCCCAGTTCAGTCCAGTATTCCGACAGTTTGGGCAGGCAGGCCTCATAGGCTGCCCGTAGCTCGCTGCTGTTGCACACCGCATTGAGATGGCTGACCGGGCTCCAGGCGCGGGACAGGCGTGCGCCCAGCTCGTCCAGGGCCAACACCAGGCCATTCCAGCTCGGCGCCGCCTGCTGCTGGGCGAGCAGTTGGGCAATCGCCACGCGGCTGTCAGCCAGAATGGCATCGACGGCCGGCTCGACATGTTCCGGGCGGATAACGGAGTAGGGCGGAAGGTCGAAGTCTTGCAACAGCGGATTGTCGGCAGTCACGGGATGTACCTGTAGAGTTCGTGGGGCGCGGACCTGCGCCTGCAGACGAGAGGAAAACGACGCTGCTCTCGCCTGTGCATGGCCGTCATCTTAATTACAATCGCGGCCGACCGCAGCTCAGGAGATTTCTATCGTGGCGATTCGAACGTATCAAGGTATGACGCCGCAGCTGGGCGAGCGGGTGTTCGTCGATGAGAGCGCCGTGGTTATCGGCGATGTACAACTGGGTGCCGACAGCTCGGTATGGCCGCTGACGGTAATCCGCGGCGACATGCACCGCATCCGTATCGGCGCACGCACCAGCGTGCAGGACGGCAGCGTGCTGCACATCACCCACGCCGGGCCATTCAATCCGGACGGCTACCCGCTGATCATTGGCGACGAGGTAACCATCGGCCACCAGGTCACGCTGCACGGCTGTACCCTGGGCAACCGCATCCTGGTCGGTATGGGCAGCATCGTCATGGACGGCGCCGTGATCGAGGACGAGGTGGTGCTCGGCGCCGGCAGCCTGGTGCCACCCGGCAAGCGTCTGCTCAGCGGCTTTCTGTATGTCGGCAGCCCGGCCCGCCAAGCCCGCGCCCTCACTGACAAGGAGCGCGCCTATTTCAGCTACAGCGCCAGTAATTACGCGGCCCTCAAGGATTTGCACCAGGCCTCCTGAGCGCCAATTTTGGCTGGGCAGTCAGCTGTTATCGTCTACGCTTGCCTGACGAGCCCTCGGCAAGGGCCGTGGATACGCCGGGCGCCATCGCCACCCCCTCCCAAACCAGGCGCCGAGCGAAGGATATGCGATGTCAGGAATCGACTTGTGGGATGACGATGACTTCGGCAGCAGCGACAGTGCCGTCCTTGAGCAGCCCCCCCTTCTCATCTGCCTGATTGCGGCCGCCGAGCAGCGCAACGTCTGGCAGGCCGGGCTGGAACAGCACGGCATTCAGGTGTGCGCCGAGCAGAGCGATGAGTGCCAACTGATCCTGGTCGACGAACGCTGCAGCGATTACCCCGCCCAACTGGCACGCCTGAACGAACGGCCGGGGCGGCCACCGCTGTTCTTTCTGGTCACCAACGGTGCCGAACCCGACTGCATCCGCGCCTTCTCCGCTGGCGCCGACGACTATGTGCACCTGCCGATCAGCCCGGAAGCCCTGGCGGCGCGGCTCAAGCGGGTGGAAGTGAAGCTGCGCGATACCTCCAGCATGCGCGAACAGCTCAGCCAGTCGTCGCAGATCGCCTTCCAGTCCATGAGCATGAATGCCGAACTGGGGCGCATCCTGCAATACATGGAGAGCAGCTTCGCCTGCCAGCAATTCGACGCTCTGGCCGAACTGACCCTGCAGATCCTCAGCGAACTGGGCCTGCACGCCAGCCTCGGGGTGTTCCATGACCGCGGCCTGGAATATTTTTACGGCGACGGCATCAAGCGGCCGATCGAACAGGAAGTGATCGAGAACTCCCGGCACCTGGGGCGGATTTCCGACTTCGGCAGCCGCACCATCCTCAACTACCCGCACTTCGGCCTGCTGATTCGTAACATGCCCGTCGATGACCCGCTGCGCTACGGCATCCTCAAGGACCATATCTGCTACATCGGCAATGGCCTGGAGGCGCGCTGCCAGGCCATGATCACCGAACGTTATGCCCGCGAGCGGGCC
>JAIERF010000070.1 GCA_019747075.1 Pseudomonadaceae bacterium
TCGCTGGGCTTGCTCAGGTGGAAGGCGCCGGAGGCGATAAACAGGATGTGGTCGGTTTTGACCATGCCCAGTTTGGTGTTCACCGTGCAGCCTTCGATCAGCGGCAGCAGGTCGCGCTGCACGCCTTCGCGGGACACGTCGGCACCGCCGGTGTTGCCGCGTTTGGCGACCTTGTCGATCTCGTCGATAAACACGATGCCGTGCTGCTCGACCGCTTCCAGGGCGGCGGCTTTAAGCTCTTCCTCGTTGACCAGGCGCGCGGCTTCTTCATCGCGCACCAGCTTGAGGGCTTCCTTGACCTTGAGCTTGCGGCTCTTCTTCTTGCCCTTGCCCATGTTGGCGAACAGGCTCTGCAGCTGGTTGGTCATTTCCTCCATGCCCGGTGGCGACATGATCTCGACGCCGGCCGGCGATTCGGCCACCTCGATGTCGATTTCCTTGTCGTCCAGCTGGCCTTCGCGCAGGCGCTTGCGGAACAGCTGGCGGGTGTTGCTGTCTTCGCTGCGTGCCGGCTCATCGCCGAAGCCGGCGCGTGCCGGCGGTAGCAGGGCGTCGAGGATGCGCTCTTCGGCGGCATCTTCGGCGCGGAAACTGACTTTGCGCATTTCCTGCTCGCGCATCATCTTGATCGCTGCATCGGCGAGGTCGCGGATGATCGATTCGACGTCACGGCCGACATAGCCGACTTCGGTGAACTTGGTCGCTTCCACCTTGATAAACGGTGCGTTGGCCAGTTTGGCCAGGCGGCGGGCGATTTCGGTCTTGCCGACGCCGGTCGGGCCGATCATCAGAATGTTCTTCGGCGTTACTTCCGCGCGCAGCTCGGCCGGCAGCTGCATGCGCCGCCAGCGGTTGCGCAGGGCAATGGCCACGGCGCGCTTGGCGTCATCCTGGCCGATGATGTGGCGGTTGAGTTCGTGAACGATCTCGCGGGGCGTCATGGACATGCAGGCGTACTCCAGAAGAAGACGCGCTTATTCAGCGCAGTCTTCTTCCTCAATAGTTAGATTCTGGTTGGTGAATACGCAGATGGAGCCGGCGATATTCAGCGCGGTTTCGGTGATTTCACGGGCGCTCAAGTCGGTTTTCTGCAACAGCGCTATGGCTGCGGCCTGGGCGAAACCGCCGCCGGAACCCATGGCGATCAGGCCGTGCTCGGGTTCGACCACGTCACCGTTGCCGGTGATGATCAGTGAGGCGTCCTTGTTGGCGACTGCCAGCATGGCTTCCAGGCGACTCAGGGAGCGGTCGGTGCGCCAGTCTTTGGCCAGCTCGACGGCGGCGCGCACCAGGTTGCCTTGATGTTTTTCCAGCTGGCCTTCGAAGCGTTCGAACAGGGTGAAGGCGTCGGCAGTGGCGCCGGCAAAGCCGGCCAGCACCTGGCCGTGGTAGAGGCGGCGAACCTTCTTCGCGTTGCCTTTCATCACGGTGTTGCCCAGGGAAACCTGGCCGTCGCCGCCCATGACGACTTTGCCGTTGCGGCGCACTGAAACGATGGTGGTCAAGAGAGGCGTCTCCACGCTGTTGGGCGAAATGCCCTGATGCCAGCAGATATGGGGACGGGGGTGGCCGGCTTCAAGCGTGAATCGGCCTTGCCGGTCTGTCAGAGGCTGCTGACAGATCGTCAAGGCTTGGTTTTAGCGGCTTTGGCGCTGCTGTAACAACAGATTACCGAAGCCGCTGGCGGCCAGTTGCTTCTGCGCGGCGCCGAGCTGTTCACGGCTGGCAAAGGGGCCGACGAGCACCCGGTACCAGATTTCTTCGCGCACCGTGCCGGATTCAACCTGCACGTTCTGCCCGAGCAGAATGATCTGCGCGCGCACCTTGTCGGCGTCCGCCTGTTTGCGGAACGAGCCCGCCTGGAGGAAGAACTGGGTCGTCAGCGGTGCCTTGGCCACGCTCGGTGGCGGGGTCGGCGTGCCTGTTGGTGGCGTGGTGCTGGCGGTCGGCAATGCCGGTGGCACCTGGCCGTTGAGGGCGGCTTCGGCACGGGCGGCATCGGCTTTGGCCAATTGCTCCGGGGTCAGGGCGGCAGCCGGTGGCGGCGGTACAGCATCCGGCGGCACGATGACCTCGGACTCCGGCAGCAGGGTGTAGAAGTCGTACTTCGGCTTGGCCGGGCCCGCCGGTTGCGCGTTAGGTGTCGGCTTGTTGGCCTGGCTGCTGGACTGGCGCGGCTTCTCGTCCTTGATCCGCTTGATCTCATCGCGGCCCGGTTCGAGTTGCAGCAAAAACACCACAAAGGCGCCGATCAGCAGGCCGCAGGTCAGCCACACCCAGCCCGGCACCGGCTTGCGCGGCGGTGCCTGGTAGCGGCTGGCGCCGCGTTTGGGTGCCGGCTTCTTCTTGGCTGCCACCTTACATGCGCTCCAGGGTGTGCAGGCCCAGCAGCTCCAGACCCTGCTTGAGGGTGCGACCACTCAGGGCAGCCAGGCGCAGGCGGCTTTGCTGGGTGGCTTGGTCGTCGGCGCTGAGGATCGGGCAGTGCTCGTAGAAACTGGAGAACAGCCCGGCCAGGTCGTACAGGTAGGTGCAGAGAATGTGCGGCGTGCCTTTGTCGGCAACGTTGTTCAGCACTTCGCCGAACTGCGCGAGCTTGGTCGCCAGGTCGATTTCCTGCGGCGCCTCAAGGCGGATCTGGCCGTCGACTTCGCTGAAGTCCTTGCCCAGTTTGCGGAACACACTGGCCACACGGGTGTAGGCGTACAGCAGGTAGGGCGCGGTGTTGCCCTCAAAGCTGAGCATCAGTTCGAAGTTGAAGCTGTAGTCGCTGGCGCGGTGCTTGGACAGGTCGGCGTATTTGACTGCGCTCACCCCTACGGCGTTGGCGATCTGGCGCAGTTCGGCTTCGTCCAGCTCCGGGTTCTTGCTCTTGACCAGGCTGTAGGCGCGCTCTTCGGCTTCATTGATCAGATCGACCAGTTTCACCGTGCCGCCGTCGCGGGTCTTGAATGGACGGCCGTCGGCGCCGTTCATGGTGCCGAAACCCATGTGCTCCAGCTGCATGCTGGCCGGGACGAAACCGGCCAGGCGTGCAGCGCTGAAGACCATCTGGAAGTGCAGGGCCTGGCGCTGGTCGACGAAGTACAGGGCGCGATCGGCCTTCAGTACGTTGGCGCGATAGCGGGTGGCGGCCAGGTCGGTGGTGGCATACAGGTAGCCGCCGCCGGCCTTTTGCACGATCAGTGGCAGCGGGTTGCCTTCGGCGTTCTTGAACTCGTCCATGAACACGCACTGGGCGCCGTCGCTTTCGCTGAGCAGGCCCTTGGCCTTGAGGTCGGCCACCACGTTGGCCAGGTCGTCGTTGTAGGCGCTTTCGCCCTTGACGTCGGCCATGCTCAGTTTCACGCCCAGGCGGTCGTAAAGTGCCTGGCAGTGGCTCAGGGAAATATCGTTGAAGCGGGTCCACAGGCGCATGCATTCAGCATCGCCGGCTTGCAGCTGCACCACCAGTTCGCGGGCGCGCTCGGCGAACTCGGGCGACTCGTCGAAGCGCTTCTTCGCGGCGCGGTAGAAGTTTTCCAGGTCGGACAGTTCGCTGTCGGCGGCGGCTGGGTTTTCCTGCATATAGGCCA
>JAIERF010000313.1 GCA_019747075.1 Pseudomonadaceae bacterium
CTGCCGACGACAGCGCCCTAAAGAAAGCCAAGATCGACGCCGCCATGCTCCGCGCCCAACTGCGCAAGCTGGAGAAGCTTGAAGCGCCGAGCAGTGAGCAAGCAGCCGAGCGCCAACAATTGGCCACTCAGCTGGAGGCCGCCGAACAACTACTGGCCAGCCTGCAAAGCCAAGCACCCGCCGCCGCGGAAAAGCCCGCCGACGACAGCGCCCTGAAGAAAGCCAAGATCGACGCCGCCATGCTCCGCGCCCAACTGCGCAAGCTGGAGAAGATCGAAGCGCCGAGCAGCGAGCAAGCAGCCGAGCGCCAACAATTGGCCACCCAACTGGAGGTCGCCGAAAATCTACTGGCCAGCCTGCAAAGCCAAGCACCCGCCGCCGCGGAAAAAGCCGCCGAGAGCAGCGAGCTGAGCCCCTTGAAACGGGCCAAGATCGAGCTGGCGATGCGCCGTGCCGAGTTGAAAAAAGCCGAGAAAGCCTTGAGCGACGACAGCGTGTTGGTGGCCCTGCGTAACGCCCTGGCGGAGGCTGAACACGCCCTGCATGCCGCCGAGGATGCCTCCGGCAAGCCGGCGCCGGAGCTGGTGCGTACCGATAAGCAGCCCGTGGACGAAGCCACTCGCGCGCTGAAAACCGAGCTGGCCTTTGCCCGCGCGGACCTGCGCAAACTGGAACGCGATGACAGCAGCGACGCCGCCGTGCTGGCCGCGGCCCGGCAACGCCTGGCCCAGGCAGAGCAACAGCTAGAGGCCCACAGCAACAACTGAACACCTGGCACGCCGCGTAGCCCGGAGGTAATCCGGGAAGCAGCACCACGAATAACGCCGGACGCCCTCCGGCCAACCGATCAGCCAGAGTACCTGCGCCGCCACTGGCCAGGCACGTGAACGTCTTAGTCAGCTCCGGAGCACCAATGGCCCTGCCCCGCATCACTTCGCCCCATGCCACCGGCAACCAGCGTACCCAACGGGTGATGCTGCAGGTGCTGCTGGCCACCGTGCCGGCAGTGCTGGTCCTGACCTGGCTGTTCGGTATCGGCACCCTGGTCAACCTGCTGTGGGCTAGCCTGGTAGCGCTGGGCTGCGAGGCCGCGATCCTGGCCATGCGTAAACGCCCCATCACCTTCTATCTCAAGGACGCCAGCGCCCTGGTCACAGCCGTACTGCTCGCCCTGGCCCTGCCGCCCTATGCACCCTGGTGGCTGACCCTGATCGCCGTGGGCTTTGCCATCATCTTCGGTAAGCAACTGTATGGCGGCCTCGGGCAGAACCCCTTCAACCCGGCCATGCTGGGCTATGTGGTGGTGCTGATTTCCTTTCCGCTGCCGATGACCACCTGGCCGGCGCCCCATAGCGTCGGCATGTTCGCTGGCATCGAACACATCTGGGGCCTGGCCAGCCTGCCCGACGGCTGGAGCCAAGCCACAGCCCTGGACAGTCTGAAGCTCAACAAGAGCCTGACGGTCGACGAGCTCTGGGCCCAGAACCCAGCCTTTGGGCGCTTCGGCGGCCAGGGTGTGGAGTGGGTCAACCTGGCCTTCCTGCTCGGCGGTCTGTACCTGTTCAAACAAAAACTGATCAGCTGGCACGCACCCGTGGGCATGCTCGCCGCACTCGCCGTGATGAGCCTGCTGTTCTGGAATGGCAGCGGCTCGGACTCCAACGGCTCGCCGCTGTTCCACCTGCTGAGCGGCGCCACCATGCTTGGCGCCTTCTTTATCGTCACCGACCCGGTGTCTGGCGCCACCAGCCAACTGGGCCGGATCATCTTCGGCGCAGGTGTCGGCGTGTTGGTGTACATCATCCGCACCTGGGGCGGTTACCCGGACGGCATGGCCTTCGCAGTGCTGCTGATGAACCTGACCGCCCCCACCATCGACTATTACAGCCGCCCGCGTACCTACGGCCACCGCAAAGCTGAACGCGGCTTCAAGATCGGGGAGTGAGCATGAACCTGCCAGAAATCAGCCGCTCCATGCTGAAAAACAGCGTCATCCTCGGCCTGTTTGCCGTATTTACCGTCGGTTTGGTGGCCATCACCCAGCAAGGCACCGCTGAGCGGATTGCCAGCGCCGAGCGGGAAGCCAAGGCCCGCGCCCTGAGCGAAATCCTGCCGGCCGGCAGCTACGACAATCACCTGCTGGACCAGCCGCGCTCGGTGCAAAGTCCGCTGCTCGGCTACAGCCAAGCCAAGCCGGCCTATATCGCCCGCCTGCATGGCCAGATCAGCGCGATCATCTTTCAGGTCAGCGCGCCAGACGGCTACAGCGGCGCCATCCACCTGCTGGTGGGGGTCAAGGTCGATGGCACGCTGGCCGGCGTACGGGTCATCAGCCACAAGGAAACCCCAGGCCTGGGCGACAAGATTGAGCTCAGCAAAAGCCCATGGATCGGCGCCTTTGCTGGCACATCCCTGACGGTGCCGGATGAATCGGGCTGGGCAGTGAAAAAAGACGGCGGCCAATTTGATCAATTCGCCGGCGCCACCATCACCCCAAGGGCGGTGGTCAAAGCCGTGCACCAGGCGCTGCAGTATTTCGATCAGCAACGCGCCCACTTGCTAGCCCCCGACACCGGCAGCGGAGAACCCAACAATGGCTAGTTATCGCGAAATTGCCGTCAACGGCCTGTGGAAGAACAACCCCGGCCTGGTGCAGTTGCTGGGCCTGTGCCCGCTGCTGGGGGTGAGTAACTCGATGGTCAACGCCCTCGGCATGGGCATCGCCACGGCCCTGGTACTGGCGGCCTCCAACGCCGCCGTGGCGCTGATCCGCCGGCAGGTCACCGATGCCGTGCGCCTGCCGGTGTTCGTGATGATCATTGCCGCCCTGACCACCTGCATCGAGCTGCTGATGCAGGCCTTCACCTATGAGCTGTATCAAATCCTCGGCATCTTTATTCCGCTGATCACCACCAACTGCATCATCCTCGGCCGGGCCGAAGCCTTTGCCGCGAAAAACAGCGTGGCCCACGCCAGCTTCGACGGCTTAATGATGGGCACCGGCTTCGGCCTGGTGCTGCTGGCCCTGGGCAGCGTGCGCGAGCTGCTCGGCACCGGCATGCTGCTGAGCAATATGCAGCTGCTGTTCGGCGCCCAGGCGGCCAGCTGGCAGATTGAAGTATTCCCCCACTACCCAGGTTTCCTCCTCGCCATCTTGCCGCCGGGGGCCTTTCTGGTCCTGGGTTTGCTGATTGCGGGCAAAAACTATTTGGACGCCCGCGCCAGCGAGCGTGCCAAGGCCGCACAAGTGCCGGTCGAAGCCGCGCCCAGCCGGCGCGTGCGGGTTACCGGGGTAATCGAGTGAACGCGGCCAAACGCCTGGAGATCTTCCGGCGCCTGCATGAGGACAATCCCGAGCCGAAGACCGAATTGATGCCCTATCACGCAGCCAGCCAGAATCAGCGGCCAAATCGTGGTGCCCGAGCATGAACGCCGCCAACCGCCTGGAGATCTTCCGTCGCCTGCACGAGGACAATCCCGAGCCGAAGACCGAGCTGGCCTACGACTCGCCCTTCGAGCTGCTGATTGCGGTGATTCTCTCGGCCCAGGCCACCGACGTCAGCGTCAACAAGGCCACCGCC
>JAIERF010000329.1 GCA_019747075.1 Pseudomonadaceae bacterium
CTAGCCGATCAACAAGGGGATGTTCTGAATCAGGTTCTGGGTGTACTCCATCAACTCGCGCACCAACCAGGGCCCAGCCCAGATCAGCGTCAACAGCATCACCAGCAGGCGCGGTACGAAGCTCAGGGTCTGTTCGTTGATCTGGGTGGCGGCCTGGAACATGGCCACGATCAGGCCCACCACCAGGCTGGGTAACACCACCAGGCCGACAATCACCGCGGTCAGCCAGAGCGCATCACGAATCAGGTCTACCGCCACTTCAGGAGTCATCAGCGTCGCTCTATAAAGTGCCGAAGCTGCCGGCCAGGGTGCCGATCACCAGGGCCCAGCCGTCAATCAGGACAAACAGCATGATCTTGAACGGCAGGGAAATGATCAGCGGCGAGAGCATCATCATACCCATCGCCATGAGGATACTGGCCACCACCATGTCGATGATCAGGAACGGAATAAAGATCATGAAACCGATCTGGAACGCGGTTTTCAGCTCGGAGGTGACAAACGCCGGAACCAGAATGGTCAGCGGTGCCTGCTCCGGTGAAGCGATGTCGGTGCGCTTGGACAGACGCATGAATAGTTCGAGATCGGACGCCCGCGTCTGCGCCAGCATAAAGCTCTTCAGCGGTACCTCGGCCTTGAGGATCGCCTCCTGAGCCGGCAGCTGGTCGTTCAGGTACGGCTGCAAAGCCTCGCGGTTTATCTGGTCGAACACCGGCGCCATGATGAACAACGTGAGGAACATCGCCAGGCCGATAAGGATCTGGTTGGACGGCGTCTGCTGCAGGCCCAAGGCCTGACGCAAAATAGAAAAGACGATGATGATGCGGGTGAAGCTGGTCATCAGCATGACGAAGGCTGGAATAAAGCTCAGCGCCGTCATGATCAGCAGAATCTGCAGACTGACCGAATACTCCTGCTGCCCGGCCGCATTGGTGGCCAGGGTAATGGCCGAGATCTTCAGCGGATCATCCGCACCCAGCGCCAAAGGTGCCACCAGCGCCAGTAATACGGCGAACACTATACGCAACGCGCCCATCAGGGTTTGTCCTTCTGATCCTTGCCCAGCAACTCCATCAGGCGTTGCGCAAATTCCGGCGTGGCCGGCTCGCCGTCCGCCAGGTGCACCGGTTCTTTCAGGGTGTGCAACGGGGTGATGCGCCCGGCACTCAGGCCCAGCAACACCTGCTCGTTACCCACCTGCACCAGCACCAACCGCTCGCGCGGCCCCAGGGCCTGACTGGCGAGCAGCTTGATCACCTGATTGCCACGCGGACCGATCTGCTGCACCCGGCGCAACAGCCAGGCGAGCACGAAGATCAGGCCGATCACCAGCAGCAGGCCCAGCAGCATCTGCCCCAGCTGCGCGCTCAGGTTGCCACTGCTGGCCAGCACCGGCGTGACGGCGGTCGTCGCCGGCTCGGCCGCCATGGCCGTCAGCGGCAACGCCAGGAAAACCCCAAGGAGTCGACCCATGGCTTAGCGCAGCTTCTTGATGCGTTCGCTGGGACTGATCACATCCGTCAGACGAATGCCGAACTTTTCGTTCACCACCACCACCTCGCCATGGGCGATCAGGGTGCCGTTGACCAGCACGTCCAGCGGCTCGCCCGCCAGGCGATCCAGCTCGATCACCGAGCCCTGGTTGAGCTGCAACAGGTTACGGATGGTGATGTCGGTATTGCCCACTTCCATGGAGATCGATACCGGAATGTCGAGAATCACATCCAGGTTCGGCCCATCCAGGCTCACCGGCCCAGTGGAACGCGGCACACCATCAAACTCCTGCATCATCGCCCGCGGCGCGGCCGGTTCTGCGGGAGCGCTTTGCGCCATCATCGCGTCGATATCGTCCTGGCTGGCATCACCGGCCTCCGAGAGTGCCGCAGCCCATTCATCGGCCAGTGCCTGCTCCTCGGGGGAGGTGCCTTCTTCTTCGTCTGCCATCGGTTGTCCTCGGCGGGCTGTGTAGCAATAGTTTAAAAATACGGATTAACGAATGCGTTCGATCGGGTCCAGCACCTGGAAAGCTAGCTTGCCTTTGTGTGCACCGAGCTTGACGCTGAACGCCGGTACACCGTTGGCACGCATCACCACCTGATCGGGCAGGTCCACCGGAATCACGTCACCGGGCTGCATGTGCAGGATGTCGCGCAGGCGCAACTGGCGGCTGGCCACGGTGGCGCCCAAGGGCACGCTGACATCCAGAATGTCTTCGCGCAGGGCCTTGATCCAGCGCTCGTCCTGATCGTCGACATCGGATTGGAAACCGGCGTCGAGCATGTCGCGAATCGGCTCGATCATCGAATAAGGCATGGTGATGTGCAGATCGCCGCCACCACCGTCCAGCTCGATATGAAAGGTCGACACCACAATCACTTCGCTAGGGCTGACGATGTTGGCCAGGGCCGGGTTCACTTCCGAGTTGATGTACTCGAAGTTGATGTCCATGACCGCATGCCAGGCCTCTTTTAAATCGACAAAGGCTTGGTCGATGACCATGCGCACCACCCGCAACTCGGTCGGGGTGAATTCACGGCCTTCAATCTTGGCATGGCGGCCGTCGCCGCCGAAAAAGTTGTCCACCAGCTTGAACACCAGCTTGGCGTCGAGAATGAACAGGCCGGTGCCGCGCAGCGGCTTCATCTTCACTAGGTTGAGGCTGGTGGGCACATACAGCGAGTGCACGTACTCGCCAAACTTCATCACCTGCACGCCGCCCACGGCCACATCGGCGGAGCGGCGCAACAGGTTGAACATGCTGATGCGGGTGTAGCGGGCAAAACGCTCGTTGATCATTTCCAGGGTGGGCATGCGCCCACGGACGATGCGGTCCTGGCTGGACAGGTCGTAACTCTTGACCGTACCGGGCTCGGCGGCCTCTTCGGTTTCGACCGCGCCGTCATCGACCCCATGCAGCAGGGCATCGATTTCGTCTTGTGACAGCAGGTCTTGCACAGCCATTAGCGCACGCTCCTACTGCAACACGATATTGGTAAACAGCACTTGCTCGACCGCCATCTTGCCGGTCTCCTTCTGCGCCAAGGCCTGCACGCTGGCGGTGGTCTGCTGGCGGAGCATTTCCTTGCCAACCGGCGTACTCAAGGCTTCAAAATCCTGGCCGGAGAACAGCATAACCAGGTTATTGCGCAGCACCGGCATATGCTCGTGCAGCGCATCCAGCTCAGCCTTGTCGCGCCCCATCAGGGCCACGCTGACCTGCATATAACGCTGACGGCCCTTGTAGTTGTAATTGACCACAAACGCCGGCGCCAGCACCTCATAAATCGCCTGTTTCTTCACCGGCTTGCCGGCATCTTCAGTCGCGGCGTGCTCTTCGCTCTTGGCTTCTTCCTTCTTGTCGCCCTTGAGGAAGAACAGGGTCGCGCCCACCGACAGGCCGATGGCCAGCAACAGGCCGACAACAATCAGGATGATCAGCTTCAACTTGCTCTTGCCAGCGGGTTTGCCGTCAGCATCTGCCGCTGGAGCTTTTGCTTCTTCTTTCTTAGCCATGCCAATAATCCGTCACTGATCGAAGATCTGTCAGCGTTCAAGGGGTTGAGAGCAAGTGTTATGCCAGCTTGTAAAGATTC
>JAIERF010000037.1 GCA_019747075.1 Pseudomonadaceae bacterium
GCTTCGAACAGATCAGCTACCAGACCGTAGTCGGCTACCTGGAAGATCGGCGCTTCTTCGTCCTTGTTGATCGCAACGATCACTTTGGAGTCTTTCATGCCGGCCAGGTGCTGGATCGCGCCGGAAATACCAACGGCGATGTACAGCTGAGGAGCAACGATCTTGCCGGTTTGACCAACCTGCATGTCGTTCGGAACGAAACCGGCGTCCACTGCAGCGCGCGAAGCACCCACAGCAGCACCCAACTTGTCGGCCACTTTGTACAGCAGCTGGAAGTTGTCGCCGTTCTGCATGCCGCGACCGCCGGAAACGACGATCTTGGCAGCGGTCAGTTCTGGACGATCGGACTTGGCCAGCTCTTCGCCAACGAAAGCCGACTTGCCAGCATCAGCAGCACCGCTGACCGCTTCAACAGCAGCCGAACCGCCTTCAGCAGCAACCGGGTCGAAACCGGTGGAACGCACAGTGATCACTTTCACGGCAGCCGAAGACTGCACGGTAGCGATGGCGTTACCGGCATAGATCGGACGCTGGAAAGTATCAGCGCTGACTACGGCAGTGATTTCGGAAATCTGGTCAACGTCCAACTGCGCAGCAACGCGCGGCAGGATGTTTTTGCCGTTGGAAGTAGCGGCAGCCAGGATGTGGCTGTAGCCCTTACCCAGTTCGGCAACCAGCGGCGCAACGTTTTCCGGCAGCTGATGAGCGTAAGCCGCGTTGTCGGCAACCAGAACCTTGGCAACGCCAGCGACTTTGGCCGCCGCTTCAGCAGCAGCGCCACAAGCAGCGCCAGCAACCAGAACGTGAATATCACCGCCGATGGCTTGCGCCGCGGCAACAGTGTTCAGCGTGGCAGCAGCCAGGGCAGCGTTAGTGTGTTCAGCAATAACCAAGATAGTCATTTAGATTACCTTCGCCTCGTTCTTCAGTTTCTCGACCAGTTCAGCCACGGACTTGACCTTGATACCAGCGCTGCGGGTAGCCGGCGCTTCTACTTTCAGGGTCTTGACGGTGGAGGTGGTAGAAACGCCCAGGGCGTCCGGGGTTACCACTTCCAGCGGCTTTTTCTTGGCCTTCATGATGTTCGGCAACGACGCATAGCGCGGCTCGTTGAGGCGCAGGTCGGTGGTCACGATCGCCGGCAGGTTCAACGCAACGGTCTGCAGACCGCCGTCGATTTCGCGGGTTACGTTGACCTTGTCGCCAGCCACTTCAACCTTGGAGGCGAAGGTGCCTTGGCCGAAACCGGTCAGGGCAGCCAACATCTGGCCAGTCTGGTTGTTGTCGCTGTCGATGGCCTGTTTACCCAGGATCACCAGCTGAGGCTGCTCTTTGTCGACCACTGCTTTAAGCAGTTTGGCCACAGCCAGGGAATTCAGTTCGTCAGCGCTTTCAACCAGGATCGCGCGATCAGCACCCAGAGCCAGCGCAGTGCGCAGTTGCTCTTGAGCAGTGGTCGGACCGATGGAGACGACGACGATTTCGCTAGCCACGCCTTTTTCTTTCAGGCGGACGGCTTCTTCCACGGCGATTTCGCAGAAGGGGTTCATCGACATCTTGACGTTTGCAAGGTCAACGCCGGAATTGTCCGCTTTGACGCGAACTTTGACGTTGTAGTCGACCACTCGTTTGACAGCTACAAGAACCTTCATGGATTCCTCGTTACTCTCCGGTGAATAAGAATGTCGTCCAGGCGCACCTGGTCGGCTCTGCGGGGGTCGGCCGGAACCGACAAACAGCCCAAATAATGAGCGCAAAACCGTCCATATCTTGACCGTAACGCCTTGCCTGGTCAATACGGAGCCGTGCTCATTAATCGTCATGCAGCCTCGATAATACAAGGCTTGGACAGAATTCAAACAAACGTTTGTATTGGACCTCTCCGAGGGTGTGGATATAATGCCTTGGCTCTGATCATGGAAAGGTCCTAGCTTCCAATATTAAAACATCGAAGAGCCCTGAGTAGGAGATAGTCTGTGGAACGCGAATTTATGGAATTCGACGTCGTCATCGTCGGCGCCGGCCCTGCTGGTTTGTCCGCCGCCTGCCGACTGAAACAGAAGGCCGCTGAAGCTGGTAAAGAGATCAGCGTCTGCGTAGTAGAGAAAGGTTCCGAAGTCGGCGCCCACATTCTCTCTGGCGCAGTCTTCGAGCCGCGCGCGCTGAACGAACTGTTCCCGGACTGGAAGGAACTCGGCGCACCGCTGAATACCGCGGTCAAGCGCGACGACATCTACATGCTGAAAAACGCCGAAAGCGCAGTCAAGGTGCCGAATTTCTTCGTGCCCAAGACCATGCACAACGAAGGCAACTACATTATCTCCCTGGGCAACCTGTGCCGCTGGCTGGCCCAGCAGGCTGAAAACCTTGGCGTAGAGATCTACCCAGGCTTCGCCGCTCAGGAAGTGCTGTTCGACGAAAACAACGTGGTGCGCGGCATCATCACTGGCGACCTCGGTGTCGACCGTGAAGGCCATCCGAAGGAAGGCCTGTACACGCCTGGCATGGAACTGCGTGGCAAATACACGCTGTTCGCCGAAGGCTGCCGCGGTCACCTCGGCAAGCAACTGATCAACAAGTTCAACCTGGACAGCGACGCCGACGCCCAGCACTACGGCATCGGCATCAAGGAAATCTGGGACATCGACCCGGCCAAACACGAGCAAGGCCTGGTGGTGCACACCGCTGGCTGGCCACTGTCGATGGTCGATAGCGAGAACACCGGTGGTTCGTTCCTTTATCACCTGGAAAACAACCAGGTCGTGGTCGGCCTGATCGTCGACCTGTCCTACAGCAACGCCTACCTCTCGCCGTTCGACGAGTTCCAGCGCTACAAGCACCACCCTGTGGTAGCTCAGTACCTGGAAGGCGGCAAGCGCGTAGCTTACGGCGCCCGCGCCATCTGCAAAGGCGGCCTGAACTCGCTGCCGAAAATGGTCTTCAACGGTGGCGCACTGATCGGTTGCGATCTGGGCACCCTGAACTTCGCCAAGATCAAAGGCAGCCACACTGCCATGAAGTCCGGCATGCTCGCGGCCGACGCCGTGGCTGACGCCCTGTTTGCCGGCAAAGAAGGCGGCGATGAGCTGACTTCTTACGTTGACGCATTCAAAGGCAGCTGGCTGTTCGACGAACTGTTCCGCAGCCGCAACTTCGGCCCGGCGATTCACAAGTTCGGCGTACTTGGTGGCGGCGCATTCAACTACCTGGACCAGAACATCTTCGGTGGCAAGATCCCGTTCACCCTGCACGACACCAAGCCTGACTACGCGCACATGAAGCTGGCGGCTGACTCGACGAAAATCGACTATCCGAAGCCAGACGGCAAACTCAGCTTCGACAAGCTGAGCTCGGTGTTCCTCTCCAGCACTAACCATGAAGAAGAGCAGCCCTGCCACCTGAAACTCGCTGACGCCAGCATCCCGCTGGGCAAAAACCTGCCGTTGTACGACGAGCCTGCACAGCGTTACTGCCCGGCCGGCGTTTACGAGGTGGTGAGCCTGGAAAACGGCGACAAGAAGTTCCAGATCAACGCGCAGAACTGCGTGCACTGCAAGACCTGCGACATCAAAGACCCGTCGCAGAACATCACCTGGGTAAC
>JAIERF010000087.1 GCA_019747075.1 Pseudomonadaceae bacterium
CCTCAGGCTCATCGGGCAGCGTGTCCATGTAGGCATAGGCGCTGTCGTCGGCCATTTCATAGTCGTATTCCGGCGCGCCCTCTTCATCTTCATCGGCAGCCGGTTCTGCTGCACTGACTGCCGCGGCAGGAGTGACTACAGCTTCGGCGACTGGCAACGGCTGAACAGCTACCAGCTCGACCTCAGGCTCGGCAACAACTACGGCTGGCTCATTCCACGGCAGATCGACCGTAGCCACCGGTGCGCTTGCAGGCGCTACTACGACGGCGTTGGCTGGTGCTGGCGTAACTGCAACGGTCTCGGCAGGTGCAGCGGCAACCGGAGCCTGTTCAGTAATAACCGCCGCAACCACTGCCGGGGCTTCAGCGACGGGGGCAGGCGTCGGCATAACCGCGGCGCTGCTTGGCGC
This sequence comes from Pseudomonadaceae bacterium, assembly GCA_019747075.1. Taxonomy (GTDB): domain Bacteria; phylum Pseudomonadota; class Gammaproteobacteria; order Pseudomonadales; family Pseudomonadaceae; genus Aquipseudomonas. Next base: position 410 of record JAIERF010000087.1, read on the forward strand.
CGCGGCCACCGGGTTAGGTCTGGAATCAGTGGTGGCCGGGCTGATCCCCAAGGGCTTTAGTGCGCCTCTGGGGGGCTGGCCATTGTCGGCTGGGCGAAAGGCCAGCATGCGCAGCAGGACCATCTCGAAGCCGCTGCGCGGATCGGGCGCCAAGGGCAGATCGCGGCGACCAATCAAACCCATCTGGTAATAGAACTGCACATCTTCGGCCGGCAAGGCCTGGGCCAGTGCTAGGACCCGGTCACGGTCACCCTGACCATTGTCGACCGCATCCGGCAGCGCCTGGGCAATCGCCACGCGGTGCAGGACATTGAGAATTTCTGCCAGTACGCCAGCCCAGTCCGGGCCCTGTTCGGCCAAGTGGCGAACGGCCTCGATCAGCCCGCGCGCGTCACCCTCCAGCAAGGCTTGCAGCACGCCATACACCTGACCGTGGTCGAGGGTACCGAGCATGGCGCGCACATCGGCGGCCAGTACCTTGCCCTCACCGAAGGCGATGGCCTGATCGGTGAGGCTCATGGCATCGCGCATCGAACCATCGGCGGCACGACCCAGCAGCCACAGCGCATCTTCTTCAAAGGGTACTTGTTCTACACCCAGCACATGGGTCAGGTGCTCGACCACCCGCTCCGGCGGCATGTTCTTCAGGGAGAACTGCAGGCAGCGCGAGAGGATAGTTACCGGCAGCTTCTGCGGATCGGTGGTAGCCAGCAGGAACTTGACGTGGGGTGGCGGCTCTTCGAGGGTTTTCAGCAAGGCGTTGAACGAGTGCGAAGACAACATGTGCACTTCGTCGATCAGGTAGACCTTGAAGCGCCCGCGGCTTGGGGCGTACTGCACGTTGTCGAGCAGTTCACGGGTATCTTCGACCTTGGTGCGGCTGGCGGCATCGACTTCGATCAGGTCGATAAACCGACCTTCATCGATCTCCTTGCAGATCGAGCACACACCGCAGGGCGTGGAGCTGACGCCGGTTTCGCAGTTCAGGCACTTGGCGATGATCCGCGCAATGGTGGTCTTGCCCACGCCGCGGGTACCGGTAAACAAATAGGCGTGGTGCAGCCGCTGGCTGTCGAGCGCGTTGATCAGGGCCTTGAGCACATGGGTCTGGCCGACCATTTCGCGGAACGAGCGCGGACGCCATTTACGTGCAAGAACCTGATAACTCATCGAAAACCGTCGCGGCAGGGAGGCTAAAGAGGGCTAATCCTAGCGGAGCAAGCGGCAAATTGCACCCGCTGCCTGGCCTCAGCAAAAACAGCCAGGCACAGCGAAGCCAAGAGTCATGCGCTAATGATCGAAGGAGAATAATTTGCGATTTTCATGCCGCGCCACTGTGCTGGGCGCTAGTACTGCTGACAGGCTTTGCCTTGGGCAAGACCTTGAATTTGGAGGCGACCCCGCCAGCCACACCCCGGCACACAATGTCACCGCTACGGCTGCTCCCTTCCAGGCCTGACCGGGTTAACGGCTGATCGTTGCGGGGGGACCGACAGGGCCACCATAACGACGCTCGCCTTGCAGCGAGCCGCGCCATTGTACCGGCTTGTCGACAACTTACAACCGCCCTGCGGCGATTAAAGCGCAGAATTAAAACATAGCGGCGACAAGCACTTGCCGCAGTTAAACGCGAAAGCGGCCGACCAGCAGGGACAACGAACTGGACAGCTCGGACAAGTGCTGGCTGGCCTTGGTGCTTTGCTCAGAGTTCTGCGCGGCATCATTGGACAGGTCACGAATATCGCTGATATTGCGGGCGATTTCCTCGGTAACACTGCCCTGCTCCTCGCAGGCTGTGGCGATTTGCGCGGCCATGTCGTTGATCCGCTGCACCGAGTCGCCAGTATCACTGAGTGCCTGATCGACGCCGGCTGCCCGCTCGACACTGTCGCGCGCTTGGCTGCCGCCGGCGTGCATGGCTTTGACGGCGTTCTGCACGCCGGACTGCAAGCGCTCGATCATCTCCTGGATGTCCTTGGTGGAGTCCTGGGTACGCGCGGCCAGCGCCCTGACCTCATCGGCGACCACAGCAAAACCACGGCCCTGCTCACCGGCACGGGCCGCTTCGATGGCCGCGTTCAAGGCCAGCAGGTTGGTCTGTTCGGCAATGCCTTTGATCACCGCGAGCACGGCACCGATATTGGCGGTTTCCTGCTCCAGGGTCTGAATCGTATCGGAGGCGTTCTCCACCTCTTGGGCCAGCTGGCGGATGGCATTGATGGTGGCGCTGACCACCTGGGCGCCCTGGCGCGATTGCTGTTCGGCCTCACGGGCTGCATCGGCGGCGTTTTGCGCGTTACGGGCCACCTCGTGCACAGCGGCACTCATCTCGGTGGCTGCCGTGCTGACCTGATCGACTGCCGCGTGTTCGCTGCTGATCAAGCGGTCGTTGGCCGCGGCCATATTGGCCAGATCCTGGGCCGAGCTTTTCACTTCATCCGTGACTCGCCCGACTTCCTTGATCAGCGGCTGCAACTTATCCAGGAAGCGGTTGAAGGCAAAACTGAGACGGCCCAGCTCATCACGGGACAGCACATCCAGGCGCACACGCAGGTCGCCGTCGCCATCGGCAATCTGCTCGATGCGGTGGAGCAAATGCTCCAGTGGACGAGTGACCAGAATTGGAAAGCCGATCACCAGTATCAGGCACAGCAACAGACCTGCACTGACGATCAGGCCCTGCTCCCAGCCCAGCCGCTCGCCCATGGCAACCGCGGCGGTGCCCTCGGCACTGGCGGCTTGATCTTCCAGATCGCCCAACTTGTCGATGGCTTCACGCATGCTTTCAAACTGGCTTTCGCTGTCACCAAAGCTCAGCTTGCTGGCCGCCACGGCGTCACTGCCAGCCAGTTGCAGCACCTGCTGCGAGGTGTTCTTCCAGCGCTCAAAGCCACGATCGAACTGCGCTACCAGTTGCAGCGCCTCATCTCCAGGCTGCATCGCGGCGTATTTGTGCACGCGCTCATAGGCCTGCTGCAGGTTCTCGGCATGGGCGGCCTTGAGATTGCTGACGTAGTCTCCGGCCGCCGCGTCCAGCAGGCTGCGCTCCGCCACGAAGGCCTGATAAAGGTCGCGATCGGCATTGAGCAGCAGGCTGATGGCCGGCAAATAACGGCCAGCGAGTTTGCTGCTGGAGTCGGTCACCTGATTGATGCCGCGCATGCCCAGCCCGCCCATCAGCACCAGCAAGAACGCCAGGAGCAAAATAGGTAGGGCAATTTTCCAGC
>JAIERF010000065.1 GCA_019747075.1 Pseudomonadaceae bacterium
TCGCGGAGCGTTTCCGCCACCCCCTGCCAGGCGCTGGCGCGCTTGGGCTCCGCCGCCGACCAGGCCTCCCAGAGCGGTAACAGCCACAGCGCATCGTCCTGAAATAGGCGCCGATAACCCCGCGTCCAAGCCTCTTCCAGGGTCGACTGAAACAAGCCAAAGGCTTTTTCGCTGTTACCTTTGCGCCAATACGCTACCGCGAGTAACAACGAAACCCGTAGCCGCCGATCACGTTGATGCTCGTCCGCCGGCTTGACCAGGCAGGCCTCCAGACACGCCTGCGCCTTGTCCGCGCGACGCTCGCTCAGGGCCAGGCGGGCCTCGGCCAGGGCCAGGGCAATATGCGCATCCGGATAGCGCGCCGCCGGCAGCACGGCCAGGTGGCGCTGCAGCTGCAAGCACACCCGCTCGGCCTCATTGGGACGGCGCAACCACAACAGGAACTGCACCTTGCAGCTCATGGCGAAGGCAAACACCCGCTCATAACCCGGACGCTGCAGATCCGCCAGCCATTCGTCGAGCTGAGCCAGACCAGGTTCGGCCTCACCGGCAAAAAAGCGCGCACGGGCCATCACCAATTGCCCGCGACTGATCAGCTCAACCGGGGTCGCCACATCACGCCAGGTGGTGGCCAAGGGCAATTCGGCCAGGACCGCGGCGTGCCGATCCTGCTCGTACAGCAGGTCCGCATAGGCCAGCGCCAATGGCCCGCCCACCCGACTGCGCCGGCCGAACACCCGTTCCACCCGCGCTCTGGCGGCCTCGGCGATGGCGCGACCACGTTCGAGATCACCACTTTCCTTGCAGATCAGTACTTCAATCAGGCTGGTCATCACATGCAGGTATTCGCTGTCGGCAGCCCCCAGGTAGCCGCGTGCGGCGGCAATCGCCTTGGCCGCCTCGGCAAAATCGCTGAGCAAGGCATACGCGGCGGCCTGCACACAGGCCATGCTGGCGCGAAAGATCGGCTGGTCACCCGGCACCATGCTCAGCCATTGCCGCGACACCTTGAGGCAGCTCTCCAGCTTGTCCTGATACAGCAACACCAGGGCCTTGAGGATTTGCGCCGCAACCAGCAACTCGGCCAGGCCAAAGTGCATGGCCTTGCCGCGCCCCTGCATCAGCCGGGTACTGACCTCCTCAATCAGCGCCTCGGCCTCGGCAAATTTCTGCTCGAAGGCCAACTGCCAGGCGTAGAAGATCTGAAACACCGGATGCTCGCGAATCACCTCCACCGGCACGCTATTGAGCATGCTCAGCACGCCGTACACGCGATTGCCGGCAATCAGGCGTGCGCCCTGGCGCTCAAGCATTTCGGCGGCAAAGTTGTAGTCACGCCCGCGCAGAGCATATTTGATCGCCCGGTCTGGCAGGTCCCGCGCCTCGCACCAGCGCGCGGCGGCATTCAGCAACGCTGCGGTATCGCCGCGACGTGCCAGCCGGCCCTGAAGAAACTCGGCGAACAAGTGGTGATAGCGAAACCACTCACCCTGTTCGTCCAGGGGAATGACGAACAGCTGCTCACTTTGCAAACGCATCAGCATGTCCAGGCCGTCGCGCCGCCCGGTCAGGGCATTGCACAGCTCGGCACAAAACTCATCCAGCACCGAGGTTTGATCGAGAAACAGCTGCAACTCGGCGGGCAAACTGCCGAGCACATCTTCGGCCAGGTAATCGGCAATATTGCGCTCGGTGCCCGACAGCCCGGCGAGAAAGGCCGACCGGTCCGGGTGTCGCGCCAGGGCCAGGGCCGCCAAATGCAAGGCGGTGATCCAGCCCTCGGTACGCGCCTGCAGCACATCCAGCTCGGCCGGGCTCAGCTCGATCTTTTTGATTTGCAGAAAATAGGCCGCCGTTTCTTCGCGGCTCAGGCGCAGGTCTTCGGCCAGCAACCAGAACGCCCAGCTCTTGGCATCCTGCTCGGCACTGATAAAGCGCGGTTTGTAACGGGTGCTGACGATCAGCCGCACATTGTCCGGCAGCGACTTCAACAGGTACCGCACGCCATGCCCCAACGCGGGATGGCGGATGCGATGGAAGTCATCGAGCATCAGATAAAGGTCGCCGTCCAGGCGCTTCACATCTGCCACAAAGGCATCAATCAAGGCTTCCACCGGCCAGTTGACATCCCCCGGCACCAAGCCCGCCGAGGTGCAGGAAAACGCCGGCGCAACCGCTTCGATAGCCGCGCATAAGTACTGCAACAGGCGTGCTGGCTCGCTGTCCGACTCATCGCAGGACAGCCAGGCCACCCGCGCGCCCTGGCGTTGCAGGTGCTGGCGCAACAGGCTGAGCACGGTGCTTTTACCGAAACCGGCAGGCGCGCTGAGCACCACCAGACGCTGCTCGCGGGCAGCCAGCAAACGCTCGATCAAGGCACTGCGCGGCAGCAGGGTCGGCGCCCCGGCATCGGCGGGAAACAGTTTGGTGCGCAGCAAGGGCACCGCGGGCAAAGCAGGCAAGGTAGTGGTCATTGTTCGAGCAGACTCAATTCACGGACGCGACGGATGGCCTGGGTGCGATTTCGCACTTTGAGCTTTTCGTAGATGTTGTGCAGATGCCATTTGACGGTGCCCAAGGCCAGGGACAGTTGCTTGCCGATTTCATCATTGGACATGCCCTTGGCCGCCAGGCAAACCACCTCACGCTCACGCTCGGTCAGTTCCTCCTCCAGCCCCTCGGCCGCCTTGCGCACGCTGTGCCCAGGCCAGATGCTCAGCAAACTGCGGATAAAACCCTGCAACGCCGGCTGCCGCTCAGCAGCTTCCAACTGTTGCAGCATTTGCCGAATGGCCTCGCCCTCCTCGACAAACAGGCTGCGCACCCCTTCCCGTTCGGCGGCCAGCAGGCACTGCTGGAGCAGGCTGTGGGCCCGCTCCTGATAGCCCAGGCGCTGATAACTGAGGGCGGCCAACAGGTCCAGGCGCAAGCGCTGCAGGCCATGCCAATTGGGCTGTAGCTGGCCGCGCAACTGGGTGATCTCGTGCAGAGCCTCGCTGTAATTGCCCCGCGCCTGCTGCAAGCGGATACGCGCCAGGCCCAGCACCCAGCTGACCGGATTGAAGCCGTTCTTGGCATATTGGCCGGCCATCTTCTGCCAATCGACGCTCTGCAAGCGCTGATCGGCGCGCTTGATTCGATCGGTGGCCGGCTCCTGCAGAATCAGGGCAACCTCATCGCCCACCGCCAGCGCATAAAAGCGCCAGGACTGATTGCGCGCGGCCAAGTTCTGCATCAGCACCAGGCTGGCCAGGGCCTCCTTGGGTTTGTCCTGCATACGCTGGGTACGGGCCAGGCAGAGCATGCCCTGGGCGTAAATATCGATGGGGTTGATCACGTCCACGGTGGCCAACGCCCAGTTGAGTTTTTCCTCGACGCCCTGCACATGGCCCTGCTGATAAGCCACCAGGGCCTCACCGATGGTCGGCAACGCCAGCGCCCGCGACTTTTCGCCGAACCAGGGCATGGCCTTGGCGCGCATCTGCAGGAACAACTGCTGCGCCTGCTGCACCTGGCCCTGCTCCAGGGCCATGAAGATTTCCACGTTGGCCAGCTGCATATCCAGGTAGCGGCCCTTGAGGAAATGGTTGCGCTGATGGGCCAGGGCCAACAAACGCCGCGCCTGTTCCGGCTGCACCAGCAC
>JAIERF010000216.1 GCA_019747075.1 Pseudomonadaceae bacterium
AACCGCCGTATACGGAACCGTACGTACGGTGGTGTGAGAGGACGGCGGATGTAAATCCGCCTCCTACTCGATCTGGCATAAAGGGGCTTCAAATGCCGGGCGCAAGGGGCTAGGCTGCGCAGCGTCGCATGTCCGCGCTGCCGTCTACAGGCCAGACACCCCGTGATGATGGATTTTTCTCGCTCAAAAGCCGCTGAAATTGCTCCTGATGAGGGTGCGGATGGACGTTTTTTCCGTCCGCCACTGCCCTCGGGCTATGTGTCCAGGCCGCGCCTGTACGCGCGTCTTAACCAGGGCTTGCAAGGCCGACTGTTGCTGCTCACCGCGCCGGCCGGCTTTGGCAAGAGCTCCCTGGCCAGCGAGTTCTGTCAGCAGTTGCCTGCCAACTGGCGCAGCCTGTGGTTGGGCCTGAGCCGCCGGGACAGTGATCCAGGGCGCTTTCTCGAACGATTGCTGGATGGTCTGCGCCAGTTCTTTCCCAGTCTGGGTGATGAGGCCATGGGCCTGCTGAAAATACGCCAACGCCATCAGCCGTTTGCCTATGAAGAGTGGCTGGACGGGGTGCTCGACGAGATGGCAGAGCAACTCAATCCACGCGCCCCGGTGTTAGTGGTGCTTGATGATTACCACCTGGCCCAAGGCGCCGTGCTGGATCGCTGTCTGCAGTTCTTTCTCAATCATTTGCCCGTCGGCATACACCTGCTGGTGACCAGCCGTCAGCGGCCGGATTGGCATCTGGCGCGCCTGCGCTTGTCGCAGCAGTTGCTGGAGCTGAGTGAGCAGGACCTGCGCCTGACCGAAGGCGAAAGTCGCGAACTGGTTGAACGCCAGGATGTGCAGGTGCCGCCGGACAGTCTGGATAATCTGCTGCAGCGCAGTGAAGGCTGGGTGGCCGGTTTGCGCCTGTGGCTGCTGACGGACACCGATGGGCAGAACAGCGCCTCTGCGCGTGCGGTGCATGGCGCCGAGGGGTTGGTGCGTGATTATCTGCTGGATGAGGTGATCGAGCGGCAAACCCCGGAAGTGCAGGCGTTCCTCTATGAAACCGCCTGCATGGAGCGCTTTTGCGCCGAGCTGTGTGATGCCCTGCGTGACAGCCACGACAGCGCCGCGATCTTGCGCCACCTGCAGAGCAATCAGGTGTTTCTGGTGCCGCTGGATGAGCAAGGGCATTGGTTCCGCTATCACCATCTGTTCTCCGACTTGCTGCGCGCGCGGCCGCCCCTGAGCGTGCCGCAAGCCAGCCTGCACCTGCGCGCCTGTCGTTGGTTCAGTGCTCAGGGGCTGTTGCATGAAGCGGTCGAGCAGGCCTTGTTTGCCGGTCAGCCCGATGTGGCCGCCAGCCTAGTGCAAGGGCTTTCCGAGGAGCAGTTGCTGGCTGAGCAGAACGTCAGCATGTTGTTGCGCTGGAAGATGGACCTGCCCGACAGCCTGTTGAGCAGTACGCCGCGGCTGATCATGATTTACAGCTGGGCGCTGATGTTGGCCTGCCAGCTGGATGCCGCCGAAGACCTGGCCGCCCAGCTTGAACGCTTTTTGCCGGCGCCCACGGCCAGTGCTCAGCAGGACTTGCTGGCGCGCTGGTTGGCGTTGTCCGGGGTGATTGCCCGCGGTCGGGGCCAAGTGACACGGGCCGAGCAGTACAGCGTCGAGGCGCTGGCCAGTCTGGCCCCCGAGCATTACGGCTTGCGCTTGATGTGCCTGTCGACCCTGGCCAACCTGGCGGTGGTGCAGGGGGATCTGTGGCGCGCGCGGGGCTTCAATCGCGAAGGTCTGGAGCTGGCCCAGCGCATCGGCAATCCGCTCTTTGAAGGGTTGGCCTATTACGACCGAGCTCGCGTGTTGCAGGCACGGGGTGAGGTGCAGCGCGCCTTGGCCGAGGTGCGGTTGGGGTTGCAACGCCTCGCCGATTTGCCGACCACGCGCCTGTATGCGGTGCGTGCGCGTCTGACCCTGTACGAAGGCTACCTGCTTAGTTTGCAGCTGCAGCCGGAGGCCGCCCGCTTGAAGTTGCTGGCCGGCATCAACGAGGCGCGTGCTTGTCGCGATGTCAGCCTGCTGATTGGCTACTGCGTGTTGGCCAGCCTTGAGGGGCGCAGCGGTCGGCTGCCCGAAGCCTTTGCTCAGTTGGCCGAAGCCGAGCGCCTGATGCATATCTGGGATGTGCCGGCGATTTACTACGTGGCCATGATTACCCTGGTCAAATGCGAGCTGTGGCTGCTGCAAGGTCAGCTGGAGTTGGCGCCCGCCTGGCTGACGCGCCTGGCCGAAACCTATGGCGGCGAGCAGGGCGCAGCGGCGCCAGAGTTCCATCCGCAACTGCCGCTGCATATCGAGTTGCAACAGGCCGCTCTGGAGCGGCAGCAGGGCTCACTGGAGTCTGCTGAGCGGCGTTTGCGGGCGTTGTTGCTGCGGGTGGAAGAAGCCGGGGCGCATTTGCTCGGCAGTATTGTCCAGGTCCATCTGGTGCAAGTGCTGCTGGCCCAGGGGCGTGAGCCGCAGGCGCTGGAGGTGCTTGGGCGCTGTCTGGATGGTGCGGCGGGTGGCGCTTTATTGCCGTTTCGCGAGTTGCTGGAGCAGCGCCCGCAGTGGCTACGTGAACAGCTCCAGGCGCGGCCCGAAAGCCCGCAACGTGAGGCCCTGATGCAGTTGTTGCCGGAGGCTAGCGCGGCGCCGGAAGCACCGGAGCTGGCAAGCCTGAATGAAGCCTTGAGCAGTCGTGAGCTGGCGGTGCTGCAGTTGATCGCCCAGGGTTGCTCGAATCAGGAAATCAGCGAGCGCCTGTTTATCTCGCTGAATACGGTGAAAACTCACGCCCGGCATATCAACAGCAAGCTTGATGTTGAGCGGCGTACCCAGGCGGTGGCGCGGGCCAAGGCGCTCGGCTTACTGAGCTGATTCGGGCGGCGACAGGTCCAGGTGAACGGCGGGCGCTGAATTCTGCTGCAGCGGCTGAGCCTGCTGGCGGTCGACATCGGCCTGTATCACGGTCAATACCGGCACCAGCTCGCTAAGACTGCTGCGTACCTGTGGGTAGTTGTGGCTGGCGGCCAGTTGCTCGATTCGCGCCAGCAGTTCTGGGCGCGCGGCTGCGGGCAGGTGGACGAACAAGTCCGGCAACTGCTTGGCCAGTTCGGCGCCATACAGCACTAGATCGTCACGGCTGAACTGCTTGCTCAGCTGCAGATAATCCAGAGCGCTGGAGGTCAGCATGGCGGCGGCAGCCTTGGCTTCCTGCAGGCCTTTGAGGCGCACCGGGTTGCGTTGTTCGTTGGGCGATAGGGTCGTCCAGAACTCGGTGGTGAGGGTGAACAGCACCGCCTGCTGACGCATCGAATAGGTCATCAAACCCAGTGCTTCGGCACCATAAGGCTGTTGCTTGGCGCCGAAATCAAAGTACAGGCGCATCAGCTCCTTGAGCTGCAGCAGCACCTCCCGCGCTTCGTTCTGGCGCAGTTCCAGCGGCGCGTAGATATTCAGTTGCGGCTTGAAGTTCTCCTCGCTGACCAGGCGCAGGTAGATCGGACCGGTGAACTCGCCGCTGCGCCGCGGCAGGGCATTGGCCTGGGTCTTATCGATTTTCTCCAGGGCCGCAATCATTTGTCGGTAATCGGCGCTGTTCCACGGACGCTGCACGTCGGGGATTTT
>JAIERF010000174.1 GCA_019747075.1 Pseudomonadaceae bacterium
CCTTCAGCCAATGGCATCGGCGCACGACGCTCACGCGGCTCGCCACGTTCGCTGCGCTCGGAACGCTCACCGCTGCGCTCAGGACGATCACCACGCGGTGCGCCATTCGGCACCAGCGGCTGCTCGCGCTCAACTTCAGCCAGGGTCAGCGCTTGGCCATTGGTGGCCTTGCGCAGCAGAGCCGCGGCCAGGGCACGCGGCGTGCAGCCGATGTCAGCAGTCAGACGATCAAGCAGATCACCATGGCTCGCTTCAGCATCGGCCACCAACGGCGCCAGGCTGTTGGTCAGTTTCTTGATACGGGCAGTCAGTACAGCAGCGGCGTCCGGCAGACGTACTTCAGCAACTTTCTGCCCAGTTACACGCTCGATCACCTGCAGCATGCGACGCTCACGCGGCGTTACCAGCAGCAGTGCGCGACCGGTACGGCCGGCACGGCCGGTACGGCCGATACGGTGCACGTAGGATTCCGGGTCATACGGCATGTCCACGTTCATTACGTGGGTGATGCGCGGCACGTCCAGACCACGAGCTGCCACGTCGGTCGCAACCACGATGTCCAGACGGCCATCTTTCAGCGACTCGATAACGCGCTCACGCTGGTTCTGGGCGATGTCACCGTTCAGTGCAGCAGCCTTGTAGCCTTTGGCTTCCAGCGCCGAAGCGAGGTCCAGGGTGGCTTGCTTGGTGCGCACAAACGCGATCAGGGCGTCGAACTCTTCCACTTCCAGCAAACGCAGAACAGCAGAAACCTTCTGGTCAGCGTGAACCATCAAGTGAGCCTGCTCGATGGCAGTCACGGTCTGGGTCTTGGTTTCAACTTTGACGTGCTTCGGGTTGCGCAGGTGCTTTTCAGCAATGGCGCGAATCGAGTGCGGCAAGGTGGCCGAGAACAGTACGGTCTGACGCTCAGCCGGGATGCCCTTGAAGATCACTTCGAGGTCGTCCATAAAGCCCAGCTTGAGCATTTCGTCCGCTTCGTCGAGGACCAGGTGGCGCACGGTCGACAGGACTTTCTCGTCGCGGCGCATGTGGTCAACCAGACGACCCGGAGTAGCAACAATGATCTGTGCGCCATTGCGGATAGCTTTCAGCTGCGGGCCCATCGGGGCGCCACCGTAGACAGCAATCACGTTTACGCCGGGCATTTGCTTGGCGTAGGTTTCAAAGGCGCTGGCAACCTGCAGGGCCAACTCGCGGGTTGGCGCCAGGATCAGGGCTTGCGGCTCACGTTTGGCCGGATCAATGCGGCTCAGGATTGGCAGAGCGAACGCGGCGGTTTTACCGGTGCCGGTCTGGGCCTGGCCAATCATGTCGTCGCCAGCCAGGATCACCGGAATCGACATAGCTTGAATCGCCGACGGCTCTTCGTAGCCAGTCGCGATGACGGCGGCAAGAATATTTGGGTGAAGTTCGAGTGCGGCGAAGCCGCCGATTACTTGGGTCATGGGTCTGCCTCTAGTGCATCCGCAAAGACCCATGTTCCAAAGCGGCACATGCCGTGTAAGACCCGAAGGTAACCCTGGCAGCTTTGTCGGCGAGTATTTGCGAAAACGTATTGATGAAAGAATCGTCAGGTGGAGCCCGCTGAGCGGACAAGCAGCCGAAGGGTTGGCTTCGGAAAAGTTGCACCATCTGAACGCGGCCCGGTAAAAGGCCGGCGCGCACTATACCTGAAACCCTGACCTATAGGTGGGTTTTTACAAAACGCCGCATCGCCGGCCGCCAGACGGCGTATTTCGCCAAGCGCCTGTCGATCGCCACGAAATCATTTGCACAAGTCAGTAGCCGCCAGCTATACCGGACACATCCCTTTATACCCAGCAAGGATTACCGCCATGTCGCAAAGTTCCAGTGGCCGCGTCAGCCGTGAACAACGTGGCCATATTCTGCTGCTCGGCCTGGACCGACCCAGCAAACGCAACGCCTTCGACCTGGACCTGCTCAACGACCTGACCCTGGCCTACGGTGAGTTTGAACGCAACACCGACGCCCGCGTGGCGATCGTCTTTGCCCATGGCGAGCACTTCACCGCCGGCCTCGACCTGGCCAATATCGCCCCGACCCTGGCCGCCGGCTGGCAACCGCCCGCCGGCGCCTGCGACCCCTGGGGCGTATTCGGTGGCCCGCGGGTAAGCAAGCCGGTAATCGTCGCCGCACAAGGTTACTGCCTGACTATTGGCATCGAGCTGATGCTGGCCTCCGACATCAACCTCTGCGCCAGCAACACCCGCTTTGCGCAAATGGAAGTGCAGCGCGGCATCTTCCCGTTCGGTGGCGCCACCCTGCGCATGCACCAGAGCGCCGGCTGGGGCAATGCCATGCGCTGGCTGCTGACGGGCGACGAGTTCGACGCCCATGAAGCCTATCGTCTTGGCCTGGTACAGGAAGTCATGGCCAGCGAAGACTTACTGCCACGCGCCCTGGCCATCGCTGAACGCATCGCCGCACAGGCGCCGCTAGGGGTACAGGCCACACTGGCGTCGGCACGTCAGACCGTGCAGGAAGGCGTCGACGCGGCCAGCGCCAGCCTGCCGGCCACCATGCGCCGCCTGATGAGCAGCAACGACGCCCAGGAAGGCGTGCGCGCCATGCTCGAACGCCGCCCAGGCGACTTCCAGGGCAATTAAGAAGCGGGGCGCACGGCCTTGATCAAAGACAGCAGCGAGTAACCCAACTGGGGTGCGAGCTGCTCGTCGCGGGCTTTCAAGTCGAGCAAATCCAGCTCCTGTTCCAGATCAGCCGGGATGATGAGGATCACGTTGCCCTCCTTCACCGGTATTTCCCAATAATGGCGGTGAAATAACCCACGCAGCAGCGCAGCCCCCAGCGGTTTGCCGTCGTTGGCCGCCCACTGGTTGATGATCAGCCAGCCACCCGGATTCAGGCGCTGCTGGCAGTTCTCCAGAAACTTCCAGGCTAGATGACCGACAGCCGGCCCGGTATCGGTATACAGGTCGAGGAAAATCAGGTCGGTGGTCTCGGCACTGTCGAGCAAATCCAGGGCATCGCCGATGCGGATGGTCAGCCGCGGATCGTCCTCCAGCCCCAGGTACTCCATGGCCAGGCGTGGCACATCCGGGCGCAGCTCAATGACCTCGACATCTTCCAGAGGCAGAAATTTCAGGCACGCCTGGGTCAGATTGCCGGCGCCCAGCCCTAGAAATAATGCAGTTTCCGGGCGCTCATGACAGAGCGCGCCGAGCAACATGGCACGGGTGTAGTCGTATTCCAGCCAACTGGGGTCGCCGGTAAACACGCAGCTTTGCTCGATCGAGTCGCCGAATTCGAGAAACCGGTAGCCGCCCATCTCGACCACGCGAATCACCCCGAAGGCATCCGTCACCTCGGCAATCGGCACCAGTTCGCTGACTTCCTCTTTTTGCATGACCCGCCCCTGTTGGATAAGGGCGCAATTGTCCCGGAACAACGCGGCCGGGGTCACGCGTTAAATCATCGGCCGGCGACAAGGGGCCTGGCGCGGCAACCCACAGTGACATCCACGCCCAGCCTGCACGGCAAAACGGCGCCCTTTGCCATTGTTTGCCGACTCAGCCATGCCGACACTCGACCACTCCACCCAATCCTTTACCCGCCCCCTGGAGCAACACATGCAGGTCACCCTGATTACCGGCGCCGCCAGCGGCCTCGGCTGGCAATTAGCCCGCGCCTGCCATGCCCGCGG
>JAIERF010000230.1 GCA_019747075.1 Pseudomonadaceae bacterium
GGTGAGGTCAGTTGCATCTCGCCGATCTTGGTGGCGCTGTTGCGGCGCTGGCTGGCGTAGGTACGGCTGATCGATGGGATGATCGAGGTCTTGATCTCCATCGAGGTGGCGTACACGTCATACAGGGTGGTGCCGGCAGTCAGGGTCAGCAGGTCAGTGCGGAAGTCGTGCGGGGCGCTGGAGAAGCGATTCTTCAGCTCGGCACGAGGCACGAAGTAGATCTGCGTCGGTGCCTTGGGCGTGGCGACGGCTACGCCTTTTTGGCTGACTTCGGCCATGTCGTTGAGTTTCAGCAGGGTCGGTTTGGCGCTCACCGCGGAGAACAGGATGGTGGTGCCGAGCGACTCGTTGACTTCCGGTACGACGTACTGCGACAGCTCGTTGGCGAAGTAGTTGTAGTTGGTGCCCTGGCCGCTGAGGGTGTACAGCGCGGAGACGTTTTCCGAGGGCTTGCCATCGACAAAGGCCTTCCAGGCCAGGCCCGGTGCAAAGCCGCGGTCGGCAGGGTCGCCGGTCAAGGACAGACGCAGCAAGCCGCTGTCAGCACCCTGGAACAGGCCGGTGTAAGGGTTGCCCGGTACTGCGGCAAACTTCACTTTGGCCATTACGCCGTGGGCGTGCAGGGGTTTCTGGTAGTCGGCGGGGGCCACGTCGGTGCGGTCCTGGACCTTCTTCCAGAGGATGCTGCTGATCAGCCCGCCTACGTTTACAGGCTCCAGCGCGGGCAGCTTGTCGGCGGCGATCTGGGTGCGCAGGGCACCGTTGACCCAGAGGTTTTCCTGCTTGTTGGCGGCCGGCCAGCTTTCGTAGTCCGCAGGGATGTTCAGGCCCCAGGGTTTGAAGGCGTTTTCCACGCCATTCAGGCTGGTGGCCAGTTGCGGGTTGTGACGCTTGAGCACGTCGACCATGGTGGTGTTCTCGACCCAATCCATGCCTTCCGGGGTGTAGATTTCCGGGCGGTAGTCTTCGGTGTAGAAGCGGTCGGTCATCAGGCGGCGCGAGGCGTTGAGGATGAAGATCTGAAACGCCGTTTCGCCAAAGCCGAAGCCTTCTGGGCGGACAGTTTCGGCCAGTTGGCCGACCATGGTGTCGATCTGCTCGATGTCGTTGCTGTAGATCTTTTTCAGCTGGGCGAGGGTAGTCGGGTCGCTGGTCAGGTCTTCGAACTTGGTGATCGGGTTGAGGCCGATCTGCCGGCGGAACTCGTTGTAGCGCGGTACGCCACGTTCGCGGTCACGCAGTACGTCGATGGTGGCCAGGTCGATGTTGCCGGCGACTGGTACTGACAGGTTGCGCAGGAAGTTCGGGTAGTTGTGCAGGGTCAACGCGCCCGGGTTGGTGATGCCGAAGGAGTACCACAGACGGTCGGCACGCTCGCCGCTGAGCAGGTTCTCGGCTTCGCGGTCGCGGGTGTTTTCGATCGGTACTGAACGGGAGATGACGTTGGAGCCGATGTCGTAGACGTCGACCTTGTCGCGCAGCAGTGGGTGCATGCGGTAAACGGCAACGAACTCTTCGGTGAGGGTGTACGGCACGCCGTTGTTGCTGGGCTTGGCGGAACCCACCAGGCCGGCGATGGCGTGGTCGATGGCCGAGCTGCCTACACCGTCAGCACTGTTGGGGTCGAAGCCGAGTATGGCCTTGAGGAAGGAGTCGGATTTCTCCAGGTCTTCCATGACCTTTTGCACTTCGGCCTGGTACTTGTCACGCGGGCCACGGGAGCCCAGCAGGCCATACCAGTTGGCGTGCATGGCGCGCTCGGTCACCGGGTTGGCGATGATCGCTGGGGTCCATTCGATGGTGTGGATCTTGGCCATCAGGGCGGCGTTGGCCAGGCGGGCGTGGTCGTAGATCCACTGGTCGGTTTGCGCGGGGTAGGCTTGCTTGAGCTTGCCGGCGATGGCGTTGTGCTCAAGGGTGAACAGCTGGTGGAGCATGCTCAGACCCAGCCACCAGTTGTCGTTGACGCCGGTGACCGGCTTGCCGCTGAGCAGCTCGGTGGGCAGGCTGTTGTCGGCGTTGACCTTGAGGCGGCCGTCGACGAACGAGCGGATCTTGTCGCTGCTTTCCTTGCTGCTGCCGTACAGCTGCGAGCCGTCCCACCAGTGGGTGTTGTGGTTCTGGTAGGTCGGCGGCTTGATGGCTTCGGCCGCGGTACGGCTCGGGTCGGCCTGGGTGCGCTGCACCGACAGGCTGCCGGAACCAAGGGCGTCGCCGGCAGGCAGTGGCACCTGGATCGGATCGTCGACGGCGTTGGGGCCGTGGCTGACCCAGTCGTGGACCATGAACTGAATCCAGGCACCGGCGATGAAGTTGAGGCTGGTGGCCGGCTTGAAGGTGTCACGGGCCAGGAGGATGTTACTGACCTCGCGTGGGTTGGGCTTGAGCAGGGTGTCGGCGGTGGTTTCGCCATAGGTGATGGTGGGGTCGACGTTGCGGCCGAAGCGGCGATACACCGAGCCTTCGGCCGGGTTGCTGAGGATGTTGCAGGTGCCGTCCTCAGTACGCACGGTTTTGCTGCGCGCGTCGCAGGTGATGTCCTTGTTGGCGCGCGGATAGTCATCGACATCGAACAGGTTGTTTTTCAACAGGGCTTCACGCTCCATGCTCAGCGTGAGCAGGCCTGCGAAAATACCCAATGTGCCGAGCTTGGTTAAAGCCGGCCAAGTCACCCAGACAGCCATGGCAATCTCTCCTCTTTTATTTTTGTGGTGTTGCAGGTGGGCTGATTGCCCGCAGGCAGCAGCGCTCGGGAGAGTAGGGGGAAGGGCTGGCCGGCCACCCCCTCCAGGGGGAGGGGGTGGGGTAAATAAGCCGTCATAACGGCTGGGGGATGATCAGTTTTGTGACGTGCGTGGCTGAACGCAGAGGATGGCTTCGGTGCGGTTGGCGACGTTCAACTTGGCGTAGATGTTTTTCAGGTGCCATTTGGCGGTGGACAGCGCCACCCCGGTTTGCGCGCTGATCTGGCTGTTGGACAGGCCGCTGAGTAGGTGGGTGAAGATCTCGTTTTCCTTGTCGGTAAGCAGGCTGTTGATGTTGCGTTCGCTGCGGTTGGCCGTGCGCTCGTCGGGGAAGAACTCGGCATAGGATTCGCGGTACTTCTCTGGGATATCCAGCAGGCCGGCCTGGCTCAGCGCCAGCAGGCCGGGGCCGAAGCCGGGCGCTTCATCGAACACCGAGCGGCTGATATTGACCATGCCGTAGGCGTCCAGCAGGCGCAGCAGTTCCAGGCGTTGGGCGGCCAGGTCCGGTTGGCTGTTGCCGGCCACCATCAGGTTGGCTTCGATGATCAGCCGGCGCACGCTCAGCTCGCTGTGGCGCAGGGATTCGTCCAGCACCTTGAGCAGCCGGCAGGCGCGCACCTTGGCGCCGCGCCCGAGTAGCCAATAGACGCAGGCCAGGCCGTAGCGCTCCCAGCATTCATCGTGGGGGCGGGCGCTGTCCCAGTAACCCTCGGCCAGCAGTTCGGCCAGCCGGTAGCGTTGCGCCAGGCTGTCGAGGCTCGCACTTTTGCCGCTGATATAGGCCTGGCGCAGGCTCTCCTGGGCCAATTGGCTGACGAAGCGGGCGTAGTTGCCCAGTTGCAGAATGCTCGCCAGTTGTTCCAGCAGGCGGGTGGCGCGCACCGTTTGTTGGCGCCGGTGCAGCAGGCGCGAGAGGGTGATGTAGACGGTGGCGATGGCCTC
>JAIERF010000246.1 GCA_019747075.1 Pseudomonadaceae bacterium
GCGCGTGACCCCGAGCAGCACGCCATTGGGCTGCACGGCGTTGATATGGATGAACTCATCACCCTGACGGTGCCACAGGCCGCGCTTGGAGCTTTGCGCCTCACCTCCGCCCTGGGCCGTGGCCCGATTGGCCTGGGCCAAGTTCTCGCTCCACGGCGCTAGGTATTCGCCGATCAGCACGCCTGCCAGCATGATCACCAACATCGGCTTCATCACGGCCCAGACGATGCGGCGGATGGACACCCCGGCGGCGCGCATGATGGTCAGTTCGCTGCTGCTGGCCAGATTGCCCAGGCCGATCAGGCAGCCGATCAGCGCCGCCATCGGCAACATTTCATAGATCCGCCGCGGAATGGTCAACAGCACCCAGACGCCGGCGTCGAGCAGGCCGTAGGTGGCACTGATATCGCCCAATTCGTCGATATAGGCGAACAGCAGCGCCAGGCCGACGATGATGCCCAGCACCGCCAGAATGGCGAAGAACACGCTGGTGCCAATGTAGCGATCGAGCTTAACCATGGGTCACCTCCCGCACGGCGCGGCGGGAAGCCCATTTGAGTCGGATGGGCTCCCAATACAAGAGCAACAGCCCCAGCACCAGGAACACCCCATGCACCCACCACAACCCCAGTTGCGGCGGAATCTTGCCCTTGTCCAGGGCGCCGCGTGCGGCGATCAACAGAGCCAGGTAGGTCATGTAAATCAGAATCGCCGGCAACAGCTTAAGGAAGCGGCCCTGACGCGGATTGACCCGCGACAGCGGCACCGCCAGCAGGGTGACGATAAACACCAGCAGCGGGATCGACAGGCGCCACTGCAGCTCGGCCTGCTCTACCCGGTCCTTGCTGGTGAACAGGTCGAGGGTCGGCACCGCCTCGCGCTCACCGATGTCTTCGCTGACTTCCGGCTTGGCCAGCAGTACGCCGTAGGTGTCGTAGTGAATCTTGCGGTAATCGGCCTGACCGGGGTTGCCGTCGTAGCGGTAACCGTTTTCCAGTACCAGGTAATGGCTGCCGTCGGCCTGAATTTCCTGATGGCCCTTCTCGGCTACCAGCAAGGCAATCGCCCGTTCCTTGTCGCCGGCGGCCGACAGGCGCTTGTCGGAGATAAACACCCCAGACAGCTGGCTGCGGTCTTCCGATAGTTTCTCGGTGTAGGTCACCCGCGTGCCGCTACGAATGGCCTGAAAACGCCCCGCATCGAGGGTGTCGAATTCGGTCATGGCGGCTTGCTGATTGAGAATCTTGGCCACTTCGGTAGCGCCCTGGGGCGCCAGGCTCAAGCTCAACCAGGCCACCAGACACGCCACCCCGGCGGCTGACACCAGGGTGTAGGCCGTCAGGCGCTGCTGGCTGACGCCTGAAGCCGACAGCACGGTCATCTCGCTGTCGAGGTACAGGCGCCCGTAGGCCAGCAACACGCCCAGGAACAGGCCGAGGGGCAAAATCAGCTGAAAAAAGCTCGGTAGTTTGTAGGCCATGATCAGAAACAGCACCGTGTGGTCCAGACGCCCTTCGGCGGCCTGGGCCAGGTACTTGATGAAACGCCCGCTCATGATGATGACCAACAGCACCGCACTGACGGCGCCGGAGGTCAGCAACAGCTCTCGGGACAAATAACGGAACACGATCAAAGCAGACACTCCAGGGTTGTCAGGCTTGGGCGGCTACGCTCAAACTAGCCGGACTGATGCCAATCGCCACCTGGCGATCCACCAAAAAATGGTGGCCATTATCCTGCAATCCCGACTCTTTGTCTTGGGGACACCACAGCATGCAATTTCTGGTTAAAAGCAGCCCGGTAACAACCCTGAAAACCGCCACACTGGTGGTTGCCGTCGGCGAAGGACGCAAGCTCGGCGCCACCGCCGCCGCCCTCGACCTGGCCAGCGGCGGCGCCATCAGCAGCCTGCTCAAGCGTGGCGACCTGGCCGGCAAGGTCGGACAAAGCCTGCTGCTGCACAACCTGGCCAACCTCAAGGCCGAGCGCGTACTGCTGGTCGGTTGCGGCAAAGACGCCGAACTCAGCGACCGCCAGTTCCGCAAAATCGTCGCCGCCAGCCACACCGTCCTCAAGGGCCTGGGCGGCAGCGATGCCACGCTGACCCTGACCGAACTCAGCGTCAAAGGCCGTGATGCCTACGCCAAGGCGCGCTTGCTGGTGGAAACCCTGGCCGACGGTGGCTACGTATTCGATCAGTTCAAGAGCCAGAAAGCCGAACCGCGCGCCCTGAAGAAGATCACTCTGTTGGCCGACAAGGCCGAACTGGCCGATACCGAGCGCGGCAGCCAGCACGCCCAGGCCATCGCCAACGGCATGGCCTTTACCCGTGACCTCGGCAACCTGCCGCCAAACTTGTGCCACCCGAGCTACCTGGCCGAACAGGCCAAGGCCCTGGGCAAGGCGCACAAGAACCTCAAGGTCGAGATTCTCGACGAGAAAGAGCTGAAAAAGCTCGGCGCCGGCGCCTTCCTCGCCGTAGCCCAGGGCAGCGACCAGCCGCCACGCATGATCGTAATGAACTACCAGGGCGGCAAAAAAGACGCCAAGCCGGTGGTGCTGGTCGGCAAGGGCATCACCTTCGACACCGGCGGCATCAGCCTCAAGCCGGGCCTGGGCATGGATGAGATGAAGTACGACATGTGCGGCGCCGCCAGCGTGTTCGGCACCCTGCACGCCGTACTGGCGCTGCAACTGCCGATCAACCTGGTGTGTCTGCTGGCCTGCGCCGAGAACATGCCCAGCGGCGGCGCCACCCGTCCTGGCGACATCGTCACCACCATGAGCGGGCAGACCGTGGAAATCCTCAACACCGACGCCGAAGGCCGCCTGGTGCTGTGCGACACCCTGACCTACGCCGAGCGCTTCAAGCCACAGGCGGTGATCGACATCGCCACTCTCACCGGTGCCTGCATCGTCGCCCTGGGCAGCAACACCTCGGGGCTGATGGGCAACGATGAGACCCTGGTGCAGCAACTGCTCGACGCCGGCGTCTACGCCGATGACCGCGCCTGGCAGCTGCCGTTGTTCGAGGAATACCAGGAGCAGCTCGACAGCCCATTCGCCGACATCGCCAACATCGGCGGGCCGAAGGCCGGCAGCATCACCGCCGGCTGCTTCCTCTCGCGCTTCGCCAAGCAGTACCACTGGGCGCACCTGGACATCGCCGGCACCGCCTGGATCAGCGGCGGCAAGGACAAAGGCGCCACTGGCCGCCCAGTACCATTGCTGACCCAGTACCTGCTGGACCGGGTGTAAATGCGCATAGAGTTTTATGTGCTGCCCGGCGATCAGCCGGGCGAGCGCCTGCGTGCGGCCTGCCAGTTGGCGGCCAAGGGCTGGCGCCATGACCTGCCCGTGTTCGTGCGCGGCGCCGATGCGGCGCAGTGCGAACAA
Source organism: Pseudomonadaceae bacterium (assembly GCA_019747075.1). Taxonomy (GTDB): domain Bacteria; phylum Pseudomonadota; class Gammaproteobacteria; order Pseudomonadales; family Pseudomonadaceae; genus Aquipseudomonas. The sequence continues at coordinate 3,397 of JAIERF010000246.1, forward strand.
CTGGACGAACTGCTGTGGCGCTTCAAGGGTGAAACCTTTGTCCCGCACAACCTCTACGAAGACGGCAGCGACGCGCCGGTGCTGATCGGTATCGATCAAGCGCCCCATGTCGCCAACGGCTTGCTGATCAACCTGCATCCACACCTGCGTGAAGACCTCAGCCCTTTCAGCCGGGTCATCGAGATCGTCAACCAGCATCCCGAGCAGCTGCAATTGGCTCGGGACAATTTTCGCCTTTATCGGCAACGGGGCTTTGCCCCGCAACGCGTTGAACTCTGACCATGGATAGCCACAATCC
>JAIERF010000334.1 GCA_019747075.1 Pseudomonadaceae bacterium
GTTCAGTATTTACAACACTGTTGCCGCAGTTTCTCCGGCCCTCGCCCCTACTGCCCGGAATAGAGGCGTGGCACCCGACGCAAATTGCAAAATATCTGGTAGGGAATGGTCTGCGCCTGGGCCGCCACGTCGCTGGCCAGCACCTGTGCGCCCCACAATTCGACCCGGCTGCCGAGGCCGGTTTGCGGCAGATCGGTGAGGTCGACGGTGAGCATGTCCATCGATACCCGGCCGATAATCCGCGTCAGTTGCCCATCCACCGCCACCGGCGTGCCGGTCGGTGCATGGCGCGGGTAGCCGTCGGCATAGCCCATGGCGACCACGCCGACGCGGGTCGGCCGTTCGGCCACAAAACGCGCGGCATAACCGACTGGCTCACCGACCGGCAGTTCACGCACGCCGATGATCTTCGATTGCAGGGTCATCACTGGTTTGAGTTGCGCGGCCAAGGCCTGCGCCTGCTCAAATGGGGTGGCGCCATACAGCATGATGCCAGGGCGCACCCAGTCGCTTGGCACCTGCGGCCAACCGAGGATCGCCGGCGAGTTGCGCAGACTGACTTCCGCCTGCAGGCCCTCACGGGCGGCATTGAACACCGCCAGTTGCTCCTCGGTGCGTGGGCAGTCCAGCTCGTCGGCACGGGCGAAGTGGCTCATCAGCACGATCTTGTCGACCTTGCCGCTGGCCTGCAGGCGCCGGTAGGCCGCCTGGTATTGCTCGGGAAACAGGCCAACCCGGTGCATGCCGGAGTCCAGTTTCAGCCAGACCTGCAGCGGCCGGCTCAGGCGTGCTTGCTCGATGGCGTCCAGCTGCCACAGCGAATGCACCACGCACCAAAGCTGGTGCTGGTCGATCAGCGCCAGCTCGCTGGCCTCGAAAAAGCCTTCCAGCAACAGGATCGGCTGAGTGATGCCCGCCGCGCGCAGCTCCAGCGCTTCTTCGATACAAGCCACGGCAAAGCCGTCAGCCTCGGCCTGCAGCGCCTGGGCACAGAGCACCGCGCCATGCCCGTAGGCATCCGCCTTGACCACCGCTAGGGCCTTGCCGCCCGAGCACTGGCGGGCCAGCTGGTAGTTGTGACGCAAGGCGGCGAGGTCGATCAGGGCTTGGGCGGGACGCATGGAATTCTCGGTTTGAGTAAATGGCCGCGCGCCAGCAGTGCGCAACCAGAGGAACAAATGTCGGCAGGCAGAAAAAAGGCCCGGCGCAAAACGCCGAGCCTCCGGCAAACGTCAGCGCTGCGCGGCTACCACCATCATCTCGACCAGCACGCGCGGGTCGTAGAGCTTGGCTTCGACACAGGCACGGCCCGGTGCGGCGCCCTCGGCGACCCAGGCATCCCACACCGCATTCATCGCGGCGTAGTCGGCCATGTCCTTGAGGTAGATGGTCAACGACAGGATATGCGCCTTGTCGCTGCCGGCCTCGGCCAGCAGGCGGTCGATGTTGGCCAGGGTCTGCCGGGTTTGCTCGGCGATGTCGCCGGCGTAATCGTCCGCCAACTGCCCCGCCAGGTAGACGGTGCGGTTATGGATGACGATTTCGCTGTAACGCTTCTCAGTGTGCAGGCGCTGGATGGGCATGCTTGTGGCTCTCTTTGGCAGTGCTGTAGCGGGAAATATCCAGGCCTTCGGCGCTGATCTGCGGACGTTTTTTCGCCATCAGATCGGCCAGCAAGCGGCCGGAGCCGCAGGCCATGGTCCAGCCCAGCGTGCCGTGGCCGGTATTCAGAAACAAGTTACGGAACCGGGTGGCACCGACAATCGGCGTGCCGTCCGGGGTGGCCGGACGCAGGCCGGTCCAGAACTCGGCGCGAGTCAGATCGCCGCCCTGGGGGTAGAGATCGCTGGTGATCATTTCCAGGGTCTCGCGCCGACGCGGGTTAAGGCTCAGGTCGAAACCGGCGATTTCCGCCATGCCACCCACGCGGATGCGGTTGTCGAAACGGGTGATGGCAACCTTGTAGGTCTCGTCGAGAATGGTCGAGGTCGGTGCCATCGCCGCATTGGTGATCGGCACGGTCAGCGAGTAGCCCTTCAGCGGGTACACCGGTGCTTTGATGCCCAGCGGCTTGAGCAGCTGCGGCGAGTAGCTACCCAGGGCCAACACGTAGTGATCGGCCTGTTCCAGCTTGCCGTCGATCCATACGCCGTTGATGCGGTCACCGACGGCATCGAGGCGCTGGATGTTCTGCCCGAAGCGGAACTCCACGCCCAGCTGCTTGGCCATCTCGGCCAGCTTCTGGGTGAACATCTGGCAATCACCCGTCTGGTCGTTGGGCAGGCGCAGGGCGCCGGCCAGCTTGTCGGTGACGGCGGCCAGGGCCGGCTCCACGCGAGCAATGCCGGCGCGGTCGAGCAATTCATAGGGCACGCCAGATTGCTGCAATACGGCGATGTCCTTGGCGGCGCCATCCAGCTGCGCCTGGGTGCGGAACAGCTGGGTGGTGCCCAGGGTGCGCCCCTCGTAGCTGATGCCGGTTTCGGCGCGCAGCTCGTCCAAGCAATCGCGGCTGTACTCGGACAGGCGCACCATGCGCTCCTTGTTCACCGCGTAACGGCTGGCGGTGCAGTTGCGCAGCATCTGCGCCATCCACAGGTACTGGCCGATATCGCCGGTGGCCTTGATCGCCAGCGGGGCGTGCTTTTGCAGCAGCCACTTGATCGCCTTCAGCGGGATACCCGGTGCCGCCCACGGCGAGGCATAGCCGGGCGACACCTGGCCGGCGTTGGCAAAGCTGGTTTCCAAGGCGGGACCGTCCTGGCGATCCACCACCACCACTTCAAAGCCGGCACGGGCCAGGTAATACGCACTGGCGGTACCGATCACACCGCTACCAAGCACCATTACTCGCATGTTCGTTGTCCTCTGGGTGACATCGTCGCAGCCGCCTGACGGCCTGGCCGCAGACGTTTGTTATTCTGAGCGTAGATGGCGCGCAGTATAAAAAGCCAATGCCAGTGAAACTCACTATTTAAACGGCTATATTTGGCGATAAATACCGGCATAAACCCAGTTCACAGAGGCAGATTCACCATGCGCACCCAACACCAGAGCCGCCGCGAGCTGGACAAGATAGACCGGAATATTTTACGTATCCTTCAGGAAGACGGCCGCATCAGCTTCACCGAACTGGGCGAGCGCGTCGGCCTGTCGACCACCCCCTGCACCGAGCGAGTACGGCGCCTGGAGCGCGACGGCATCATCATGGGCTACCACGCGCGGCTCAATCCGCAGCAGCTCAAGGCCAGCCTGCTGGTGTTCGTCGAGATCAGCCTGGACTACAAATCCGGCGACACCTTCGAGGAGTTCCGCCGCGCGGTACTCAAGCTACCCCACGTGCTGGAATGCCACCTGGTCAGCGGCGACTTCGACTACCTAGTGAAAGCGCGGATCAACGAGATGGCCTCGTACCGCAAGCTGCTCGGCGACATCCTGCTCAAGCTGCCGCACGTGCGCGAATCGAAGAGCTATATCGTCATGGAAGAGGTCAAGGAGAGCCTGAGCCTGCCAGTGCCGGACTGAGCCTCAGGCCTCGACGGGCACTGCGGCGCGCAGATGTTCCGTGTTGACCCTGAGCAGGCGCGCCGCGCGGCTGTCGAGCAAGGTCTGCGGGTCTTCATCCCCCGGCAGGCGCGCCCATTGGGCCGCCAGGCTGAGCACCAGCGCCTCCCGTGAATAAACGCCGCCACCGAGCTGGTAGGTGGCGGCAAT
>JAIERF010000358.1 GCA_019747075.1 Pseudomonadaceae bacterium
ATTTTCTGCGCGTTGCGCAACTCATGGCAGCGCGCCACGACCCGCACCTTGGGATTGAGCTGGCGGGCGGTGAGGATAATCATCAGGTTGCGGCTGTCGTCGCCGGTGACAGCGAACACCCCAGCGGCATCGGCAATGTCGGCGGCCAGCAACAGGTCGTCATCGGTGGCGTCGCCGTGCAGGTGCAGGAGGTGGGGGAAGTGTTCGCGCTGGGCCTCGAACTGTTCTTCGTCGCTGTCGATGGCGACGAACTCGCGGCCGGTGGTCACCAGTTCATGGGCCACGTTGCGCCCAACTCGGCCGAAGCCGCAAAGGATGTAATGGCCCTTGAGCTTCTTGATGGCTTTTTCCATGCGTCGTCTCCGCAGGCTGTAGTCAAAATCGCTTTCGAGGAAAAACGTCGCCAGGCTGGTGAACAAAAAGGTCACGGTGCCGAAGCCGGTGAGGGCGATCAGTCCGGCGAACAGGCGCTCGCCGAGGTTGTTTAGGGGGATGATCTCACCATAACCGACGGTGGTGATGGTGATCAGGGTCATGTGCAGTGCGTCGGACCAGGTCGCCTGCTCGTCGGCCACGCTGTAGAAGCCGAGGGTGCCGAACACGGCCATGAACAGCAGCAGGGCAATTGCCGCGTAGATCCGTTGCAAGATCCGCGGCAATTGGGTGTGGCGCATGGGCAGGTGGTGCTTGGCGCGGCGCCAACTGGGTAAGCCCATGATTATCCCTGCCGATTAAACGCTGAGGGTCCAGTCGTAATCGACCGCCAGCGGCGCGTGCTCGGAAAAGCGTAGCTGGCGCGGCAGGCGGGCACTGCGCACGCAACGGCGCAGGCCGGGGGTGAGCAGGTGATAGTCGAAGCGATAGCCGAGGTTGAGCATTTCCGCCTGCTCGGTGTCCGGCCACCAGCTGAACTGATCGCCTTCGCGGCTGACTTCGCGCAGCGCATCGACGTAGCCCATGCTGCCGATCACCTGATCCATCCAGGCGCGCTCGGGCGCCAGAAAACCGGGGGATTGCTGGCAGTCGCGCCAGTTCTTCACGTCGAGCTTCTGGTGCGCGACAAACAGCGAGCTGCAGTAGATGTACTCACGGCGCTTGCGGCGCTGCTTGTCGAGGTAATGGGCGAAGTCGTCCATGAACTTGAACTTCTGGTTCAGGCTCTCGTCGCCATGCTGCCCGGAAGGCAGCAGCACGCAGGCAATACTGACTTTGTCGAAATCGGCTTGCAGGTAGCGCCCGTAGCGGTCGGCCATTTCAAAGCCCAGACCACTGATTACCGCCTTGGGTTGCAGCCGTGAATACAGCGCCACACCACCTTGGCTAGGCACTTCGGCATCACAGGCATAGAGGAAGTAGCCGTCCAGTTGGAAGGCTGGGTCGTCCAGTTCAAAGGCAGAGGCGCGGGTGTCCTGCAGGCAGATGACGTCGGCATTCTGTGCCTGCAGCCAATTGAGCAAACCACGCTCGGCTGCGGCCTGAATGCCATTCACGTTCACACTGATGATCCGCATAAATGGCCCCTAAAAACACGTGCGTGTATGATACCCGAGCTCCTATTTATTAGCTAAACCCATCGTAAAATCAGTGCTATCCGGGATTTTCTTCATGCAGGCTTACCAGCGCGAGTTCATTCGTTTTGCCATCGAGCGTGGAGTCTTGCGCTTTGGTTCCTTCACCCTCAAGTCCGGGCGCACCAGCCCGTACTTCTTCAATGCCGGGTTGTTCAACAGTGGTTTGGCGCTGGCTCAGTTGGGGCGCTTCTACGCCGCCGCGGTAGTCGAGAGCGGGATTGCCTTCGATGTGCTGTTTGGCCCCGCCTACAAGGGCATCCCGCTGGCGGCAGCGACGGCCGTGGCGTTGGCCGAGCAGCATCAGCTGGACCTGCCCTGGTGCTTCAACCGCAAGGAAGCTAAGACCCATGGCGAAGGTGGCAGCCTGGTGGGCGCCCCGCTCGAAGGCCGGGTGCTGATCGTTGACGACGTGATTACTGCTGGCACGGCGATCCGCGAAGTGATGCAGATCATCCAGGCCCAGGGCGCGCAGGCGGCCGGTGTGCTGATCGCCTTGAACCGTGAGGAGCGCGGCCAGGGCGAGCTGTCGGCGATCCAGGAAGTCGAGCGCGATTTCGCCATGCCGGTGGTGAGTATTGTGTCGTTGACCCAAGTACTGGAATATCTGGCCGATAACGCTGAACTCAAACAGCATTTGCCGGCGGTACAAGCCTACCGCGAGCAGTACGGCATTCAGGCCTGATCCACCACAGGGTATTGTTCTTATGCTGAAACCGGGCGCCTTGCGACTCCCCTTGTTGTTGTCGGTCTTGCTACCCGCCCTGGCGGGCGCCGGCGAGTTGTACCGCTACGTCAACGACAAGGGCGTGATTGTGCTCGACCGCCAAGGCGTGCCGCCGGAATACATTGGCAAGGGCTACGATGTGCTGTCCGACCAGGGTCGGGTGGTGCGCGTGGTGCCGCCGGCGCCAACTGCAGAAGAGCGTCAGCGCCTGCAGGCGCAGCAAGCCCAGGCCACGTCGGATGCCCAGTTGTTGCGCCTGTATTCCAGCCTGGATGATGTGGACCGTGCCCGCGAGCGCAAGCTGACCGAGCTGGACGGGGCGGTGGGTGCGGCGCGCGGCAATCTGCAGTCGTTGCGCACCCAGCAGGCCAACCTGCAAGGCCAGGCAGCCGAGCAGGAACGCGCCGGCCGCGTGGTGCCGGAAAGCCTGCTGGTGCAGATCAGCAACATCAAGGGTGAGCAGGAAAGCCTGCTCAAGGACATCGAGCGCTTCGAAGAAACTCGCAAGCAAGCCTCTGCCGGGTTTGTCGCGGACCGGGCGCGGCTGGCGCAGTTGTTGGGACTCGCGCCCTAAACTGCGCCGCTCCGCAGCCCCATACGGCGGGGTTAGCGGGCTTTACGGTTGCTGATCTTGGTGCCGACACCTGTATCGGTGAAGATCTCCAGTAGCACCGCGTTAGGCACCCGCCCGTCGATGATGTGCGCGCTGTTTACCCCGCCTTGTACCGCTTCCAGGGCGCAGCTGATCTTCGGCAGCATGCCGCCGTAGATGGTGCCATCGGCAATCAACTCGTCCACTTGCTCGGTGCTCAAGCCGGTCAGCACTTCGCCCTGCTTGTTCATCAGGCCGGCGATGTTGGTCAGCAGCATCAGCTTCTCGGCTTTCAGCGCTTCGGCCACCTTGCCGGCCACTAGGTCGGCGTTGATGTTGTAGGACTCGCCGTTCTCGCCGACGCCGATCGGGGCGATCACCGGGATAAAATTACCCGACACCAGCATGTTGATCAGCTCGACATTGACGCCGATGACTTCGCCGACGTGGCCGATGTCGATGATTTCCGGCTGGGTCATTTCCGGGGTCTGGCGGGTCACGGTGAGCTTCTTGGCGCGGATCAGGCGGGCGTCCTTGCCGGTCAGGCCGATGGCGCTGCCGCCGTGGTGGTTGATCAGGTTGACGATGTCCTTGTTGACTTGGCCGCCGAGGACCATTTCCACCACGTCCATGGTCTGCGCATCGGTGACGCGCATGCCGTCGATAAAGTGGCTCTCGATGCTCAGGCGCTTGAGCAGGTCGCCGATTTGCGGGCCGCCGCCATGGACTACCACCGGGTTGATGCCGACTGCTTTCATCAGCACGATGTCGCGGGCGAAGCCGGTTTTCAGCTCATCGCTTTCCATGGCGTTGCCGCCGTATTTGATCAC
>JAIERF010000091.1 GCA_019747075.1 Pseudomonadaceae bacterium
AGAGCCTGGATTCTACCGGTGGCTGACTCTCTGCCTATCGTTTCAAACGTTGCACTTATTCTATGAATTCAGGACCGTTAAAGACGGGCTTTGGTTTCAGTGTGCGAATATATGTTTCGACGATCTTCGCTGCCTGTTCCTTAGAGAACGTTGGTAATAATTCAAATGGGTCATTGAGAGCGTCAGGTTGACTGAATCTCAGTAGCTCGTTGCTCAGGTAGCTTCTACGCTCCGGGGAGAGATACTTATATACGTTTGGCATGATCGATGAGATGAATAATAATTATTAAGTGGGCGACACAAGCAGCGTAATACTTTGCGCCGTTTGTGTCTGATAACGTTCCTTGTCCATGCGTAACTCCTTGATCGGCTTGAGTGTCGCGCCAAAAACGCGGCATAAGGCGGGGAGGTAAAGCGACATGGCTTGTGTGCACATTACGGGCGGGGCAACAGCATGTCCATGCTCTGCTTTTGGCCTGTAGCTAGGTGCTGAGGCCATCCTTGGCAGGTTGTACGTAGCCTTTAGGTTTTATCCCTGTTTATGCCGATTGCCGCTGGCCTGGACGATACGGGCGGCGGGCACGCGCAACTGGGTCAGTAGGTATTCGGCAAAGTCTGGCGCGTAGGGCTGGCGGGCGATGGCGCCGGCCATGCACTGCAGCCAGGCGGCACTGTGGGTTTCGTCGATCGGCCATTGGGCATGGAACGCCGGGATGGCAATCGGCCCGTAGCGTTCGCTGAACAACCGCGGGCCGCCCAGCCAGCCGCTGAGAAAACAGGCCAGCTTGTCGCGCGCCAGTTGCAGGCTTTCAGGGTGCATGGCGCGAATCACTGCGGCCTCTGGCCGCTCATCCATCAGCGTGTAGAAGTCATCGACCAGGCGTTGCAGACCGTCGATACCGCCGGCGGCCTGGTAGGACGCGTCGCCGACGCCGTAGGCAGGGGATTGGCTCATCAGCAATGCTCCGTGAAAACCCCATTGTAACCACGACGCGCTGGTCGCCTGCCTGGGACGGAGCGCCGCAGGGGGGATTTAGCGCAGAAAAAAACCCGCTGATCAGCGGGCTTTGGGTTTGTGATGGTTCAACTTAGAGGCCGTTGGCCGCAAAGCTTGGCCGTGGTTTGAAGTACAGGGTTTCGCCACGGATCAGACCGGCCAGGCTGGCGTGGTCGTTGACGACTTCGGCTTCGATCAGCTCGTCCTGGCCCTCGACTTTCAGGGTCACGCGGGTGATGGCGCCGAGCGGGCGGATGTCGCGTACTTGCGCCGCCAGGTGTTCGGCTTGGGTCAGGCGTGACAGGGAAATTTCGTGGGGGCGGAACAAGATGTGGCCGTCATCGCCCAGGTGCAGGCGGTTGGAGTCGCCCAAGAAGTGATAAACGAAATCGCTGGCCGGTTTCTCATACACCTCAGCCGGTGTGCCGATCTGCTCGATCACGCCCTTGTTCATCACCACGATGCGGTCGGCCACTTCCATGGCTTCTTCCTGGTCGTGGGTAACGAACACCGAGGTCAGGTTGATCTCTTCGTGCAGGCGCGCCAGCCAGCGGCGCAGCTCTTTGCGTACCTTGGCATCCAGGGCGCCGAACGGCTCATCCAAGAGCAGGATTTTCGGCTGCACGGCCAGGGCGCGGGCCAGGGCGATACGCTGGCGTTGGCCACCGGAGAGCTGCTCCGGGTAGCGGTCGGCCAGCCAGTCGAGCTGCACCATGTTCAGCAGTTCATGCACCTTGTGGGCGATTTCTTCTTCGCTCGGGCGCTGCTTTTTCGGCTTCATGCGCAGGCCGAAGGCGACGTTGTCGAACACCGTCATGTGGCGGAACAGGGCGTAGTGCTGGAACACAAAACCGACGTTACGGTCGCGCACGTCGTGGCCGGATACGTCTTCACCATGGAACTGGATGCTGCCGGTGTCGGGGGTTTCTAATCCTGCGATGATGCGCAGCAGGCTGGTCTTGCCGCAGCCGGACGGGCCGAGCAGGGCCACCAGTTCGCCGCTGTGGATGTCCAGGTTGATATCGTTGAGGGCACGGAAGGCGCCGAAGTTTTTGCTGATATTGCGGACTTCAATACTCATGACTTATTCCTCATCGCCTGCAGATTTCAGACGGGACAAACGGGCTTCGCTCCACTGCTTGAGCAGCAGGATGATCAGGGCCAGGGCGAGCAGCAGGCTGGCGACGCTGAAGGCGGCGACGTGGTTGTATTCGTTGTAGAGAATCTCGACGTGCAGCGGCAGGGTGTTGGTGTAGCCACGGATGTGCCCGGACACCACCGACACCGCGCCAAACTCGCCCATGGCCCGGGCGGTACAGAGCACCACGCCGTAGATCAGGCCCCATTTGATGTTGGGCAGGGTTACGTGCCAGAACATCTGCCAGCCGTTGGCGCCGAGCAGGCGTGCGGCTTCTTCTTCCTGGGTGCCTTGCTCCTGCATCAGCGGGATCAGCTCACGTGCCACAAAGGGCACGGTGACGAACAGGGTTGCCAGGACAATGCCGGGCACGGCGAAGACGATCTGGATGTCGTGCTCGCTCAGCCACTCACCAAAGTAGCCCTGGGCGCCAAACAGCAGCACGTAGATCAAACCGGCAATCACGGGCGAGACCGAGAACGGCAGGTCGATCAGGGTCACCAGCAGGCTCTTGCCGCGGAACTCGAACTTGCTCACGCACCAGGCGGCCGAGACGCCGAACACCAGGTTGAGCGGCACCGAAATACCAACGGCAATCAGGGTCAGCTTCAGCGCCGAAATAGCATCGGGTTCGAGGATCGAGGTGAAAAAGGTGCCAAAACCGAGCTTCAATGCCTCGCTCAACACCATGTACAACGGCAGCAACAGAAACAACGCGAAGGCCAACCAGGCGCTGAGAATCAGCAGCCGGCGCGCCCAGGCATTGCCGCGGCGGGCGGCATTGCGAGTGGCGGCTGCGCTAACAGTAATAGACGACATGGCAGCCTCCTTAAGGGGTTTCGATACGGCGTTGCAGCAGGTTGACCAGCAGCAACAGGACGAAGGAGACCACCAGCATCAACACGCCGATGGCGGTGGCGCCGGTGTAGTCGTACTGGTCGAGCTTGACCATGATCAGCAGCGGCAGGATCTCGGTTTTCATCGGCATATTGCCGGCGATAAAGATCACCGAACCGTACTCGCCCACGCCACGCGCAAAGGCCAGGGCAAAGCCGGTCAGCCAGGCTGGTAGCAACGCCGGCATGAGGATGTGGCGAAACACCTGCAGCGGCTTGGCGCCCAGGCAGGCGGCGGCTTCCTCAACCTCGCGGGGGATGTCCGCCAGCACCGGCTGCACGGTGCGGACCACGAAGGGCAGGGTGACGAAGGTCAGCGCCAGGGTGATGCCCAGCGGGCTGTAGGCGATTTTGAAACCCAGGTCGGTGGCGAACTGGCCGATCAAACCGCTGGGCGCATACAGCGCCGTCAGGGCGATACCGGCCACGGCAGTGGGCAGGGCGAAGGGCAGGTCGATCATCGCGTCGATGATCTTGCGGCCGGGGAAGGTGTAGCGCACCAGCACCCAGGCCAGCAGGGTGCCGATCAGGCCATTCACCAGGGCTGCGTAGAAGGCGGTGCTGAAGCTCAGTTTGAGCGCAGCCAGTACCCGCGGGGCGCTGATGATGGTCATGAATTGGCTCCAGCTGAGATCGCTGGTTTTCAGAAACATGGCACCCAGGGGAATCAGCACCAACAGGCTGAGGTA
>JAIERF010000211.1 GCA_019747075.1 Pseudomonadaceae bacterium
GGTGATGGTTAGCCATCAGGAGAAGAGAGCACATGACAGCCGGGCTGTCATGTGCTTGTGGTGCATAATAGCGGCCAGACAAGAAAAAGCCCCGCACAGGGCGGGGCTTTTTCTTGCAGCGCTGGGTTTACAAACCGGCGGCGGCGCGCAGGTCGGCGGCCTTGTCGGTTTTTTCCCAGGTAAAGGTGGTGAAGGTGTCGTCGCCCACGGTGACCTGCTCCGGGGTGCGGCCGAAGTGGCCGTAGGCCGCGGTGGCCTGGTACATCGGGTGCAGCAGGTCGAGCATCTTGGTGATGGCGTACGGACGCAGGTCGAAGACTTCACGCACCAGCTTGATGATCTGCTCTTCGCTGACCTTGTTGGTGCCGAAGGTGTTGATCGAGATCGAGGTCGGCTGGGCCACACCGATGGCGTAGGACACCTGGATTTCGCAGCGCTCGGCCAGGCCTGCGGCGACGATGTTCTTGGCCACGTAACGACCGGCGTAGGCGGCCGAACGATCCACCTTGGATGGGTCCTTGCCGGAGAACGCGCCGCCACCGTGACGGGCCATGCCGCCGTAGCTGTCGACGATGATTTTACGGCCGGTCAGGCCGCAGTCGCCCACCGGGCCGCCGATGATGAACTGGCCAGTCGGGTTGATGTGGAACTGGGTGTCCTTGTGCAGCAGTTCGGCCGGCAGCACGTGCTTGACGATCAGCTCCATCACGCCTTCGCGCAGGTCTTCGTACTTCACTTCCGGGTTGTGCTGGGTCGACAGCACCACGGCGTCGATGCCGACCACTTTGCCGTTTTCATAGCGGCAGGTGACCTGGGATTTGGCGTCCGGGCGCAGCCACGGCAGCAGGCCGGATTTGCGCGCCTCAGCCTGACGCTGCACCAGCTGGTGGGAGAAGGTGATCGGTGCTGGCATCAGCACGTCGGTTTCGTTGCTGGCGTAGCCGAACATCAGGCCCTGGTCGCCGGCGCCCTGGTCTTCCGGCTTGGCGCGGTCAACACCCTGGTTGATGTCCGGGGACTGCTTGCCAATGATGTTGATGATGCCGCAGGTGTTGCCGTCGTAGCCGACGTCGGAGCTGTCGTAGCCGATGTCGACGATGACCTTGCGCACCAGGTCTTCTAGGTCGACCCAGGCGCTGGTGGTGATCTCGCCAGCGACGATGGCTACGCCGGTTTTTACCAGGGTTTCACAGGCCACGCGGGCGTGTTTGTCCTTGGCGATGATGGCGTCCAGTACCGCATCGGAAATCTGGTCGGCGATCTTGTCCGGATGCCCTTCAGACACGGACTCGGAGGTGAAAAGGGAGTATTCGCTCATCAGCGCAGTTCCTGTTCTATCTGGGTATTAGGGAGGGAGCGGGCAGCGGACGCCGCCTTGGGTTTCTGAAAATGACGGACCTGAATCTGGAAGCCATTGCGCAGGCCAATGTACACACTTTCTGCGCTGCTCAGCCCGGCGGCGGCGGCCCAGCGTGCCAGGTCATCCTGCTCGAAGCCTAGCCACAGATCGCCACAGGCCTCGCGGGCCCAGCTCTGGTTGTGGCTGCACAGCTCGGTGATCAGCAGGCTGCCGCCGGGCTTGACCCGCCGCGCCAGCTGCTTGATCGCCTCGGCCGGCGCGGCAAAGTGATGCAGCACCATGTTCAGCACCACGCAGTCGGCGCTGAGCGGGTCTTCGCCGAGGGCATCGGCCAAGGCTAGCTGAACATTCCCCAGGCCTTCGTCGAGGCAGCGTTGGCGCGCCAGGTCGAGCATCGCCGGGCTGTTGTCGAGGGCGCTGACCTGCTGGAAGCGGCGCGCCAGCTCGGGCAGAAAGGCGCCGTCGCCGGGGCCGATTTCCAGGGCGCTGGCATCATCGGCAAAACTCAGCGAGTCGAGCAGTGCCAGCAGGCTGTCGCGATACTGCGGCAGGCCGGCGATCAGGTCCTGCTGGGCCTGGAAGCTCTCAGCCATACGCGCAAAAAAATCCTGGCTGGCGGCGGCTCGCTGGGCGTGTACGGCGGTGATACGGGTTTGTACCGCGTCCGGCAGCTGCAGGCTTTCCACTTCATCCAGCAGGGCGGCGTGCAACTTGCCGCCGAACAGTTCGCTGTGCGGCAGAGCGCGGCGATAAAAGATGGCGTTGCCTTCGCGACGGGTGGCCACCAGGCCGGCCTGGGCCAGCACCTTTAAATGGTGGCTGATGCCGGACTGGCCGGTGGCGAAGATTTGCGCCAGCTCCAGCACGCCAAACGAATCGTTAGCCAGGGCGCGCAGGATGTTCAGGCGCAGCGGGTCACCGCCGGCTTTGCACAGGCTGGCGAGTTCATCACTGGCTTCGAAACGAAGTTGGGGCGCGCGCAGGTTCATGCAGCGCAGTCTAGGTGGGGAAAAACAGCCCCGCAAGACCAATATCAAAAAGTTTTGATATTGGTCTTGCGGGCGATCATGGACCTCTATCTGCAATTGTCTGCCTGCTGGCGACCATCTGTGATTGCCCCCATGCCCCTCGCTGGGGGAAAATGCCCGTCTTTTTTCGACCTACAGCTGCCTGAACATACTGTTTAGAGGCAGCCCTCCAGGAGATCAGCGATGCCCAGCCGTCGTGAGCGTGCCAATGCCATTCGTGCCCTCAGCATGGATGCTGTGCAAAAAGCCAACAGCGGCCACCCCGGTGCCCCGATGGGCATGGCGGATATTGCCGAGGTGTTGTGGCGCGATTTCCTCAAGCACAACCCGAGCAACCCGAGCTTCGCCGACCGTGACCGCTTTGTGCTGTCCAACGGCCACGGCTCGATGCTGATCTACTCGCTGTTGCACCTGACCGGCTACGACCTGTCGATCGACGACCTGAAGAACTTCCGTCAGCTGCACAGCCAAACCCCGGGTCACCCGGAGTACGGCTACACCCCAGGCGTGGAAACCACCACTGGTCCACTCGGCCAGGGCATCGCCAACGCCGTCGGCTTCGCCCTGGCGGAAAAGGTTCTGGGCGCGCAGTTCAACCGTCCTGGCCACAATATCGTTGACCACCACACCTACGCCTTCCTGGGCGACGGTTGCATGATGGAAGGCATCAGCCATGAAGTCTGCTCGTTGGCCGGTACCCTGGGCCTGGGCAAGCTGGTCGCCTTCTACGACGACAACGGCATCTCCATCGACGGCGAAGTCGAAGGCTGGTTCACCGATGACACGCCGAAGCGCTTCGAAGCCTACGGCTGGCAGGTGATTCGCAATGTTGACGGCCATGACGCCGACGAAATCAAAACTGCCATCGAGACTGCCCGTGCCGAGCACGAGCGTCCGACCCTGATCTGCTGCAAGACCACCATCGGTTTCGGCTCGCCGAACAAAGGCGGCAAGGAAGACTGCCACGGCGCTCCACTGGGTGCCGAAGAGATCGCCCTGACCCGCGCCGCGCTGAAGTGGAACCACGGCCCGTTCGAAATCCCGGCCGACATCTACGCCGAATGGGATGCCAAACAAGCCGGTGCTGCCGCCGAAGCCGAGTGGAACCAGCGCTTTGCCGCCTACGCCGCCGCCTTCCCGGAGCTGGCCAGCGAATTCACCCGTCGCAGCAAGGGCGAACTGCCGGCTGATTTCAGCGCCAAAGCCGCCGCTTACATTGCTGACGTCGCCGCCAAGGGCGAGACCATCGCCAGCCGTAAGGCCAGCCAGAACACCCTGAACGCTTTCGGCCCGCTGCTGCCGGAGTTCCTCGGTGGTTCCGCCGACCTCGCCGGCTCCAACCTGACCCTGTGGAAAGGCTGCAAGGG
>JAIERF010000260.1 GCA_019747075.1 Pseudomonadaceae bacterium
TGGTGGTCCGCCTTGAGGGTGATAAAGGCGCAGGGGGTTTCGCCCCATTTCTCATCCGGACGTGCTACCACGGCGGCTTCCAGCACCCCGTGGTGGCGATAGAGCACGCCTTCCAGTTCGATGGTGGAGATGTTCTCGCCGCCGGAAATGATGATGTCCTTCAGGCGGTCGCGGATTTCCACGTAGCCGTCCGGGTGACACACGGCCAGGTCGCCGGTGTGGAACCAGTCGCCCTCGAAGGCTTCGGCGGTGGCGGTGGGGTTTTTCAGGTAGCCCTTCATCACCGTGTTGCCGCGCATAAAGATCTCGCCGATGGTCTGGCCGTCGCGCGGTACCGGTTCGAGGGTTTTCGGATCGGCCACCATCACCCCTTCCAGGGTCGGGTAGCGCACGCCCTGACGGGCCTTGATTACCGCCCGCTCTTCCAGCGGCAGAGCGTCCCACTCGGCGTGCCAGGCACACAGGGTGACCGGGCCGTAGACCTCGGTAAGGCCGTAGACGTGGGTGACGTGGATGCCCATTTCCTCCACCGCGCCGATCACCTTGGCGGGTGGCGCCGCGCCAGCGACCATGGCCTTGACCGGGTGGTCGATGGCGGCCTTGGCCGAGTCGGGCATGTTGACCAGGGCGTTGAGCACGATCGGTGCGCCGCACAGGTGGGTGACCTGCTCATCGCGGATCAGGTTGAGGATCTTCTGCGGGTCGACGCGCCGCAGGAACACGTGCACGCCGGCCAGGGCGGTGATGGTCCAGGGGTAGCACCAGCCGTTGCAGTGGAACATCGGCAGGGTCCACAGGTACACCGGGTGGTTGCCCATGGCCCAGGTCATCTGGTTGCCCAGGGAGTTCAGGTAGGCGCCGCGGTGGTGGTAGACCACGCCCTTGGGGTTGCCGGTGGTGCCGGAGGTGTAGTTGAGGCTGATGGCGTCCCACTCGTCCGCCGGCCACTGCCAGGCAAACTCGGGGTCGCCTTCGGCCAGCAGGGCTTCGTAGTCAAGGTCGCTGACCGCCTGGCCTTCGCCGTATTCCGGGTCATTGACGTCGATTACCAGCGGCGGGTGGTCGAGCATGCCGACGGCGGCGTGGATCACGTCGAAGAACTCACGGTCGGCAATCAACGCCTTGGCTTCGCCGTGCTGCAGCATAAAGGCAATGGCTTCGGCATCCAGGCGCACGTTCAGCGGGTTGAGCACCGCGCCGATCATCGGCACGCCAAAGTGCGCTTCGAGCATTTCCGGAATGTTCGGCAGCATCACCGCCACCGTGTCGCCCTTCTTGATCCCGCGGCCAGCCAGGGCCGAGGCCAGGCGCCGGCAGCGGGCATAGGTGGTGGCCCAGTTGCGGCGGATGGCGCCATGCACCACGGCCGGGTACTGCGGATAGACCGCGGCCGTGCGTTCGATAAAGCTCAGCGGGCTGAGGGCAATGTGGTTGACGGCAGCGGGGCTGAGACCTTGATCGTAGATCGACATGGCAGATGACACCTTTGGCGAATGGTTAGCGCTGGATATTCCGGTAGCCTGTGCAGCATTACCGGTTAATGGCCGGGTGTGATTTATAAGTTTTACCGGGTATATATGGAAGCTATACCATGGTTGTATAGGCTATTTACTATAGGATTTTGCCGATGACTCTGCCGGTCGATGCCCTGGCGGTGCCCTTGCACAGTTGGTTGCGTCTGCAGCGCGAAGCGGTGCCCCTGGCTCAGCGTGCCGAGGCCTTGCGCCATGCCGTGCTGGCTTGTGGGCCGGTGCGCCAGGCCTGGTACCTGTGCTGGCAGGCCAGCAGTCGCACCTATGCCCAGGAAGGGGGCGGCTTAGCCTTGCCGCCGGGCCAGGGCGACCCGCTGGCGGCCAGCGATTTGTTGCTGTTTGAGCAGTTGCAGCAGCAGCCCCAGCTTAGCCTGGAGGCGCTGCGCCAGTTGCCGTGCTGGCTGGCCGGACGCCTGCGTCGCGCAGCCCTCAGTCATGGCCAGGCCCTGGCCCTGGAGTTGCTGCCGGGGCAGCCGGGCGTGCTGTTGCTGGAGGTGGATGAAGGCGCCAGCCTCGACTGGCTGCCCTGGTTGCGCACCTTGTTGAGCCAACTGACCGAGCTGGCCGCCGGCATCACCCGCAGCGCACCGCTGCTGGCGGCCGACCCGCAGCCGAGCCTGCTGCTGGACGCCGAGGCGCAGTTGCTGGAATACAACCTGGCCCTGCAGGGCCTGTTGGCCGAGCGCCCGCTGAGTGCGCTGACCCAGTTGCTGCCGGTTAACTATGTGCCGCTGGTGCGCGCCTGCCTGAGCCAGGGCCGGGCCATCGAAGCGGTGGAGGCTGAGGATGGCGCACGCATCCTGATCTGGAGCTTTATTCCCGACCCGGTGGCGCAACGGGTGCTGGCGCGCTGCCGGGATGCCAGCGTCGAGGTGCGCGAGGCCCGTGAGGCGACTCAGGCCCGGCGCCTGTACCGGTTGATCACCGAGAACACCACCGACCTGATATCCCGCCACACCCCGGACGGCTGCTTCCTCGATGCCTCGCCGGCCAGCTGGACCCTGCTCGGTTATTGGCCGGAGCAACTGCGCGGGGTGCGCGTGCAGAGCCTGTTCCATCCCCAGGACCAGGACCTGCTGGTGCAGCGCACCGCCGAGGCGCTGGAGCAGGCCGGCTATCACACCATGACCTACCGCATTCGCCACCAGGCCGGCCATTACCTGTGGTTCGAAACCGCCAGCCGGGCGATCCGCGAAACCTACACCGGCGCCGTGGTGGAAGTGGTCAGCGTGTCGCGCGATATCACCGCCCGCGTGCAGGCCGAAGAGAACCTGCGGCGCCTGGCCGAAGTGGTCGAGGCCAACACCGACCTGGTGCTGTTTATCGAGGCCGATGGTGCCCTCGGCTATCTCAATCCGGCGGCACGGCGTGCCCTTGGCCTGGACGCAGATGCCGCGCTGCCGGCCCTCGACAGCCTGCTGCCGACGGCTGACTTGCAGCGCCTGCAAGGCGAAGGGCGGCTGACCGCCGAGCAGCAAGGCGTGTGGAACAGCGAAGCGCAGTTGCTGCGCCAAGCGGCGCCGCCGTTGCCGGTGTCGCTGGTGCTGTTGGCTCACTGCGCGGCCGGCGGCGAGCGCTATTACTCGCTGGTGGCCCGCGACATGACCGAGCGCGAATTGCGCGAGGCCCAGCAGCGCCGCCATCAGGACGAGCTGGCCCACACCGCGCGGCTGGTGACCCTTGGCGAGTTGGCCTCGGGCATCGCCCACGAAATCAATCAGCCGCTGGCAGCGGTGGTCAATTACGCCGGCGCCAGCCAGCGCTACCTGCAAAGCCTGGGCAGCAATCCGCAGGCGGCCGCGCGGGTGGCTCAGGGCCTGGAGCGAATCACTGAACATGCCAATCACGCTGCCGAAGTGATCAAGCGCCTGCGCGGTTTCCTGCGCAAGGGCCAACGGCGCATGCAGGCGCTGCAGCCGGACGAGGTGGCCCGCGAGGCGGTGCGCCTCTGTCAGTGGGAGGCCAGTAACCGGCAGATCAGCATCGACGAAGCCTTCGCCCCCGGCCTGCCCAGCGTGTATGCCGACCGCGTGCTGCTCGAACAGGTGCTGCTCAATCTGCTGCGCAACGCCCTGGATGCCAACCGCGACGCCCATCCCCACGAGCCGTCGCGGATCGAGCTGAGCGCCCACGAGGAGGGCGGCCAGCTGTGCATCCGCGTCACCGACCAGGGCGCTGGCGTGGCGGCGGACGTGCTGGCGCATATCTTCACCCCGTTCTACACCAGCAAA
>JAIERF010000301.1 GCA_019747075.1 Pseudomonadaceae bacterium
GTGCCGGTGGCCGGGCCGGTGCCGCCGCCGATCATGGTGGTGGTGCCGCTCATCAAGGCTTCTTCGATCTGCTGCGGGCAGATGAAATGGATATGGGTGTCGACGCCGCCGGCGGTGAGGATCATGCCTTCACCGGCGATCACTTCAGTAGCGCCACCGATGGCGATGGTCACGTCCGGCTGGATGTCCGGGTTGCCAGCCTTGCCGATGGCGGCGATGCGCCCGCCCTTGAGGCCGACGTCGGCCTTGACGATGCCCCAGTGGTCGATGATCAGCGCGTTGGTGATCACAGTGTCGACCACGTCGGCGGCGCACAGTTGACTCTGGCCCATGCCGTCGCGGATGACTTTGCCGCCGCCGAACTTGACCTCGTCGCCGTAGGCGGTGAAGTCCTTCTCGACCTCGATCCACAGGTTGGTGTCGGCCAGGCGCACCTTGTCGCCGACGGTGGGGCCGAACATGTCGGCGTAGGCTTGGCGGGAAATCTTCATGACAGCGCTCCCATGATGCGGCCGGCGAAGCCGTAGACGCGGCGCTCACCCGCCAGCTCGACCAGCTCGACCTCACGCGACTGGCCCGGCTCGAAGCGCACGGCGGTGCCGGCGGCGATATTCAGGCGCATACCTCGCGTGGGTTCACGGTCAAAGGTCAGGGCGTCGTTGGTTTCGAAGAAGTGAAAGTGCGAGCCGACCTGGATCGGCCGGTCGCCGCTATTGGCCACGCTGAGGCTCAGGGTGCGACGGCCGGCGTTGAGTTCGATCTCGCCGTCCTGAATCAGGTATTCGCCGGGGATCATGGCGCGCTCCTCTCGGGGGTAAGGATCAGTTGCATAAAGGTCAGGTCCAGCCAGCGGCCGAATTTGCGCCCGACTTGGGGCATCTGCCCGGTGATGGCGAAGCCAAAACGCTGGTGCAGGCCGATGGAGGCGGCGTTGCCGCTCTCGATGGCGGCGACCATTACGTGTTTGCCGCCGGCTCGGGCGCGCTCGATCAGGGCGCCCAGCAGCAGTACGCCGAGGCCACGACCGCGTTGCTCCGCGCTTATGTACAGCGAGTTTTCGACGGTGTTGCAGAAACCGTCGAAAGGCCGCCAGTCGCCATAGGCGGCATAGCCGAGCACGGTGTCGTCGGCATCCACCGCCACCAGTACCGGATAGCCCTGCTGGCGACGTGCGGCCAGCCAGGCCTGGCGGTTGGCCAAATCGACGGTGGCGTCCATCCAGATCGCCGTGGTGTTAAGCACGGCGTCGTTGAAGATGGCGCGGATTGCTTCCAGATCGTTGTCGCGGGCGTCGCGAATCGAAATGCTCATGGCTCACGCGATCGGTTGATGGACGGTGACCAACTTGGTGCCGTCCGGGAAAGTGGCCTCGACCTGGATTTCCGGGATCATTTCCGGGATGCCTTCCATGACCTGCTCGCGGGTCAGCAGGGTGGTGCCGAAATGCATCAGCTCGGCCACGGTCTGGCCGTCGCGGGCACCTTCGAGCAGGGCGGCGCTGATGTAGGCCATGGCTTCCGGGTAGTTGAGCTTGACCCCGCGGGCCAGGCGCCGCTCGGCCACCAAGCCGGCGGTGAAGATCAGCAGCTTGTCTTTTTCGCGGGGGGTGAGATCCATCAGGTACTCCAGATTCGTGGGGGCACGGCGGCGCGCCCGAGCAATACAGGGCGCAGCAGGCGCCAAAGGTCGATCAGCCATGCGCGGGCATGCAGCGCTTCGCTGGCCAGGCAGCGGGCCACCAGTAGGCCTGGCAGTTGGCTAAGGTCGCCACGTACCAGGCTGGGGATCATACGGCAGCGTTCGAGGAGATCGGCGTCGATCTCGCCGCTGATCAGCAACGTGGCGAACACCGGTTGCCCGGCCAGGCCGATGGGTGAGTCGAGCAGGCCGTCGTCGCCGTAGATGCGCTGGCGCTCGTGCCAGAGCAGCTGACCGTCGCGGCGGATATCCAGATGGGCCTGGAAATGCCCCGTGTTGAAACGCTCGCCACTGGCCGGGCGACCGAGGGCGACCATGTCCCAGTAGCACAGGCGGGCGTCACCTTCGAGCTCAATGCGGGTGCTGAGCTCGGCCTGGGCGCCGCAATAGACGATGGTTTCCTGGGGCAGCCATTCCAGGGTGGCGCCGGCGCCGACCTTGAGCTCAAGCCGCTGATAGGCGGGGCCTTTGGCTCGGTACCATTTAGCCGCGCCAGGGCTGGTCAGTTGCGCCCAGGCGTTAGCACCCACCGTGGCGGCGATATCCAGGCGATCGCCTCCGGCAATTCCTCCCGGCGGGTGGACAATGATGTGCTGGCACACCTCGGGGCCTTCGGCGTACAGGTGCTTCTGCACTCGCAGCGGGCCTTTGTGGCGGCGTAAGGTTGGGCGCGTGGTCTCACCGTCACGGCCATAGCCCAGCTCCAGCTCGGCATGCCAGCTGGGGGTGAACAGGGTGATGGGGACGGGGGCATTCATGGCGCTTGACCGAGGGTGAATCAGAGGTGTACCGGCTCACTGCGCAAAGCGTGCCAGAACCCCCAAAGCCGTGTGCGGCAGACGCTGTAGCCGGCCGCTTGCGGCGCCCATGAACCAGATTGAGGCGCGTATGGGCGTTGTGGTGCGCCCCAGTCGGGGTGATGCCTCAGAATGGGGCGCTTACAGGGCCAGGTAGTTCTTCACCCCAGTGAAGATGATCTGCGCGGCCAGGGCGCAGACGAACAGGCCCATCAGGCGGCTGACGATCTGCAAACCCTGATCGCCGAGCAGGCGTTCGAACAGGTCGGAGAGGTACAGCACCAGCCCCACGGTAATGCTGGCGGCGAGGATGCCGAGCAGCGCCGGCAGTTTGTCGTCCCAGTGCGGTTGGCTGACGCCCATCACCAGCAGGGCGCCGATGGTGCCGGGGCCGACCGTCAGCGGAATGGTCAGCGGCACGATGGTGACGTCCTGCTGCAGGTTGTCGGCCTGCACTGCGGGCTTGCCCTGCGCCATGCCCAGGGCCGAGATAAACAGCACGGAGCCGGCACCGATGCGGAAGGCGTCGACGGTGATGCCGAACACGTCGAAGATGCTCTGGCCGAACAGGTACAGCAGGACGCTGGAGATCAGGGTGCCGATCGCCACCTTCCAGGCCAGGCGCTTGCGCTCCTTGACCGTGTAGCCGCGGGTCAGGCTGATAAAGCACGACAGCACGAAGAACGGGCTATAGAGCACCAGCATCTTCAGGTACAGGCTGAACAGCGTGGGCAGCATGGTCGGTGCTCTTGGTCGGGTTGCGTGGGTCAGTGTGCGGCTGGGTCGGGCGCGGGTTTGGCATGGCGATCACGCTCGGCCACCCAATGTTCGATCAGCTCGCGCAGCTGCGACAGTTCTACCGGCTTGGCCACATGGCCGTCCATGCCCACCTGGCGGGCGCGCTCTTTGTGCTCGGACATGA
This sequence comes from Pseudomonadaceae bacterium, assembly GCA_019747075.1. Classification (GTDB taxonomy): domain Bacteria; phylum Pseudomonadota; class Gammaproteobacteria; order Pseudomonadales; family Pseudomonadaceae; genus Aquipseudomonas. The sequence goes on from JAIERF010000301.1 coordinate 3,418, forward strand.
TATGCGCGGTCAGTGCCACCACCGGGGTGCGCGGCTGTTGTTCGCGGGCTTCCCACTCGCGCAGCATCTGGGTGGCGGTAAAGCCATCGAGCACCGGCATTTCGCAGTCCATCAGCACCAGGTCGTAATGCTGCGCCTGCATGGCACGCAGGGCCTGCTCGCCGTTGCTGGCGGTGTCCGGGGTGAGGTTGAGCTTGTTGAGCATGCCGCGGATGACCTTGGTGGAGATGCTGTTGTCTTCTGCCACGAGGATGCGGAAGTCGCTGGGAAGCTGCGCCGGCGCCGGCTGCGTGCTGTACATCAGGCTGCTGCTGGTGACGCCTTGTTTGCGCTGGCTGAGTTCGTCGG
>JAIERF010000104.1 GCA_019747075.1 Pseudomonadaceae bacterium
AACGAATCGTTAGCCAGGGCGCGCAGGATGTTCAGGCGCAGCGGGTCGCCGCCGGCCTTGCACAGGCTGGCGAGCTCGTCACTGGCTTCGAAGCGAAGTTGGGGGGCGCGCAGGTTCATGCAGCGCAGTCTAGGTGGGGAAAAACAGCCCCGCAAGACCAATATCAAAAAGTTTTGATATTGGTCTTGCGGGCGATCATGGACCTCTATCTGCAATTGTCTGCCTGCTGGCGACCATCTGTGATTGCCCCCATGCCCCTCGCTGGGGGAAAATGCCCGTCTTTTTTCGACCTACAGCTGCCTGAACATACTGTTTAGAGGCAGCCCTCCAGGAGATCAGCGATGCCCAGCCGTCGTGAGCGTGCCAATGCCATTCGTGCCCTCAGCATGGATGCTGTGCAAAAAGCCAACAGCGGCCACCCCGGTGCCCCGATGGGCATGGCGGATATTGCCGAGGTGTTGTGGCGCGATTTCCTCAAGCACAACCCGAGCAACCCGAGCTTCGCCGACCGTGACCGCTTTGTGCTGTCCAACGGCCACGGCTCGATGCTGATCTACTCGCTGTTGCACCTGACCGGCTACGACCTGTCGATCGACGACCTGAAGAACTTCCGTCAGCTGCACAGCCAAACCCCGGGTCACCCGGAGTACGGCTACACCCCAGGCGTGGAAACCACCACTGGTCCACTCGGCCAGGGCATCGCCAACGCCGTCGGCTTCGCCCTGGCGGAAAAGGTTCTGGGCGCGCAGTTCAACCGTCCTGGCCACAATATCGTTGACCACCACACCTACGCCTTCCTGGGCGACGGTTGCATGATGGAAGGCATCAGCCATGAAGTCTGCTCGTTGGCCGGTACCCTGGGCCTGGGCAAGCTGGTCGCCTTCTACGACGACAACGGCATCTCCATCGACGGCGAAGTCGAAGGCTGGTTCACCGATGACACGCCGAAGCGCTTCGAAGCCTACGGCTGGCAGGTGATTCGCAATGTTGACGGCCATGACGCTGACGAAATCAAAACTGCCATCGAGACCGCCCGTGCCGAGCACGAGCGTCCGACCCTGATCTGCTGCAAGACCACCATTGGTTTTGGCTCGCCGAACAAGGGTGGCAAGGAAGACTGCCACGGCGCCCCACTGGGTGCCGAAGAGATCGCCCTGACCCGCGCGGCGCTGAAGTGGAACCACGGCCCGTTCGAAATCCCGGGCGAGATCTACGCCGAATGGGATGCCAAACAAGCCGGTGCCGCTGCCGAAGCCGAGTGGAACCAGCGCTTTGCTGCCTACGCCGCCGCCTTCCCGGAGCTGGCCAGCGAATTTAACCGTCGCAGCAAGGGCGAGTTGCCGGCTGATTTCAGCGCCAAGGCCGCCGCTTACATTGCTGAAGTCGCCGCCAAGGGCGAGACCATCGCCAGCCGCAAGGCCAGCCAGAACACCCTGAACGCCTTCGGTCCGCTGCTGCCGGAGTTCCTCGGTGGTTCCGCCGACCTCGCCGGCTCCAACCTGACCCTGTGGAAAGGCTGCAAGGGCGTTTCGGCTGAAGACGCGTCCGGCAACTACATGTTCTACGGCGTGCGCGAGTTCGGCATGAGCGCGATCATGAACGGCGTCGCCCTGCACGGCGGTTTCGTGCCCTACGGCGCGACCTTCCTGATCTTTATGGAATACGCCCGCAACGCGGTGCGCATGTCGGCACTGATGAAGCAGCGCGTGCTCTATGTGTTCACCCACGACTCCATCGGCTTGGGCGAAGACGGCCCGACGCACCAGCCGATCGAGCAGATCGCCAGCCTGCGTGGCACGCCGAACGTCGACGCCTGGCGTCCGTGCGATGCGGTGGAATCGGCGGTGGCCTGGAAGTACGCCATTGAGCGCAATGACGGCCCGTCGGCGCTGATCTTCAGCCGCCAGAACCTGCCGCACCAGACCCGTGATGCCCAGCAACTGGCCGATATCGCCCGTGGCGGTTATGTGCTGAAAGACTGCGCCGGCGAGCCGGAACTGATCATCATCTCCACCGGTTCTGAAATCGGTCTGGCGGTGCAAGGCTATGAAGCGCTGACCGCCCAGGGCCGCAAGGTCCGTGTGGTGTCGATGCCGTGCACCAGCGTGTTCGATGACCAGGACGCCGGCTACAAGCAGGCCGTGCTGCCGCTGCAAGTCAGCGCGCGGATCGCCATCGAAGCTGCCCATGCCGACTACTGGTACAAGTACGTGGGCCTGGAAGGCCGCATCATCGGCATGACCACCTTTGGTGAGTCGGCGCCGGCGCCGGCATTGTTCGAAGAGTTTGGTTTTACTCTGGAAAACGTGCTGGAAACCGCCGCCGAACTGCTCGACGCCTGATTGCGTAGGATGGGTTACGCCGCTGTGCGGCTAACCCATCCTACGGTTGCTTCCCCAACGAGATTCTCATGTCCCAACGCCCCTATAAAATCGCGCTCAACGGTTACGGCCGCATCGGTCGTTGCGTGCTGCGTGCATTGCATGAGCGGGGCGCGGGCAGCGCGATCGAGATTGTCGCGCTCAACGACCTGGCCGATCAGGCCAGCATCGAATACCTGACCCGCTTCGACTCCACCCACGGACGTTTTCCCGGTGCGGTGGCGGTCGATGGCGACTGTCTGCATATCAACGGTGGCTGCGTGAAGGTGCTGCGCCAGAGCACGCCGGAAGCCATCGACTGGGCGGCTCTAGACGTTGACCTGGTGCTGGAGTGTTCTGGTCAGTACACCAGCCGGGCCGCCGCGCAGCGCTTTATCGATGCCGGTGCGCCGCGTTTGCTGCTATCCCAGCCGATGAACAGTGAGGCGGACATCGACGCCACCATCGTCTACGGAGTCAATCAGCAGCAGCTGACGGGCGCCGAGTTGCTGGTGTCCAACGCCTCCTGCACCACCAACTGCGGCGTGCCGCTGCTCAAGTTGCTGAATGAGGCGATCGGCCTGGAGTACGTGTCGATCACCACCATTCACTCGGCGATGAACGACCAGCCGGTGATCGACGCCTACCACCACGAAGACCTGCGCCGCACGCGCTCGGCCTTTCAGTCGGTGATTCCGGTGTCCACTGGCCTGGCGCGAGGTATCGAGCGGCTGTTGCCGGAGCTGACCGGACGTATCCAGGCCAAGGCCATCCGGGTGCCGACGGTGAATGTCTCGTGCCTCGACATTACCCTGCAGATGGCGCGCGACACCTCGGCAGCCGAGGTCAACCAACTGCTCCGCGCGGCGGCCGAAAGTGGTCCGCTCAAGGGCTTGCTGGCCTATACCGAATTGCCCCACGCCAGCTGTGATTTTAACCATGACCCGCACTCGGCCATCGTCGATGGCAGCCAGACCCGCGTTTCCGGCCCTCGGCTGGTGAACCTGTTGGCCTGGTTTGATAACGAGTGGGGGTTTGCCAACCGCATGCTCGACGTCGCCCAGCACTGGCTCGACGTTGCCGCTGTTTCCACGACCCACCAGCCCCGACAGGACTGAAAGCCATGACCGTTTTGAAGATGATCGACCTCGACCTCGCCGGTAAGCGCGTGCTGATCCGCGAAGACCTCAACGTCCCGGTAAAAGACGGTGTGGTGAAGAGCGACGCGCGCATTCTCGCGTCCCTGCCGACCATCAAGCTGGCCCTGGAAAAAGGCGCCGCAGTGATGGTCTGCTCGCACCTGGGTCGCCCGACCGAAGGCGAGTTCAGCGCCGAGAACAGCCTGGCGCCGGTGGCTGCCTACCTGAGCAAGGCCTTGGGCCGTGACGTACCGCTGGTGGCCGACTACCTTGGCGGCGTGGACGTACAGCCAGGCCAGGT
>JAIERF010000232.1 GCA_019747075.1 Pseudomonadaceae bacterium
GCACCAGCGGGGTATTGCCGATGGCTTGCGCGTTGTCTGCATAAATGCGGCTCATAACGAAGTCCTCCTGTCTGCGTTGCTGATAATCATCCAAGCCTAAGGTGCCGGCTTGAGGCCGTCTAGTCGCTAAACCCAGAGTTTGCTGACTCGTCATTCAGTGACTGAATGCTGCGTCTGCGTTCACAGGCCACTAGCCCGCGCGTTATAGTCGGCTTTTCCAATACTGTACTGTCCAGTTTCGCCGCTGGCTTTAGCGTCCGAGGTTTCCCCATGAAGTTCGAAGGTACCCAGTCCTACGTCGCCACCGACGATCTCAAGCTGGCGGTCAATGCAGCCATCACCCTGCAACGCCCGCTGCTGGTCAAGGGCGAGCCCGGCACCGGCAAGACCATGCTGGCCGAACAACTGGCCGAATCCTTCGGTGCGCGCCTGATTACCTGGCACATCAAGTCCACCACCAAGGCCCACCAGGGCCTGTACGAGTACGACGCGGTCAGCCGCCTGCGCGACTCGCAGCTGGATTCGGACAAGGTCCACGACGTGCGCAACTACATCAAGAAGGGCAAATTGTGGGAAGCCTTCGAGTCCGAAGAGCGGGTCATCCTGCTGATCGACGAGATCGACAAGGCCGACATCGAGTTCCCCAACGACCTGCTGCAAGAACTCGACAAGATGGAGTTCTACGTTTACGAGACCAACGAGACGATCAAAGCCAAAGTACGGCCGATCATCATCATCACCTCGAACAACGAAAAAGAGCTGCCGGACGCCTTCCTGCGCCGCTGCTTCTTCCACTACATCGCCTTCCCCGATCGCGGCACCCTGCAAAAAATCGTCGACGTGCACTACCCCAACATCAAGAAAGACCTGGTGGCCGAAGCCCTCGACGTGTTCTTCGATGTGCGCAAAGTGCCAGGTCTGAAGAAAAAGCCCTCCACCAGCGAACTGGTCGACTGGCTCAAGCTGCTGATGGCCGACAACATCGGCGAAGCGGTACTGCGCGAACGCGATCCGACCAAGGCCATCCCGCCGCTGGCCGGCGCGTTGGTGAAGAACGAGCAGGATGTGATGCTGCTTGAGCGCCTGGCGTTTATGAGCCGTCGCGGTAGTCGCTGATAGTCCGGCTGCTGCGCGTCGGCCATGCGGCGTTGGAATCAGGTTCGGAAGGCTCATTTACAGACGTAAACTCCGCATCCTCACCTGATTCCGCCTTGCCTGGCTCTAGCTCGCAAGCCCTTGCACCGAGTGACAAAGGAGCCGACCTGCACAACGGTCAGCCCCTGGAACCAATGAACTCACGAGGATGCAGCCATGCTGCTTAACCTGTTCAACGAAATGCGTGCCGCCAAGGTACCGGTGTCGGTGCGCGAGCTGCTTGATCTGCTCAATGCGCTCAAGCACAACGTCGTGTTCGCCGACATGGACGAGTTCTACTTCCTCGCCCGCGCCATTCTGGTCAAGGACGAACGCCATTTCGACAAGTTCGACCGCGCGTTCGGCGCCTACTTCAAGGGCCTGGAAAACCTCAACCAGCACATCGAGGCATTGATCCCCGATGAGTGGCTGCGCAAGGAATTCGAGCGGTCCCTGACCGACGAGGAGCGCGCCCGGATCGAATCCCTCGGCGGCCTCGACAAGCTGATCGAGGAGTTCAAGAAGCGCCTCGAAGAGCAAAAGGAACGCCACGAAGGCGGCAACAAATGGATCGGTACCGGCGGCACCAGCCCGTTCGGCTCCGGTGGCTACAACCCGGAAGGCATCCGCGTCGGCGACGCCGGCAAGCGCCAGGGCAAAGCAGTCAAGGTCTGGGACCAGCGCGAGTACAAAAACCTCGACGACCAAGTCGAGCTGGGCACGCGCAACATCAAGGTCGCCCTGCGTCGCCTGCGCAAGTTTGCCCGCCAAGGCGCCCAGGATGAGCTCGATCTGGACGGCACCATCGACTTCACCGCCCGCGATGGCGGCCTACTGAATATCCAGATGCGCCCGGAGCGCCGCAATGCGGTCAAATTGCTGATCCTGTTCGACATCGGCGGCTCCATGGACGCCCACGTCAAGGTTTGCGAAGAGCTGTTCAGCGCCTGCAAGACCGAGTTCAAGCACCTGGAGTACTTCTACTTCCACAACTGCGTGTACGAGTCGGTGTGGAAGAACAACCTGCGCCGCACCTCGGAGCGCTTCTCCACCCTCGACCTGCTGCACAAGTACGGCGCCGACTACAAAGTGGTGTTCGTCGGCGACGCGGCCATGGCCCCCTACGAAATCACCCAGGCTGGCGGCAGCGTCGAACACTGGAACGAAGAGCCGGGCTACCTGTGGATCAAGCGCTTTATGGAGAAGTACAAGAAACTTATATGGATCAACCCCTACCCCAAGGACACCTGGAACTACACCGCCTCGACCAACATCATGCGCGAACTGGTGGAAGACCAGATGTACCCACTGACCCTGAGCGGGCTGGAAGAAGGGATGCGGTTTCTCTCCAAGTAAATCAAGTGCAATTAAGAACGGGCCCAATTGGGCCCGTTCTTAATTGGTTTTACCTCATGCACAGGGGGCGGGAGGGCTGCTGAAATCATATCCAATCCAAGCCATGCACTTAGGGTAGATGACTAGCCCTGATCGGCCAGAAGTTAACTCTAAGGCCGGGACAAATACGGTTTCCCTGTCCACATTACGCCCCAGAAGTGAGCATTTAGTTCATATGGAATAACAGTGCCAGAAAGCCTGCCTGTAAGGCTGGCCTTCTGAGTTAGTGCAAGCTTAGGCGCGGTTTGCGCAGCCTGGCAGACCTCTGTCGATAATGAGGTTGCCTTCGGCGCGATAACCTATTGAGCCGATCAAGAACGAGTGGTTTAACTGGCTGATAACCAAGTCACTAAGGCCAACGGCACACCCATCTTTCTCGATGGCTTTATCGATAGCGGTTTTCATATTGGGTATACCAAGCGGGAATAAAATTACCGGATAGGTATCTTCACCAGTCACACGAGAGCCTTTGATAAATTCCGTGCTATTGATGTTGTAGTTCTTCGTACTGCCCACGGTCATATCAGCCACGCGTACAGTGCAACCAGAAACCATCAGAGAACCGAGAATTAAAGTGAGCGCTAGCTTGTTCATGGATCCATCCTAATTAAGTGGAGCGAAACTCTATCAGAACTTTGTCGTAATGAGCCTGAAAACGGCCATATAATTTTCACATGCGTGTAATGGATGCATGCTGTGTCAGGCCCATCTAACGGCACGACTGTGTAAACAATAGAAGTAATAAAGAATTGAATGGCCGCAATGGCTCGATAGCAGCCAGGCTTCATGGGGCTCCCCTACTCCAGCGCTGGAGCATGGGAATAGGCCAACCAAGAAAGCCGGCCGGGTTTGTTATCCGTTAAAGCCGATGCCGCGCCTGTACCCGCTTGCTGCGGCCCAAACCGGCCAGGGCAGCGAGGGTCAGCAGCGTGCCTTCTACCAGCCAGGCCAGCAGCAAGCCGCAGCTCAGGCCCCAGGCGATGGCTTGAGGTGCCAGCAGGACTTGATAGCTGTAGCCGTTGTAGGTTTCTTCCAGCAGCGGCCGGTCGGCTGCGGTAATCAGGTGCCAGACGCGCTGATACCAGGCGCCCTGCATGGCCCACCACTCGGCCTCCAGCTGCGCATCACGGCTGACCAGGGCGGCCACGCTCTGGCCGTCGCTGCGCATCACGGGGTCGTCACTGACCCGGTAATGGGCCACCAGTGCGTCCAGATCACCCTTGAAGAACTTCTCTGCAGTCGCGCGAAAGCCCTTGAGGCTCTGCTGCGCTTCCAGCCGATGGGC
>JAIERF010000219.1 GCA_019747075.1 Pseudomonadaceae bacterium
ACTTCAAAGGCCTGACATCCCAATGCTCAGGCACCTCTCCTAACCAACCCACCCCAGAATCCTTATAGGCCGGGTACGGCTTGAGCTGGCTCATTGCGCCTCTCCTTGCGCGGTATTCAACGCATAGAATTCATGCAGCTTGGCCTGCAGCAATTGTTTGTCCGGCAGGCGGGTCTGGTATTCGGCGATCAGCGCCGGCGACAGGCTGCGGTTGAGGGCGTACTCGACCACCTCGTCGTCCTTGCTGGCACAGAGCAGCACGCCGATGGCGGGGTTTTCGTGGGGTTTGCGTTCGTCGCGGTCCAGCGCTTCCAGGTAGAAGCCGAGCTTGCCCAAGTACTCCGGCTCGAAGCGGCCGACCTTGAGTTCGATGGCCACCAGGCAGTTGAGGCCACGGTGGAAGAACAGCAGGTCCAGGGCGAAATCACGCCCGCCGACTTGCAGAGGGTATTCGGAGCCGACAAAGCAGAAGTCGCGGCCCAGCTCGATCAGGAAATCCTTGAGCCGGGCCAACAAGCCCCGGTGCAGATCGGCCTCGGCATGGCCGCCCGGCAGGTCGAGAAACTCGACCATATAGGCATCGCGGAACACTTCCAGCGCGGCGGGGTGAGTGTGTCTCAGGACTGCCGAGACTTTTGCCGGCTGGGTGACACTGCGCTCGAACAGCGCCGCCTTGAACTGGCGCTCCAGCTCGCGCTTCGACCATTTCTCCTGAACCGCCATGCGCAGGTAGAACTCCCGCTCTTCCGGGAGCTTGCTCTGGCTGAAGATGATCAGGTTGTGCGACCAGGATAATTGTCGCGCCAGTGGTGCGACTTTTTCCTCGGTGCGGTAGGTCTCGTAGAACTGGCGCATGCGGAACAAATTCGACCGGGTAAAACCGCGCAGCCCTGGTTGGGTCCGGGCCAGATGATCGGCCAACTGGCTGACCACGGCATCGCCCCACTCGGCCTGTTCCAGCTTGCGGCTGATATAAGCGCCGACCTGCCAATACAGCTCGATCAGCCGGGTATTCACCGCCTGCATGGCCTGCTGCCTGGCACTGTGGATCAGCGCGAGCACTTCGTCGAAACGCTCGTCCGTTGCACTGCGGGGTGTGTTTGGCTCGCTCATGCCGACAGCGCCTCGATCATTTGCTTGATGCGGTCGGTGCAGGCCTTGAGGTCGCGGTCGATGTCTTCCAGCGGGCGCGGCGGCTGGAACACGTAGAAGTGCCGGTTGAACGGAATTTCGAAGCCGACGATACCGACTTCGCCGTCCTGGGCGTCACGCTTGCTCTCGTCGATCCAGGCGTCCGGCACATGGGGCTTCACTTCGCGCTCGAAGTAATCGTAGATCGACTCGCCCAGCGGTACGTTTTCGTTGTCGCGCAGACCGCTATCGGCCTCGGGCTGGCCCTTGGTCATGCAGATATCGGCCTCGGGGTCGCGTTCGCCCAATGCGTTCATCACGGCTTTCTGCTCGGCGGTACTGAGGCTGATGCCATGTCCGGCCAGGGCCTTTTTCAGCACCTTGGCGAACTGCTCGCGGTTGCGATGGACGATGCCGGCATCCATTGACTGCAACGCGGTCAGCAGACGCAGGCGGGCGTCGTCGTCCAGCTTCTGCATGGCTTTTTCTTCGAGGACGCGCTCGATGCGTTGCGGGGTGGTCTGGAAGCTCAGGCGCAACGGGCGCTCGACGGTGATGCGCCGGTAGCCGAAGGCTTCGATGGGGAAGATCTTGCTCTGCGCAGTTTGCTCAAAGCGGCCGTAGAGGCGTACCAGGTCGTCGATCTGCTCGTCGGTGATGAACTGGCGCTTGCTGCCCAGGGATTTACGCATCTTGCTGAAGTGCTGGGTGCCATCGACCAGCTGTACCTTGCCCTTGCGCGCGGGGGCCTTGTGGTTGGACAGCACCCACACATAGGTGGCGATGCCGGTGTTGTAGAACATGTCGGTGGGCAGGGCGATGATGGCCTCGACCAGGTCGTTCTGCAGCAGGTAGCGGCGGATCTCCGACTCGCCACTGCCAGCACCGCCGGTGAACAGCGGCGAGCCGTTGAGGATGATGCCGATCCGTGAACCGCCTTCACGCGGGTCACGCATCTTGCTGGTCAGGTGCAGCAGGAACAGCAGCGAGCCATCGGACACCCGCGGCAGGCCGGGACCAAAGCGGCCAGCGAAACCTTTTTCGCTGTGCTCGTCGGTGATCCGCTTCTGCACCTTCTTCCACTCGACGCCGAACGGCGGATTGCTGAGCATGAAGTCGAATTTGCCGCCGGCCAGTTGGTCGTCCGAGAGGGTGTTGCCCAGCTTGATGTTCTCGACCTTCTGGCCCTTGATCAGCATGTCCGCCTTGCAGATGGCGTAGGACTCGGGGTTGAGTTCCTGACCATGCAGGGACACGGTGACCTGCTCGCTGATCGACTGAATGTACTCGTCGCCCTCGGACAGGAAGCCGCCGGTGCCCGCCGTCGGGTCGTAAATGGTGACGATGCTGCTGGGCTTGAGCTTGTCGTCCTGGCCGGTGATCACCAACGAGGTGGTCAGGTGCACGATGTCGCGCGGGGTAAAGTGCTCCCCGGCGGTTTCGTTGGAGCTTTCCGCAAATTTGCGGATCAGCTCCTCGAAGATGATGCCCATGCCGAAATTGCTGATGCGCTTGGGGCTCAGGTCGACCGCCGCGAAGCGCTGCACCACCTGGTACAGCAAGTCGGCGCTGGCCAACTGCTGGACGAAGTCCTCGAAGTGGAAGTGCTCGAAGATCTCGCGGCCATCGGTGCTGAAGGCCTGCACATAGCTCATCAAGTCTTCGCTGGTCTGGGTGTCGGACAAGGTGCCCAGCGACAGCGGCGATGCGTTGAAGAACTGCTGGCCGGCAGCGCGTAGCAGCAGTTTCTCGCGCACCAGGTCAGGCCGCCCTTCCTGGGCGCAGGATTGGCTGATCACGGCATCCTTGGTCGGCTCCAGTACGCACTCCATACGCCGCAGCAGGGTGAACGGCAGGATGATGCGACCGTACTGGGATTGCTTGAAGTCACCGCGCAGCAGATCGGCAATCGACCAGAGAAAAGCGGCCGTTTGGGAATGATTCTCCGTGTTCACGCAATAATTCCTTGGAGTACGGGCAAAAACGCGAGTTTACCCCGTCGCGCTGGCTGCATGTCACAGGCCCGACGGCTCATTTGCGCTCCGTTCCCAATACCCGAAGATGCTCAGGCCGCACCCGAACGCGTCGCCAGCAACGACATGTCTGCTGCAACCTGTTCTTGAAATCGGGTTTTAGCGACCTATGCAGTGATTATCCGACAGGTAATGGATCGGCCGGCTTTGCCATTTGAACAACTGAATCGCCCCAATGCAGCTCATCGTCGTCATCTATTGTTCATTGGTTGCATGCGCCCTTTCGCTCGCCGGTAGCGTCGTCATCTGACGACCATCTGTTGTCACAGCGTGCGTCTGACGAATACCCCCTGATGCTCAGTCGTCATCCGTCGTCGATCTGCCGCTTCCGTTATGGCACACCGCGAGAGCCGATGCCCTGTAGCCATGCGGCTGCAACAACGACACCTCTTCACGACACCCCTTACCTGGACAACAACACCCCTTTACAACACCCCTTAACCTGTACAAGACACCCTGAAAAACCTGAAACCAAGCAACCATGCGGGTTGCAGCGGCAACACCTCTTGACGACACCCCTTACCTGGGCAACAACACCTCTTTACGACCCCCCTTAACCTGTACAAGACGCCCTGAACAACCTGAAAACCAGCAACCATGCGGGTTACAGCGGCAACACCCCTTCACGACACCCCTTCGGCCAAAATCGGCAGATTCTCTCTATGTGA
>JAIERF010000144.1 GCA_019747075.1 Pseudomonadaceae bacterium
CCGAGCGCGCCGACTTCGTCTGGTATACCCCGGCCATGCCCGCGCAGGATCACTGCGCGAGCATGCGCTAGTCGGCGTCCAATTCCAGGCGGTTCTGCTTGCGCCACTGCAGCAGAATCAGCAGCAGGGTGGGGATGCCGAGGAGGGCGGTGAACAGGAAGAACTGGGCGTAGCCGAGGTTCTCCACCAGGGTGCCGGAATAGCCGCCGATCAGGCGCGGCAGCAGCATCATGATCGAGCTGAGCAGGGCGTACTGGGTGGCCGAGAACTTCAGGTTGGTCAGGCTCGACAGGTAGGCGACGAAGGCTGCGGTGGCCAGGCCGGAGCTGAAGTTATCGCAGGAGATGGTCAGGATCAGCATCTGCAGGTGCGCGCCCATGTCCGCCAACAGCAGAAACAGCAGGTTGGTGGCCGCCGAGGTCACGCCGCCGATAAACAGGATCGGCATGATGCCGAAGCGCACGATCAGCAAGCCGCCGAGGCCGGCGCCGAGCAGGGTCATGACCAGGCCGAAGAGCTTGCTGACACTGGCGATCTGTTCCTTGGTAAAGCCCTGGTCGATATAGAAGACGTTGGCCATCACGCCCATGACCGTGTCCGACATGCGGTAGGTTGCCACCAGGCCGAGCAGCAGGAAGGCCTGCCAGCGGTAGCGCTGGATAAAGTCGCTGATCGGCGTCAGCACCGGTTGCAGGCCGCGGCGCCCAGCCGCCGACAGGCACAGGGCAGTCAGCACTATATAGAGGATGGCGCGCAGAAAGGCGCGGTCGTCGGTCAGCAGGTCTAGCAGGCTCTCGCCCTTGACCAGTACGCGGTGAAACTCGGTGTGGTAGAGCTGGGTGAACATCGCCGGGATGGAAATCAGCAAGACAATCAGCACCACCACCGAGATCAACTGATGGTTGAGGCCGAAGCGCTCGGCGGCCTGCTGGGTGCGTAGCGGCAGCGGTGATTCGCGCATCCACAGGGTGGTAATCAGCCCCGGCAGCATCAGCATGGCAAACAGCATATAGGTGCTGGCCCAGGCGCCGTGCTGGTAGCCGAGGCTCGGGGTGCCAAACCAGTCGGCAAAATACAGCGCACCGGCGGTGGCCAGCAGGGCTGCGACCCGGTAGCCGGCCATATAGCTGGCGGCCAGGGCGGCCTGGTGGGTGTCGTCGGCAATTTCCAGGCGGTAGGCGTCCACCGCGATGTCCTGGGTGGCCGAGGCAAAAGCCACGACGACGGCGATAGCGATCAACCAGTGCAGGTGTTGCTGCGGGTCGCAGAAGGCCATGCCGATCAGGCCGAGGGCAATCAGGCCCTGGGACAGCACCAGCCAGGAGCGGCGCCGGCCCAGGCGGCCGAGCAGTGGCAGGCGCCATTGGTCGAGCAGCGGCGACCAGACCCATTTGAACGCATAGGCAAGGCCGATCAGGCTGGCGTAACCGATGGTCTGGTGCGACACGCCGGCTTCGCGCAGCCACACCGAGAGGGTGGAAAACACCAGCATATAGGGCAGGCCGGCGGCAAAACCGAGCAGCAGCAGGGCCAATGAGGCAGGGGTGGCGTAGGCGGCCAAGGCGGCGCGCCAGCTTTTACGCGGCAGGGTGTTACGGGGCATGGGCTGGAGACTGCCTGGGGATGAACGACAAAGGGCGCACTCTAACCGCTGTGCTCCTACGGGCGCCAGCCATGGATGCGCAGATTGACCCGATCGTTAGTCAGGTCGATGCCTTCGGCGTGCAGGCGAGCGCGCTGTTCGGCGCCGGCCGGGCTGTCGGCTGGCAGGCTCAGGTGGCCGCTGGCGGCGATCACCCGATGCCAGGGCAGGCGCGAATCGCTCGGCAGCTGGCTGAGGGTGCGGCCGACCCAGCGCGCCGCGCGACCGAGGCCGGCGAGGGCGGCCAGTTGGCCATAGCTGACCAGGCTGCCGGCGGGCACTTGCGCCAGGGTTATGAACAGGGCTTCCCGTCGGGCAGCCGGACTTGCCGGCGGCGCCGCAGGGCAGGCATGCTGCGGGGCTTTTTGGCCTTGGGTGGACGTGGAATTGATCATGGTGTGGCGGGCTCTGGGTGCATGTTTACTGCTGGGTCTGGCGTTGCCGGCCTGGGCCGATACCGTCTGGTTGAACAATGGCGACCGCCTGACGGGGCAGATCGTGCTGCTGGACGGCGGCAAGCTGGCACTGAAAACCAAGTATGCCGGTCGGGTGCTGATCGACTGGGAGGATATCGATACCTTGCGCTCCGACCAACCGCTGTTGGTCAAGCGCTCGGGTTTTACCGGGCAGCGCAGCCAGCATCTGGAAGCCGCCGGTAAGGGCATGGTGCGGGTGGTGAATGGTAAGACGCAGACCGTACCGCTGGCCGAGATCAAGCAGTTGGTGCCGCCGCGGCCGTTGATTCAGGACCTTGTCTGGGAAGGCAACCTCGACACCAAGCTGGACATGGAGCGCAACGAGGACGAAACCGACGAGTTCAAGCTCAAGGGGGATAGCCGGATCAGTCACGGCCATTGGCGTCATGTCCTCAAGGGCGAGTATGAGCACGAGACCAAGAACAGCCAGAAGGTCGATAACAACTGGGAGCTGGAATATGACCTCGACCGCTTTATCACCCAGCAGTGGTTTATCCGCAGCAGCGTGTATGAGCAGCACGATGAGTTCGAGGACATCAACCGGCAGACCTCCTATGGCATGGGCCCCGGTTATCGCTTCTGGGATGACGAGTTGGGGCGTTTCGAGCTGATCGGCCAGTACGAGCGCTTTCAATTGCGGGGCAATGGCCAAAATACCCAGTTCGATGCCTATGGCCTGGAATGGGATTACAAGCGCTTGCTGTCGGGGACTCGCCTTGAGCTGTACAGCACTGCGCAGATGGCCATGCCGACCATTGACCAGATCGATTATGTGTTCGAGGGCGAAGCGGGCGTGCGTTACCGGGTCAACGAGTGGGCGCGGGTGTCGCTGCTGTATGAACTTAACCAGTTGCGCGGCCTTGGCCAGACCACGTCCGAGCGCCAATACCTGCTGGGGCTGGGAGTCGGCTGGTAAATCGCAGGTGTAAAAAAGCCCCGCACTGCGGGGCTTTTTTTGCAGCGTGCCGATTACAGGCGCAGGCCGCCGTCCAGCTCCAGGATACGACCGGTGTAGTAGTCGTTTTCCAGGATGTAGGCAACCGAGTGAGCGATCTCGGCAGGTTTGCCCATGCGCTTGAGCGGGATGCCGGAGCACATGCGCTCCAGGGCGTCGGGCTTCATGCTGGCGACCATTTCGGTTTCGATAAAGCCCGGTGCAACGCCGGCAACACGGATGCCGTAACGCGCCAGCTCTTTGGCCCAAACCACAGTATCGGCGGCAACCCCGGCCTTGGCAGCGGAGTAGTTGGCCTGGCCGATGTTGCCGGCACGGGAGATCGAGGAGATGTTGATGATGGCGCCCTGGTTTTCCAGTTCGATCATCTTCGCCGCCACTTCACGGGTGCAGAGGAATACGCCGGTCAGGTTGACGTCGATCACCGACTGCCACTGGGCCAGGCTCATCTTGGTCATCTCGCCGTCCTTGACCTTGATGGTCAGGCCGTCGCGCAGGATGCCGGCGTTGTTGACCAGGCCATTGATGGCGCCGAAATCTTCCGCCACCTGTGCGACCATATGGGTCACTTGTTCTTCGTTGGCGACGTTGCACAGGTAAGAACGGGCTTCAGTGCCGGCAGCTTTGCAGGCGGCCACGGCTTCATCGAGTTTTTCCTGGTTGAGGTCGACCAGCGCCAGTTTGGCGCCCTTGGCCGCCAGGTATTCGGCCATGGCGCGACCCAGACCCTGGCAGCCGCCAGTGATGATGATGACCTTGTCTTGCAGTTGCATAGGTTGATCCCCTCAAAGGTGGTTCGATATTGCCCCGTAGG
>JAIERF010000398.1 GCA_019747075.1 Pseudomonadaceae bacterium
AATCAGCGCTTCCAGCTGACTGACGATGTCATCCGACAAGCGGCGCTGATTGATCGGTGCAAAACCCATAACCCACTCCAAAACGGCGTCGCAGACAGCCAGGCAGCAACACGACGACTTAATTCCAGCTCAGCCACCAGCCTAAACAGCCGGCCGCCGCCCTACAAGCGAGCAAACCACGACCACCCCTAGACCAAAGTCGCAGCGCGACAAATTGACAGCGCCCGGATGTGCTTTTACCCTGACCGAGCAGTTCTGTAAATTGGTATTACCAATTTAACCACGAAAACGTTTGAAGGCCTGCCAATTGCCGCCACGTTTTCGCCCAGGCACTCCAACAACAATTAGGGGCCACCCCATCATGCAAACCTGGCAACAGCTTTACACCCCACTCGGCAGCCTTGGCTGGTCGGCAATGGCGGCACTGATTCCGATCGTGTTCTTCTTCCTCGCCCTGGCGGTGTTCCGCCTCAAGGGCCACGTGGCTGGCAGCATCACCCTGGCACTGTCCATCGCCGTGGCCATCTTCGCCTTCCAGATGCCCGCTGACATGGCCTTCGCCGCCGCCGGCTATGGCTTCGCGTATGGCTTGTGGCCCATCGCCTGGATCATTGTTGCCGCGGTCTTCCTCTACAAACTGACGGTCAAGAGTGGTCAGTTTGAAGTGATCCGCAGCTCGGTGCTGTCGATCACCGATGACCAACGCTTGCAGGTGCTCCTGATCGGCTTCGCCTTTGGTGCCTTTCTCGAAGGCGCTGCCGGTTTCGGCGCCCCGGTGGCCATTACTGCTGCCTTGCTGGTCGGCCTGGGTTTCAACCCGCTGTACGCCGCCGGCCTGTGCCTGATCGCCAACACCGCCCCGGTAGCCTTCGGCGCCCTCGGCATCCCGATCACCGTGGCCGGCCAGGTAACCGGCATTGACCCGTTCAAGATCGGCGCCATGACTGGCCGCCAACTGCCCTTCCTGTCCGTACTGGTGCCCTTCTGGCTGGTGGCCATGATGGATGGCTGGCGCGGCATCAAGGAGACTTGGCCGGCGGCCCTGGTGGCCGGTGTCAGTTTCGCCATCACCCAATACCTCACCTCCAACTTCATCGGCCCGGAACTGCCGGACATCACCTCGGCGCTGGTCAGCCTGATTTCCCTGACCCTGTTCCTCAAGTTCTGGCAGCCAGCTCGCGCGGCCAAAGCCGCCGTCGCAGGCGTCAGCCCAGCGATCAGCGCCTTTGCTGGCGGTTTTGGCGGTGCTCGCAGCACCAGCGCTTCGCCGTACAGCTTCGGTCAGATTCTCAAAGCCTGGTCGCCGTTCCTGATTCTGACCGTGCTGGTCACCATCTGGACCCTGAAACCCTTCAAGGCGCTGTTCGCCGTCGGCGGCGCCCTGGAAAGCTGGGTGCTGTACTTCGCCATCCCGCACCTGGATCAACTGGTGATCAAGGTCGCGCCAATCGTGCTCAACCCAACACCGATTGCCGCCATCTACAAACTGGATCCAGTATCGGCCACCGGCACGGCGATCTTCTTCTCCGCGCTGATTTCCATGCTGGTCCTGCGCATTGATGTGAAAACAGGTCTGACCACGCTGCGTGACACCCTGATCGAGCTGAAGCTGCCCATCCTGTCGATCGGCATGGTGCTGGCTTTCGCCTTCGTCACCAACTACTCGGGCATGTCCTCGACTCTCGCCCTGGTGCTGGCCGGCACTGGTGTGCTGTTCCCGTTCTTCTCGCCGTTCCTCGGCTGGCTGGGCGTGTTCCTCACCGGTTCGGACACCTCGTCCAACGCCCTGTTCAGCTCGCTGCAAGCCACCACCGCGCACCAGATCGGCGTCGATCCGACCTTGCTGGTGGCGGCCAATACCAGTGGCGGTGTGACCGGCAAGATGATCTCGCCGCAATCGATCGCCGTGGCCTGCGCTGCCACCGGTCTGGTGGGTAAAGAGTCGGACCTGTTCCGCTTCACCCTCAAGCACAGCCTGATCTTCGCCGCCTTCGTCGGCCTGATCACCCTGCTGCAGGCGTATGTGTTCACCGGCATGCTGGTTCATTGACCCAGCGCCCGCCAGGCTCCTGAGTCCACAGGGGCCTGACGGACATCTGCATCGCTACTTTTTCACTGGTATGAATCCCATGATCATTTCCGCCTCCACCGACTACCGCGCCGCTGCCCAGCGCAAGCTGCCGCCGTTCCTGTTTCACTACATCGACGGTGGCGCCTACGCCGAGCACACGCTGCGCCGTAACGTCAGCGACCTGGCCGACATTGCCCTGCGCCAACGGGTGCTGCGCGACATGTCGCAGTTGAGCCTGGAAACCCAGTTGCTGGGCGAAACCCTGGCCATGCCGGTGGCCCTCGCCCCAGTCGGCCTGACGGGCATGTACGCCCGCCGCGGCGAAGTGCAGGCGGCCAAAGCCGCCGCCGCTAAAGGCATTCCCTTCACCCTATCGACCGTCTCGGTGTGCCCGATTGAAGAAGTGGCGCCCGCCATCAGCCGGCCCATGTGGTTCCAGCTGTATGTATTGAAAGACCGCGGCTTTATGAAGAACGCCCTGGAGCGGGCCAAGGCCGCCGGCGTCACCACCCTGGTGTTCACCGTCGACATGCCCGTGCCCGGTGCTCGCTACCGTGACGCCCATTCCGGCATGAGCGGCCCCAATGCGCCGCTGCGGCGCATGCTGCAAGCCATGACCCATCCAAGCTGGGCCCTGGACGTCGGCCTGCTCGGACGGCCCCACGACCTGGGCAACATCTCCACCTACCGCGGCAACCCCACGGGCCTCGCCGACTATATCGGCTGGCTGGGCGAAAATTTCGACCCGTCGATCTCGTGGAAAGACCTGCAGTGGATTCGCGACTTCTGGGACGGCCCCATGGTCATCAAGGGCATCCTCGACCCTGAAGACGCCAAAGATGCGGTGCGTTTCGGTGCCGACGGCATCGTCGTCTCCAACCACGGCGGTCGTCAGCTCGATGGCGTATTGTCCAGCGCCCGCGCCCTGCCGGCGATTGCCGATGCGGTGAAAGGCGATCTGGCGATTCTGGCTGACTCCGGCATCCGTACCGGCCTCGACGTGGTGCGCATGCTCGCCCTCGGCGCCGACAGCGTGATGCTCGGCCGCGCCTTCGTCTACGCCCTGGCCGCCGCCGGTGGTGCCGGCGTGAGCAACCTGCTGGAGCTGATCGAGAAAGAAATGCGCGTCGCCATGACCCTGACCGGCGCCAAGTCGATCCGCGACATCAGCGCCGAGTCGCTGGTGCGCGAACTGGGCCGTTGAGCACAGCACTGCACTTTGTCGGAGCGGCTTCAGCCGCGATGCTTTCAAGGTAAACGGCATCGCGGAACACTCCGAGCCTACAAAAAGTAACACCAGACAATAATCCGGAGCGCCCATGAGCCTGCCCGTTGCCTTTCTCGCCGCCGTCGAACGCCTGATCCCAGTCACCCGCCGCTTCGATGATCCGTTGTCGACCCTGGCCTTCGGTACCGACGCCAGCTTCTACCGGCTGATCCCCAAGCTGGTGTTGCGGGTTGAGAGTGAGGCCGAAGTCGTCGAACTGCTGCAACTGGCCAACATCCACCAGGTGCCGGTGACCTTCCGCGCCGCCGGCACCAGCCTATCGGGCCAGGCCATCAGCGACTCGGTACTGATCGTTCTCGGCGACAATTGGAACGGCCGCGAACTGCTCAAAGGCGGCGCGCAGATCCGTCTGCAACCGGGCGTGATCGGCGCCCAGGCGAACGCCGTGCTGGCCCCGCTGCAACGCAAAATCGGCCCCGATCCGGCCTCGATCAACGCCTGCAAAATCGGCGGTATCGTCGCTAACAACTCCAGCGGCATGTGCTGCGGCACGGCGCAGAACAGCTATCACACCCTGGCCGGCATGCGCCTGATT
>JAIERF010000370.1 GCA_019747075.1 Pseudomonadaceae bacterium
ACCCTCGTAAAAGGTGGTCGGCGGGGCCGGGGCGCTTGGCAGCTGTTTGAACGGGATATGGCAAAGGCCCCGCCGGCAGCGGGGTTAGCCGCATGTTTTGAAGTGTAGTGCGATCAATCGGCTGTAAAGGGCTGTTTTTAAACTGTTTTGGGTTTCTGGTTATTTTCTATATAGCCCCCAGCGCTTAAGGCTGGGGTTATCTGGCATTCTTCTCAATCGCCGGTGGCAACCGGCCGTTGCGGGTCGGTGATCCATTCGCTCCATGAGCCGGCATACAGCGGCGCCAGTGGGTAGCCGGCCAGGCACAGGGCAAACAGGTTGTGGCAGGCCGTGACGCCGGAGCCGCAGTAGGCCACCAGATCGCTGGCAGGGCGCGAGCCGAGCAGCGCGGCAAAGCGCTGTTGCAACTGCGGCGCCGGCAAGAAGCAGCCATTGCTGGCGAGGTTGTCGGTAAACACCGCGCACTGGGCGCCGGGGATGTGTCCGGCAACCGGGTCCAGGGGTTCCACTTCGCCGCGAAAGCGCGGCTGGGCGCGGGCGTCCAGCAAGGTCAGTTGGGTGCTGTTCAGGCGCTGTTGCAATTGGCTGGCGTCGAGCACCAGTGCGGCCTGGGGCTGGCCGCTAAAGTTGCCTGGCTGTGGGCTTGAGCTTGCATCGGTCAGTGGTAAGCCGGCGGCGTTCCAGGCTTGCAGGCCACCATCCAATAGCCAGACGTTGTCCTGCTTGCCCAGCCAAGCCAACAGCCACCAGGCGCGTGCGGCAAAGGCGCCCGGACCGTCGTCATAGAGGACGATCTGGCTGTCGTTATTGATGCCCCAGGCTTGCAGCGTGGCGATCAGCGCAGCGCTGGCGGGCAGCGGATGGCGTCCGGTAATGCCCTTGCGCACCGGGGCCGAGAGGTCGCGTTCGAGGTCGGCGAATTGAGCGCCGGCAATATGCCCGGCGTTATAGCTACGCAGGCCGTAGGCCGGGTCGTCGAGGGCGAAGCGGCAATCGAGCAGCACCAGGCCGGGTTGCTGCAGGCGCTCGGCCAGTTGTTGCGGGCTGAGCAGTTGGGCGATGGGCATACCGAACTCCTGTGGTGGCGTTGAGGTCTGGGCTTACTTGATCTGCAGCTTGCCGATGCGGTCGTTGTTCAGGCTGCCGAGGTAGAGGTAATTACCGACGGGCTTGGCCGAAGTGATCATGCGCAAGTGTGTGCCGCTGGTGTCGTGCAGGCTGTGGATGATTTCGCCGTTCTCGTTGAGGGCCAGCACCAGGCCGTAGTTCTGCGGTTTGGGCCACAGGGCGCGAGGCAGCTTGGCCAGTAGATTTTTGGCCCAGGGGTGACGGTGCAGCAGGTCGGTGTCGGCCAGGCGCGGCGTGGGCAGGGCGACCCAGAAGGTGCCGGCGCGATCACCTTGCAGGTTGTCCGGCAGGCCCACCAGGTTGTCGATGAAAATGTCGTGCTGGCCGGCTTTTTCACCTTTCAGCCAATAGCGGCTGATGCGGTAGCGGTAGGTTTCGTTGACCAGAACGAAGTCTTCGTTGGCCGACAGTGCCACGCCGTTGGCGAAGTACAGATCCTTGAGCAGCACCTCGGTACTGTCAGTGGCTGGGTCGTAGCGCAGCAGGCGGCCGTGGGGGCGGGCTTCGAGCAGGTCGAGCAGGTAGTCCGGTTGCTGGAACTTGTCCGAGGCATCGCTGAAATAGATGCGCCCGTCACTGGCGATGTCCAGATCGTCGGTAAAGGCAAATGGCACGCCGCCGGCGGTGGTGCTGAGTACGCGGATCTGCCCTTGTGGATTGATGCTCAGCAGGCCTTTGTAGGCATCGGCCACGATCAGGTTGCCCTGGCGGTCGAAGTCCATGCCCAGCGGTCGGCCCTGGGTGTCGGCGAATACAGCCGGCTGCCCGTCGCTGCCAAAGCGCACCACCTGACCATTGTGCAGGCTGGCGTAGAGGCGGCCCTCGGCGTCCACGGCGGTGTCTTCCGGACCGTGAATGGCACCTTTGCCGATCAGTTCGGCTTTCATCAGGGTGTCGTTGGGCTCCAGTGCGCCGCTCATCAAGGGGATTGGCGGGGCTTCCCAGGCGACTGGGTCAATCGGGCTGGGGGCGATGATCAGGTACGCGGCGGCAGCGCCGGTGAGCAGGGCGCCAAGGCCCAGAAGCTTGTTCATAACTATCCTTGACTGGCTTCTTGAAGAGACAAGCGCCCGAGCATAGAGAGCTGATTTGTTCGCAGCAAGGCGTGAATGCCCGGCTATGGACGCTGGCGATATATACTGCGCGGCATTCATAAGGGAGAGCTGTGTGGCTATCGATATTCACTGGATTCGCGACGACGTCAGCCTGGCGCAGCATTGCGCCGCATGGCAGCAGTTGCCGTTCGTAGCCCTCGATACCGAATTTATGCGGGTGGATACCTTCTACCCGATTGCTGGCTTGCTGCAGGTGGGGGATGGCGAACGTGCCTATCTGATCGACCCGTTGCTGATCCGCGACTGGCAACCGTTTGCCGCACTGCTGGAAAACCCAGCGCTGCTCAAGGTGCTGCATGCCTGCAGCGAAGACCTGGAAGTGCTGCTGCGTCTGACCGGCAGCCTGCCGGCGCCGCTGTTCGACACCCAGTTGGCGGCGGCTTACCTCAATCTCGGCTTCTCCATGGGCTATTCGCGCCTGGTGCAGGCGGTACTCGGTATCGAGCTGCCCAAGGGCGAAACCCGTTCCGACTGGCTGCAGCGGCCCTTGAGCGAGACGCAGGTCAGCTATGCCGCCGAGGACGCTGTGCACCTGGCCGAGGTTTATCGCAAGTTGGCACCGCAGTTGTCGGCAGAGAAAACCGCCGCTGTGCTGGAGGACGGTGCCGAGCTGATCAGCAATATGCGCCGCGAAGTGCTCCCCGAAGAGTTGTATCGCGAGGCCAAGCTGGCCTGGAAGCTGGCGCCCCAGCAGCTCGCCGTGCTGCGCGAGTTGTGTGCCTGGCGCGAGCGCGAAGCGCGCGCCCGTAACAAGCCGCGGAGCCATATCCTGCGTGATCACTGCCTGTGGCCGCTGGCCCGTACTCAGCCAGACAACCTGGTGAGCCTGGCGCGCATCGAAGACATGCACCCACGGACCGTGCGTCAGGATGGCAATCAGCTGCTTGAGTTGATCAAGCAAGCCGCTGCCCTGCCGGAAGCGCAATGGCCTGCGGCTTTGCCCGAGCCGCTGCCGCTAGAAGCCTCGGCCCTGCTGAAAAAGCTCAAGGCCTTTGCTCAGCGCGAGGCTGAGCGTCTGCAGATGGCGCCCGAGTTGATGTTGCGTAAGAAAATTCTCGATGCCTTGCTCAAGACCGGTTACCCGAATGGGCCGTATCAATTGCCTGAGGCCCTGCGTGGCTGGCGGCGTGAATTAATGGGTCCGGCTCTGCTTGAGCTGCTGGCCAAGGAAACCGCATGAAACGTATCTGCTCCATCTATAAAAGCCCGCGTAAGAACGAGATGTACCTGTACGTCGAGCGCAGCGAGGCCTTGAAGAAAGTCCCAGAGGCCCTGTTGGTGGCCTTTGGTGCGCCGATTCACGCCTTCGACCTGGTGCTCAGCCCGGAACGTAAACTGGCCCGTGAAGACATCGCTCAGGTGCTGGAGAATCTCGAAAAGCAGGGTTATCACCTGCAAATGCCGCCGGGCGAAGACGAATACATCCAGCACTTGCCGCAAGAGTTGCTGTGCCGTAACGACCCGATCTAAGCCATGCGCCTGCTGGTTGCCGACGCCGCGCACGGCGCTTATGCCGAGTTACTGACAGCCGCCGCGGCGGACCTGCAGTTGTGTGTGAGTAGCGATCCTGCTGAGTTGGCAGCCTGGGCCGCCAGCTGTCCGCTGTGGCTGGGCCCTCCGGATCTGCTGGTCGGCTTGCTGCGCCAAGGCTT
>JAIERF010000330.1 GCA_019747075.1 Pseudomonadaceae bacterium
GGATCGGCCACTACGTTGGCTTCCACCTCCTGCACCTTGCCACCGCGGGAAAGGAACTCTTCCATGGCGCGGGCCAGGGCATCGCGTTCTTTCTGCTTGGCTTCGACACTGGGCAGCTCGTCAACATCGACAGCAGCCTTGGCCTTGGCTTTGCCTTTGGCGGCCGGTACGACTTCGTCGTCACCATCGCCATCGTCATCACTGACGCCATCATCGGCAGCGGCCAACTCCTCGCCTTCGTCCTCGTCGGCGCCTTCCAGCTCGTCGTGTTCCAGATCGTCGTCGCTCATGTTCCAACCTCATGACTTGCGAAAAACAAGTTAGTTATAGCCCAGACGCGCCGTCTTTCTCGCCCGTCCGGAAAATATTCAAAAACCCCCGCCGGCCGATTGCTCAGGCACACAGCGCGCTTACGGCGCGCATTCTAGCGTGCTGCCAGAAAAAGCAAAGACCGGCGCGCACTTCCCTAACCAGTTTGTTCTCGGACAATGCAAAACGCCCGGAATATCCGGGCGTTTTGTTGTTGCAGGTCAAGCTTACAGGTTGTAACCACGCTCGTTGTGCAGCGCCAGGTCGAGACCGACAGTCTCTTCCTCGTCGCTAACCCGCAGACCCATAACCATGTCGATCACTTTGAGGATCACGTAGGTGACGATGGCGGTGTAGATCACGGTGAAGGCCACACCCTTGAACTGGGTGAAGAACTGCGCGCCGATGTCTTCCACGGTGCCGAAGCCGCCCAGTGCCGGAGCTGCGAACACACCGGTCAGCAGTGCGCCGACGATACCGCCGATGCCGTGCACGCCGAAGGCGTCCAGGGAGTCGTCGTAGCCCAGCTTGCGCTTCAGGCTGGTGGCGCAGAAGAAGCAGATCACGCCGGACGACAGGCCGATGATGATGGCGCCCATTGGGCCGCAGGTGCCAGCAGCCGGGGTGATAGCCACCAGACCAGCGATCACGCCGGAAGCGATGCCCAGGGCACTTGGCTTACCGTGAGTCAGCCACTCGGCGAACATCCAGCCCAGTGCGGCAGCAGCGGTAGCGATCTGAGTCACCAGCATGGCCATACCGGCAGTGCCGTTGGCAGCGACGGCGGAACCGGCGTTGAAACCGAACCAGCCGACCCACAGCATGGCAGCGCCCATCAGGGTGTAGCCGAGGTTGTGCGGAGCCATCGAGGTGGTTGGGTAGCCTTTACGCTTGCCCAGCACGATGCACGCTACCAGACCGGCGATACCGGCGTTGATGTGCACCACGGTGCCGCCAGCGAAGTCCAGTACGCCCCAGTCCCACAGCAGGCCGCCGTTGCCGGACCAGACCATGTGTGCGATCGGTGCATACACCAGGGTGAACCAGATGCCCATGAACACCAGCATCGCAGAGAACTTCATGCGCTCAGCGAAGGCACCCACGATCAGCGCCGGGGTGATGATGGCGAAGGTCAGCTGGAACATGATGAACACGCTTTCCGGTACGGCGTAGCTCAGGCTCGCCGGCGTTACGCCAGCCAGGAACGCTTTCGACAGGCCACCGATAAAGGAGTTGAAGTTAACCACCCCTTGTTCCATGCCAGTCACGTCGAACACCAGGCTGTAACCGTAGATAACCCACAGCAGACTGATCAGACCGGTGATCGCAAAGCACTGCATCATCACCGACAGGATGTTCTTCGAACGGACCATGCCGCCGTAGAACAACGCCAGACCCGGAATGGTCATGAACAACACCAGCACGCTGGAAATCAGCATCCACGAGGTGTCACCGGAATTCAGCACAACCTCGTCAGCCATGGCCAGACCTGGGGTTGCAAGAGACAGCAGGGCGCCAAGCCCTGCGAACTTACGCAGAGTCATAGAGTTACTCCTGGGGCGAAGGGGGTTCGGGGCTACGGCTTAAACTGCGTCAGTGCCGGTTTCGCCGGTACGGATGCGGATAGCTTGTTCCAGGTTGACCACAAAGATCTTGCCGTCACCGATCTTGCCGGTGTTGGCCGCCTTGGTGATGGCTTCAATCACGCGGTCCAGCTGATCATCAGCAATGGCCACGTCGATCTTCACCTTAGGCAGAAAGTCGACCACGTATTCAGCGCCACGGTACAACTCGGTGTGGCCCTTTTGCCGACCGAAGCCTTTCACTTCAGTGACGGTGATGCCCTGCACGCCGATCTCCGACAGGGATTCGCGCACGTCGTCCAGCTTGAACGGCTTGATGATGGCAGTGACTAGTTTCATGTAACTTTCTCCTGTGTTTGGTGGACTTGCCCCAGGACCGAACCCGTAGCAAGTCTAAGCGCAGTGTCTGGCTTTGTAACGCGCCCGCCGGCCTTTGCCTGCTTTGTTCTGCGCCAACCAAGGGCTTGCGGCGAAACGCATCCGCCTATCCTGTCGCAGCGCAACTGCATCGGTGCATGCGTCGAAAGGGACTAAGCAGAAACCTTGCCAGTTCTGAAAAAACTATTCGATTCAGTTGCTTAGACAGCAAACAGGGGGCTAGGGCGAATTGCAGCCCGACAGCCATGCACGACAACAGTGCACAGCCCGCGCCCCCAGTGCGCGATAAACGTGCAGTCATGGCTGCCCAGCATTGGTGCCAAGGCTGCGTGCTACACTGCCGCCCGACTGATATTGGAACCTCATCATGCTGCCACCCAAAGCCCTGCTCGACGTCCTCAGCACCCAGGCTGCGCGCCTGTTCAATGGCGACAGCCCATTGCCCCGTGGCGAGTTCGAAGCACAACTCAAAGTTCTCCTGCAAAGCGCCTTCAGCAAACTCGACCTGGTCAGCCGCGACGAGTTCGACAGCCAGATGGTGGTCCTCGCCCGCACCCGCTCGCGCCTGGAAGCCCTGGAAGCCAAAGTCGCCGAACTGGAAGCCAAGCTAAGCTCTGCGGACACACGCTCTACCGCCGACTGATCAACCGATCACGGCGGGCGATCTGATCAAGGAGTGATCATGTCCCTAGCCATCGTCCATAGCCGCGCCCAAGTCGGCATCGAAGCACCGGCGGTAACTGTCGAAGCCCATCTAGCCAACGGCCTGCCCTCTCTGGCGCTGGTGGGTCTGCCGGAAACAGCAGTCAAAGAGAGCAAGGATCGCGTACGCAGCGCCATCCTCAACTGCGCCTTCGACTTCCCACCACGACGCACCCTCAACCTGGCACCGGCCGACTTACCCAAGGACGGTGGTCGCTTCGACTTGGCGATTGCCCTGGGCATCCTCGCCGCCAGCGGGCAAATCCCCGCCAGCGCCCTGGATAATCTTGAATGCCTCGGCGAGCTGGCCCTGTCCGGCGCCGTACGCCCGATCCAGGGCGTCTTGCCCGCAGCACTCGCCGCCCGCGCTGCCGGGCGCACCCTGGTGGTGCCCCTGGCCAATGCCGAGGAAGCCTGCCTGGCTTCGGGCCTGACGGTGCTGGCGGTTGAGCATCTGCTGCAACTGGCGGCCCACCTGAATGGCCAGACGCCCCTGGCGCCCTACCAGCCGGCCGGCCTGTTACGTCAGGTACGACCCTACCCGGACCTGGCCGAAGTGCAGGGTCAGAGCGCCGCCAAAAGGGCCCTGCTGATCGCCGCCGCGGGCGCCCACAATCTGCTGTTTTCCGGCCCGCCTGGCACCGGCAAGACCCTATTGGCCAGCCGTCTTCCGGGCTTGTTGCCGCCGCTCAATGAGCAGGAAGCTCTGGAAGTCGCAGCGATCCATTCGGTGGCCAGCTATGCACCGCTGGACGCCTGGCCGCAGCGACCGTTTCGCCACCCGCACCATTCGGCGTCGGGGCCGGCACTGGTCGGCGGCGGCAGTCGTCCGCAGCCAGGCGAAATTACCCTGGCCCATCACGGCATTTTGTTTTTGGACGAACTCCCCGAGTTCGACCGCAAGGTGCTTGAGGTTTTGCGTGAGCCCTTGGA
>JAIERF010000114.1 GCA_019747075.1 Pseudomonadaceae bacterium
GCCAAGGCGGTGCTGGCGCAGTTGCTGGAGCGCTACCTGACACCGGCGTTTGCCGCCTTGCCGAAGAACGAGGTGGAGTTGCTGGTGCTGGATGCCCTGGAGCAGGTGGGGGCTATTAGCGCTGACCCGCAGTTGTATGAACTGGTGTCCAAGCTGAAGGTGACGCGGCCCAAGGCGCGCCGGTTGATCTATGACCGTGAGCTGCGCCACTCCAGTAGTGCGGACCTGGATGCCAAGGTCAAGGCGCTGCTCAAGCGCCCGTTACTGCAAAAACAGGGCGAGCTGTTTGTGCTGGAGGTGGAAAACCCGCTGGTCAGCGATCACCTGCGCGATAAGGTGCAGCAGCTGGGTTATGTCTCCGATGGTTCCTTCTCGCCCAGCCTGATCAAGCTGGGGCTGGAGGCCATCACCGCGCTGATCGCCTCCTTGCTCAGTACCGCCGAGCAAGAGCAGGTGCGCCTGGCGCTGGTGGCGGCTGGTGCGCCGGATGGTTCGTTCAAGGGCGTCCTCAAGGCCACCTTGAAAAAGGTGGCCAGCAAGGTCGCCGCTGACAGTGGTGAGGCCTTGATGGACAAGGCCGCGGGCTATCTCGCGCCAATCGTCGATGCCAGCATTGCCGCGCTTGGCGAGAAAGCGGCGGAGTTGTTTGCTCAGTGAAACCCACGCGCTTAAACAAGCGTTTAGCAAAAGTTCCAGGCCTCGGAGCTTTTGGCAAAAACTCCAGAGCTTTGCGCAAGAAGCCTTCATCCCTCTGTCACTAGAGTCCGTTATCCCGCCGCGTTGCGTGCATTAGAGCCAATGGTTCCTGCGCGTGTGTGGCCATGGGCTAGACCGAAAATAATGACTCCAGAAGAGGAAAGGCGTGATGTTTACAGCCAGCCACGTCTTGCAAGGCGACGTTCTCACAAAGACCGCTGCCGAGTTTTTCCCCGTCATCAGCGCCAATTACGGCGTCGACGAGGCTAACTACCTAACCGAGCTGCTCCAGCTCGCCGACCCCGGTGACGATGGTGTCGCGGCTATCCGCCGCAATGCCCGTACGTTGATTGACAACGTGCGTAGCCGGGACAACGCCGTCGATACCCTCGACGCACTGCTTCGTCAGTACAGCCTCGATACCCAGGAAGGGCTGATGCTCATGTGCCTGGCCGAGGCTTTGCTGCGGGTGCCGGATGCCGCCACGGCCGACGCCCTGATCCGCGACAAACTGAATGCCGCCGAGTGGGAACGCCACCTCGGCAAGAGCGACAACGTGCTGGTCAATTTTGCCGCCTGGGGCCTGGTGATGACCGGCAAGGTGGTCGACGCGGAAAACGCCGATGGCTCACCGAAGAATGTCATCGGCCGCCTGATCAAACGCTCCGGCGAGCCGGTTATTCGCGCGGCGATGAACCAGGCCATGAAGCTGATGGGCAAGCAGTTCGTGCTCGGCCGCAACATCAGCGAGGCGCTGAAGAATGGTCGGCCGCAGCGTGAGAAGGGCTACAGTTATTCCTTCGACATGCTCGGCGAAGCCGCACTGACCCAGGCCGACGCCGAGAAGTACATGGCCGACTACCGCCTGGCCATCGACACCGTGGGCAAGGAGCCGCAAGTCGGTCCGGGGCCGCGGCCGTCGATCTCGATCAAACTCTCCGCGCTGCACCCGCGTTATGAAGTGGCCCAGCGCGAGCGCGTGCTCACCGAGCTGTTCGCCAATGTGCTGGAGCTGGCCACCCGTGCCCGCGCCCTCGATGTGGGTATTTCCATCGACGCCGAGGAAGCCGACCGCCTGGAGCTGTCCCTGGAGTTGTACGAAAAACTCCTGCGCGCGCCGGCCCTGCAAGGCTGGGGCGAGATCGGTCTGGTGGTGCAGGCGTACTCCAAGCGCTGCCTGCCGGTGCTGGTGTGGCTGACCCTGCTGGGCAAAGAGCTGGGGGCGAAGATGCCGCTGCGCCTGGTCAAGGGCGCCTACTGGGACAGCGAGATCAAGCAGTCGCAGCAGTGGGGCCTGGACAGCTACCCGGTGTTCACCCGCAAGGAAGGCACCGACACCTCGTACCTGGCCTGTGCCCGTTACCTGTTGAGCGAGCACACCCGTGGGGTGATCTACCCGCAGTTCGCCAGCCATAACGCTCACACAGTGACCTGCATCCTGGCTTTGGCCGCCGCGGCCAAAACCCCGCGCGAGTTCGAGTTCCAGCGCCTGCACGGCATGGGCGATGCCCTGTACGACACGGTGATCGAGCAGCACCGCCAGACCGTGCGCATCTACGCCCCGGTCGGCGCGCACAAAGACCTGCTGCCGTACCTGGTGCGCCGCCTGCTGGAAAACGGCGCTAACTCGTCGTTCGTCCATCAGTTGGTCGACCCGAGTGTGCCGGTGGAGTCCCTGATCGATCACCCGGTGACGCAACTGCGCAAGTTCGCCAGCCTCGCCAATGACAAAATCCCCCTGCCGCCGGCGCTGTTTGGCTCCGTACGGAAAAACTCCCAAGGCCTCAACATGAATATTTCCGCTGCCATGCAGGCCCTTGAGCTTGCCTATCAACCGCACCTCAACCGTCAGTGGCATGCCGCGCCGGTGATCAACGGCGAGAAGCTCAACGGCTACACCCAGGAAGTACGCTGCCCATACCAGCAGAGCAAGGTGCTTGGCACCGCCCAGTTCGCCAGCGCCGCGCAAGCCGGCCAGGCCCTGGATGCCCTGGCCGCCGCTTGGCCGCGCTGGAACGCCACCCCGGTTGAGCAACGTGCGGCAATCTTCGAGCGCCTGGCCGATTTGCTTGAAGCCCAGCGCGGCGAGCTGATGGCTCTCTGCACCCTGGAAGCCGGCAAGACCCTGCAGGACGGCATTGATGAAGTGCGCGAAGCGGTGGATTTCTGCCGTTACTACGCCCAGCAGGCCCGTCTGCGCCTGGGCCGTGAAGAGCTGCAAGGCCCGACCGGCGAGCGCAACGAACTGTTCCACGAAGGCCGCGGCATCTTTGCCTGCGTCAGCCCGTGGAACTTCCCGCTGGCCATTTACCTGGGCCAGATCAGCGCCGCGCTGTTGGCCGGTAACTGCGTGCTAGCTAAGCCGGCCGAGCAGACCAGCCTGATCGCCGCGCGCACCCTGGAACTGATGTTCGAAGCCGGCTTGCCGACCGACGTGATCGCCTTCCTGCCGGGCGACGGTGCCACCCTCGGTGGCGTGTTCTGCCGCGATGCTCGGGTGGCCGGTGTGTGCTTCACCGGCTCCACCGACACCGCACGGATCATCAACCGCCAACTGGCCGACAAACCAGGCCCGATTGCCGCGCTGATCGCCGAAACCGGCGGCCAGAACGCCATGATCGTCGACTCCACCGCGTTGCCCGAGCAAGTGGTCAAGGATGCTGTGCAGTCGGCCTTCACCAGCGCCGGTCAGCGTTGCTCGGCCCTGCGCGTGCTCTACGTGCAGGACGATATCGCCGAACGCGTCATCGACCTGCTTAAGGGTGCCATGGCTGAATTGAAGGTCGGCGCATCGGAAAAACGTGAAAACGACATCGGTCCGGTCATCGACGCCGAGGCCAAGGCCGGTCTGCTGGCCCATATCGCCACGCTCAAGAGCGCAGGCAAGCTGATTGCCGAAACCCGCTTGCCGAGCGGCCTGGACGGCCATTTCGTCGCCCCGGTGGCGTTCGAGATCGGTGGCATTCACGAGCTGAACAAGGAACACTTCGGCCCCATCCTGCACCTGGTGCGCTTTGCCGCCAGCGAGCTGGATGCGGTGGTCGGCGCGATCAACGCCACCGGCTATGGCCTGACCCTCGGTGTGCACAGCCGCAACGAGGAAACCGCCAAGCGCATCGAGGCCCAGGCGCGGGTCGGCAACCTGTACATCAACCGCAACCAGATCGGTGCCGTGGTCGGTGTGCAACCGTTCGGCGGCTGTGGCCTGTCCGGCAC
>JAIERF010000158.1 GCA_019747075.1 Pseudomonadaceae bacterium
CTGCCAAGCCAAGGATTCGGACTATGTTGCGCCGCCGCATGCTGACCATGCTGGGTGTGGTTACCCTCACGGTACTCGCCCTCGCCACCGCTAAATTCATCTCCATTTACCAGCAGATCCAGCAGTTCAGCGGACCGCGGCCACCGATTGCGGTCAGCGCCGCCACCGCCAACCTGCAGCCCTGGCAGAACCTGCTGCCGGCCATCGGCAGCCTGAAAGCCTTTCAAGGTGTGGAGCTGACGGTAGAAGTAGGCGGCACGGTCAACGACCTGCAGTTCAACTCCGGCGAGAAAGTCCGCCTGCACCAGCCGTTGGTGCAACTCGACAGCGATGTGGAACAGGCCAGCATGGCCACTGCTCAAGCCGAACTGGGCCTGGCCAAGGTCGAGTACGAGCGCGGCAAGAACCTGGTGGGGCGCCAGGCGATCTCGAAAAGCGAGTTCGACCGCCTGAGCGCCGAGCTGCAAAAGTCCATCACCCGCGTGGCGCAACTCAAGGCCCTGCTGGAGAAGAAACGCATCATCGCGCCGTTCGCCGGCACCATCGGCATCCGCCAGGTGGATGTCGGTGACTTCGTTGCCGCCGGCACCCCGGTGGCCACCCTGCAGGACCTCTCCACCCTGTTCGTCGACTTCTTCCTGCCGGAGCAGAACGTGCCCCTGCTGGCCATCGGTCAACAGGTGCGCATCAAGGTCGCGGCCTACCCCGACGAGGTGTTTATCGGCCAGATCAGCGCCATCAACCCCAAGGTCGAAGACAGCACCCGCAACCTGCAAGTGCGCGCCATGCTCGCCAACCCCAATGGCAAGCTGCTGCCGGGTATGTTCGCCAACCTGCAGGTGCTGCTGGCCGAACAGGCTGAGCAGGTGGTAGTGCCGGAAACCGCGGTGACCTTCACTCTCTACGGCAACAGCCTGTACGTGGTGGTGCCCCATACGCCGGAGCCTGCGCCCAACCCGTGTGAGTCTGCCGTAGGAAGTTTGATGTGCGCCATCGGCATCGCCCAGGCTCCTGCGGCCGCCGAGCAGCCGGTGCAGGAGCTGCAGGTGGAGCGCCGCTTTGTCGAGACTGGAGAGCGCCGCGACGGCCAGGTGGTGATTCGCAAAGGCCTGAAGGCCGGCGAACAGATCGTCATTGCCGGCCAGCTGAAGCTGGATAACGGTGCCCGCGTCAGCCTGAGCGACGATCAGTCCCTGAACGAAAACGCCAGCAGCCAGCCCGCCGCCAACTGATTCGGCGCCCGCGCCAAGGACCTTTTTTCATGGCTTTTACCGATCCCTTTATCCGTCGCCCAGTGCTGGCCACGGTGGTCAGTCTGTTGATCGTGCTGCTCGGCTTGCAGGCCTTCAACAAACTGACCATCCGCCAATACCCGCAGATGGAAAACGCCCTGATCACGGTGACCACCGCCTATCCGGGCGCCAACGCCGAAACCATCCAGGGCTATATCACCCAACCCCTGCAGCAAAGCCTGGCCAGCGCCGCCGGCATCGACTACATGACCTCGGTGAGCCGACAGAACGTGTCGATCATCTCGATCTATGCGCGCATCGGCGCCGACAGCGACCGCTTGTTCACCGAGCTACTGGCCAAGGCCAGCGAAGTGAAGAACCAGCTGCCAGTCAACGCCGAAGACCCGGTGCTGAGCAAGGAAGCCGCCGATTCCTCGGCGCTGATGTACATCAGCTTCTACAGCGATGAGTTGAACAATCCGCAGATTACCGACTACCTGTCGCGGGTGATCCAGCCCAAGCTGGCCACCCTGCCTGGCATGGCCGAGGCCGAAATCCTCGGTAACCAGGTGTTCGCCATGCGCCTGTGGCTGGACCCAGTCAAGCTCGCCGCCTTCGGCCTGACTGCCAATGATGTCAACGAGGCGGTGCGCAAGTACAACTTCCTGTCCGCCGCCGGCGAGGTCAAAGGCCAGTACGTGGTCACCAGCCTCAACGCGGAAACCGACCTGAAATCCGCCGACGCCTTCGCCGCCATCCCGCTGAAGACCCTCGGTGACCGCCGGGTGCTGGTGCGCGACGTGGCACGGGTGGAAATGGGTGCGGAGAACTACGACTCGATCAGCTCCTTCGACGGCATCCCGTCCGTGTACATCGGCATCAAAGCCTCACCCAGCGCCAACCCGCTGGACGTGATCAAGGAAGTGCGCAAGGTCATGCCACAACTGACCGCTCAGCTGCCACCCAACCTGAAAGTGGCGATTGCCTACGACGCCACCCGTTTTATCCAAGCCTCCATCGATGAAGTGGTGCAGACTCTGATCGAGGCGGTGCTGATCGTCATCGTCGTGGTGTTCCTGTTCCTCGGCGCGTTACGCTCGGTGCTGATCCCGGTGATCACCATCCCGCTATCGATGATCGGCGTGCTGTTCTTTATGCAGCTGATGGGCTACTCGATCAACCTGCTGACCCTGCTAGCCATGGTCCTGGCGATCGGCCTGGTGGTGGACGACGCCATCGTCGTGGTGGAGAACATCCACCGTCATATCGAGGAAGGCAAAACCCCGTTCAATGCCGCCATCGAAGGCGCCCGCGAGATCGCCGTGCCAGTGGTATCGATGACCATCACCCTGGCGGCGGTGTACGCGCCTATCGGCTTTCTCGAAGGCCTGACCGGCGCCCTGTTCAAGGAATTTGCCCTGACCCTGGCCGGTGCCGTGGTGATCTCCGGCATCGTCGCCCTGACCCTGTCGCCGATGATGTGCTCGGTGCTGCTGCGCCACGAGGAAAACCCCTCGGGCCTGGCCCATCGTCTCGACCAGATTTTCGAGCGCCTGAAGCAGCGCTACCAGCGCGCCCTGCACACCACCCTCGACACCCGCCCGGTGGTGCTGACCTTTGCCGCCATCGTGCTGTGCCTGATCCCGCTGCTGCTGATGTTTACCGAGAAGGAACTGGCACCGGACGAGGACCAGGGCATCGTGTTCCTGATGGCCACCGCCCCGCAGCCGACCAACCTCAATTACCTGAATGCCTACACCGATCAGTTCGTAACCTTGTTCAAGGAATTCCCCGAGTACTACTCGTCGTTCCAGATCAACGGGTTCAACGGCGTGCAGGCCGGCATCGGCGGCTTCCTGCTCAAGCCCTGGGACGAGCGCCAGCGCACCCAGATGGAGATCCTTCCGGAAGTGCAGGCCAAGCTCGGCCAGATCCCCGGCCTGCAGATCTTCGGCTTCAACCTGCCGTCCCTGCCCGGCACCGGCGAAGGCCTGCCCTTCCAGTTCGTGATCAACACGCCAAACGATTACGAGTCGCTGCTGCAGGTGACCGAGCGGATCAAGCAACGGGCCCAGGCCTCGGGCAAGTTCGCCTTCCTTGACGTCGACCTGGCCTTCGACAAACCGGAAGTGGTGGTCGAGATCGACCGCGAGAAAGCCGCGCAAATGGGCGTGTCCATGGAAGACCTCGGCGGCACCCTGGCCACCCTGCTGGGCGAAGGCGAGATCAACCGCTTCACCATCGACGGGCGCAGCTACAAGGTGATCGCCCAGGTGGAACGCGCCTACCGCGATAACCCCGACTGGCTGCGCAGCTACTACGTGAAGAACGGCCAGGGGCAGATGCTGCCGCTGTCGACCCTGATCAAGGTGCATGACCGCGCCAGGCCGACCCAGCTCAACCAGTTCCAGCAGCTCAACTCGGCGATCATCCAGGGCTTCCCGACCGTGAGCATGGGCGATGCCATCGAGACCGTGCGGCAGATCGCCACTGAAGAGGCCCCGCCGGGCTTTGCCTTCGACTATGCCGGCGCCTCGCGCCAGTACGTGCAGGAAGGCAGCGCTCTGTATGTCACCTTCGGCCTGGCGCTGGCATTGATCTTCCTGGTGCTGGCGGCGCAGTTCGAGAGCTTCCGCGACCCGCTGGTGATTCTGGTGACCGTGCCACTGTCGATCTGCGGTGCGCTGAT
>JAIERF010000058.1 GCA_019747075.1 Pseudomonadaceae bacterium
CGGCTTTGCGTCTATTCGGCTTCTCGATTCGACCTATCGCCCGCGAGGCACGCCCGATGACCCTGGATATCTTGCAGTTGCACCAGGACGACTGGCGCGCCAGCATCGGCGGCGGCAACTTCGACCGTGGCGTGCGCTATGCCGCCGAAGGCCGCAGCCAGTTGCTCAGCCTCCACCAGCAAACCCTGATGGCCAGCTGCTGCGGCACCAGCGGCCAGGTGTACCGACAGCGTATCCAGTTGCAGGCCCAGGAGTTTGGCTGGCGCATCGACGGCCATTGCGGCTGCCCAGTGCGCTACAACTGCAAGCACGTGGTGGCCGCCCTGCTCACCCTGCAGGCCCAGCAAGAAGCCGGCCTACCACCGCCGCCATTGCCTCTGCTGCCTCCGCCACCGACCAAAATCGCCAGTGAACCTCAGGTAGAAGAACGCCTGGAAGGCCTGCAGCCGACCGCCGTACTCAGCCTCGGCAGCCATGTGCGCATGCACTTCGATGCGCGCAAAGGCCGCATGCACGAGCAGACCCAGCACCGCGCCGCCCTGGCCTTCGAGTACCAGAGCCAGCGCACCTTCGGCAAGCCGGCCAAAGACCTGCTGGTGCGCCAGAGCCCAACCCTGACACTGCGCATCATTCGTGATGCCGCGGCCGAAGCGCGCCTGCGTCGCAGCCTGGAAGACGCCGGGATGCTGGTGTCGCTGCGCCAAAGCGAAGCGCTGCCGCCCGAGGCAGGCGAACCCTTCGAGATGGACAGCGATGGCGCCTGGCTGCAGTTCTACCAACAGCGCGTGCCCGAACTGCGCGCCGCCGGCTGGCAGGTGCTGGTGCGTCCAGACTTCCAGTTCAATTTGCTAACAGTGGACGACTGGTACGCGCAGATTGACGAAGCCCCCGAGCACGACTGGTTCGATCTGGAGTTGGGCATCGAGGTGGACGGCCAGCGCATCAGCCTGCTGCCGATTCTGCTGCAGGCGATTCGGCGCACGCCCTGGCTGCTGAATGGCGACGCCGTGGCCAAACGCCCGGACAGCGATCTGCTGACGGTCAGCCTGCCCGACAAACGCCGCGTCGGCCTGCCCTTTGCCCGTTTGAAGCCGCTGCTGGCGACTCTCGGCGAGCTGTTCTTCCGTGACCCACTGGCCGGCAGCGAGCCTTTGCGCTTGCCCCGTGCCGATGCCGCACGCCTGCAGACCCTGGCCCAGGGCCCGGCCCTGCACTGGCATGGCGGCGAGCAACTGCGTGACTTCGCCAGTCGCCTGCAACAGCTGCCGCAACAAGCGATCAGCGCGCCCAGCGGCCTGCGTGCAACACTGCGTCCTTATCAGTTGGAAGGCCTGGCCTGGATGCAGACCCTGCGCGAACTGCGCGTGGGCGGTGTGCTGGCCGATGACATGGGCCTGGGCAAAACCGTGCAGACCCTCGCCCATGTGCTCGCCGAGAAACAGGCCGGGCGCCTGACCGCTCCGGCGCTGATCGTGATGCCCACCAGCCTGATCGCCAACTGGCAGGACGAAGCCGCGCGCTTCGCCCCGGAGCTGCGTGTGCTGGCCCTGCATGGCAGCAAACGCCGCGCGCTATTCAGCCAGATAAGCAATCACGACCTGATCCTCAGCACCTACGCCCTGCTGCCCCGCGACCTCGCCCTGCTCAGCGCCCAGCGCTACCACCTGCTGATTCTCGATGAAGCGCAGAACATCAAGAACCCGCGCAGCAAGGCCGCCCTCGCCCTGGCGCAGATCCAGGCCGAGCAGCGCCTGTGCCTGAGTGGCACACCGCTGGAAAACCACCTGGGCGAGCTCTGGTCGCTGTTCAACTTCCTCATGCCCGGCTGGCTTGGCGACAGCAAAAGCTTCCAGCGCGACTACCGCACGCCGATCGAGAAGCAGGCCAACGCCCAGCGTCTGACGCACTTGCACGGGCGGATCAGACCCTTCCTGCTGCGCCGCACCAAAGAGCAAGTGGCCACCGAGCTGCCCGCAAAAACCGAAATCACCCACTGGGTCGAGCTGACCGCCGCCCAGCGCGACCGCTACGAAACCCTGCGCCTGGCCATGGACCAGAAGGTGCGTGCCGAGATCGCCCGCCAGGGCCTGGCGCGCAGCCAGATCGTCATCCTCGAAGCGCTGCTACGCCTGCGCCAGTGCTGCTGCGACCTGCGCCTGCTGGACGAGCCGCCCAGCGATCTCGACAGCCGCGACTCGGGCAAGCTCAGCAGCCTGTTGGAAATGCTCGATGAATTGACCGCCGCCGGCCGCCGGGTGCTGCTGTTCTCGCAGTTCACTTCGATGCTGGCGCTGATCGAAACCGAACTGCAGGCGCGGCAGATCGGCTACGTCAAACTCACCGGCAGCACCCAAGACCGGCGCACCCCGGTAGAACAGTTCCAGAGCGGCCAGGTGCCGGTGTTTCTGATCAGCCTGAAAGCCGGCGGTGCCGGCCTCAACCTGACCGCCGCCGACACCGTGATCCACTTCGACCCCTGGTGGAATCCGGCAGTCGAAGCCCAGGCCAGCGACCGTGCCTACCGCATCGGCCAGGACAAACCGGTGTTCGTCTACAAGCTGATCGCCCGCGGCAGCCTGGAAGAGAAAATCCAGCAACTGCAACAGAACAAGGCCAGCCTCGCCCGTGGCCTGCTGGACAGCGAAGGGCTTGGCCAACTGGCGCTCGGCGAAGATGAGTTGCAGGCCTTGTTTGCGCCTCTGGGCGTGCAGTGAACGCCGGGCGATTTAACTATCGCGACGGTAGTCGCCAGGCGTCTTCCCAGTCCATTTCTTGAACGCCCGGCGAAAGTTCGACGGGTCGCTGAAACCCAGCAGAAAGGCAATCTCATACAGCGGCAGTTGTGTGGTGCTCAGGTACTGCAGCGCCAGACGTTTGCGCACCTCATCGAGCACCTGCTGGTAGCTGGTGCCGAGGTCAGACAAATGCCGGCGCAGGCTACGGCCGCTGGTGTGCAGCGCCTGGGCGGCGCTCTGCAGGTTGGGAAAATCCCCAGGGCGGGCCAGCAGCAAACGCCGCACGCGGGTCAGCAACCCCTCCTGCACATCGAGGGTGGAGAGCAAGGCCTCGCATTGCTGCTCGCACATCTGCACGGTGCCAGGATTGGCCAGGGCCATCGGTTGAGCCAGATAGCGCTTGGGCATACTCAGCGAATGCCAGGGCTGATCGAACTGCGCTGCCACACCGAAGATCTCGCGGTAGCGTTCGGCATGTGCCGGTGCCGCATGGGCAAAGCCCACCGTCAGACCTTGTAGATCAACCCCCACGAGAAAGCGCGCGATGCTGTACAGGCTCGCCAACAGCCCCTCGGCGGCGAAGCGCGTCAGCGGGCCCATGGGCATCGACTCGATGGCCCGTAACTCCATGCGCTCGGGGTGCTCGATCAATTCCAAGTCGAAGGTCAGGCCCAGCACTCGGTAATACTTCAGGGCAAATTGAATGGCTTGACCGAGGTTGGCACTGGCCAACACCGCGTAACCAAGAATGCCGTGACTGGAGACGTTCAGGCGCTGGCCCAGCAACAGCCCCAGTGCGGGCTCATGGCAGGCCTGCAAGGCGGCAATGGCGAGCAGGTTGAAATCAAGAAACGACACACGCCCGTTCGGGTGTTGCAGCACCTGAGGCTTGACCCGCGCGGCGGCAAACAGCGCGTCTCGCTCAACCCCAAAGGTGTGTGCCAGCTCCAGCAGGGCCTCGACATAGGTCAACGGCACCAACTCAGTGGTGAGATTAAGTGGCGGTTTCATCTTGTTATTCTTATGAGTTTTCTGGCCGGATATGACCCGAATATTGGCAGAAGATAACCTTGGCCGCCCTCGCTAACAAGCCTAGAGTTAAAGCTCTAGATTCTGTTTGCCCCTCAGGGAGTTGTCATGATCAGCACCACGCCGCCCGGTTTGCAGATTCGTCCCCGCCACCTGGACTTT
>JAIERF010000028.1 GCA_019747075.1 Pseudomonadaceae bacterium
TGCCTCGGCTATAGTAGCGACCCTCCGCACCTACCCTCTCCGGGAGCCCGCAATGCCGAAGAAAGGATTACTTCTGGCCCTGGTTCTGAGCCTGCTCAGCGCCTGTGATTCCTCCACCCCCGAACAGGCCGCCACGTCTGCCCCCGCCAGCCAACAGGCGGCGCCCGTGCAGGATCTGGCTGCCCTGGGCAAGCGCTACGCCGGCCGACCGCTGGAGGTGGTGGACGTTTCCGAAGTGCAGTTGGAGGGCGCCAGCGCCCTGGCTGTGACCTTCGGTGTGCCGCTTGATCCGGAGCAGGATTTCGCTGCCCAGTTGCACCTGGTCGACAGCAAGGACGGCAAAGTCGATGGCGCCTGGGAGCTGGCCGACAACCTGATGGAGCTGCGCCTGCGCCACCTGGAGCCGCAGCGCAAGCTGGTGCTGACCGTGGATGCCGGCTTGCGTGGCGTCAATGGTGCGACCCTGGCCAAGGAACACATCAGCCAACTGGAAACCCGTGACCTGCAAGCCAGCATTGGCTTTGCCAGCCGCGGCTCGCTGCTGCCGACGCGCCTGGCCGAAGGCCTGCCGGTGATTGCCCTGAACGTCGATCAGGTCAACGTCGAGTTCTTCCGCATCAAGCCCGAGGCCTTACCGGCGTTCCTCAGCCAGTGGGGCCGTGGCACCAGCCTGGACACCTGGGAGTCGCGCGAGCTGCTGCCGATGGCCGAGTTGGTGTACGGCGGGCGTTTCGACCTGAAGCCCGCGCGCAACACCCGCGAAACCCTGCTGCTGCCGATTGCCGGCCTGGAGCCGTTCAAGCAACCGGGCGTGTACCTGGCGGTGATGCGCCAGGCGGGCACCTATAACTATTCGCAGCCGGCGACCCTGTTTACCCTCAGTGATATCGGCCTGTCGGCGCATCGTTACCGCGAGCGCCTGGACGTGTTTGCCCAGGCCCTGGAAGGCGGCAAGGCGCTGGAGGCGGTGCAGCTGCAACTGCTCGACGGCAATGGTCGGGTGCTCGGTGAAGGCCGCACGGACAGCGACGGACACGCCGAGCTAGCGCTGCCGGCCAAGGCCGAGGTGCTGCTGGCCCAGCAGGGCGCGCAGACCAGTCTGTTGCGCCTGAGTGGCGCGGCCCTGGACCTGGCCGAATTTGATATCGCCGGGCCCCAGGCCCATCCGCTGCAGTTCTTCGTCTTCGGCCCGCGCGATCTCTATCGCCCTGGTGAGACGGTGCTGCTTAACGCTTTGCTGCGCGATGCCGATGGCCGCGCGGTGCAGAACCAGCCGGTGAACGTCGAAGTGCGTCGGCCTGATGAACAGGTCAGCCGCAAGTTTGTTTGGCAGGCCGGCGACAATGGCCTGTACCAGTACGCCTTGCCGATTGCAGGCGAAGCGCCGACCGGGCGCTGGCAGCTGGTGTTCGACTTGGGTGATGGTCAGCCGCAGTTGTACGAATTTCTCGTCGAGGACTTCCTGCCCGAGCGCCTGGAGCTGGAGCTGAAGGGCCGTGAGGTGCCATTCAGCCCAGCCGAGAATGCTCAGTTCGCGGTCACCGGCCGCTACCTGTACGGCGCGCCGGCGGCCGGCAATCGCCTTAGTGGGCAGATTTATGTTCGCCCGCTGCGCGAAGCGGTGGCGAGCCTGCCGGGCTATCAGTTCGGCTCGGTCAATGAAGAGGAACTGAACCAGGACCTGGAGCTGGACGAGACCGTACTGGATGCCGACGGCCAGGCCAGCCTGGAGATCGAAAGCAAGTGGAGCGATGCCAAGTCGCCACTGAAACTGATCCTCCAGGCCAGCCTGCAGGAGTCCGGTGGTCGCCCGATCACCCGGCGTATCGTTCAGCCGGTGTGGCCGGCTGAGCAGTTGCCGGGCCTGCGTCCCCTGTTTGAGGGCGAAGAAATCGACGGCAATGGCCTGGCCGAGTTCGAGCTGCTGCTGGCCGATCCGCAGGGCAACAAGCTGGCCAGCGACGGGCTGAAGGTGCGTTTGATTCGCGAGCGCCGCGACTACTACTGGAACTTCTCCGAGGGCGATGGCTGGAGCTATCACTACAACGAGAAGTACCTGAACCTCAGCGAAGAGACGGTCACTGTGGCCAAGGGCGGCACCGCCAAGGTCAGCTTCCCGGTCGAGTGGGGCCCTTACCGCGTCGAGGTCGAAGACCCGCAGACCGGCTTGCTCAGCAGCCTGCGTTT
Organism: Pseudomonadaceae bacterium; assembly: GCA_019747075.1. Taxonomy (GTDB): domain Bacteria; phylum Pseudomonadota; class Gammaproteobacteria; order Pseudomonadales; family Pseudomonadaceae; genus Aquipseudomonas. Next base: position 2,188 of record JAIERF010000028.1, read on the forward strand.
CTGGGCCGGCTACAGCTGGCAGGACAACGCCGAAGGCGGCGCTGTGCGTCCCGATCAGGTCAAGCTGGCGCTGGACAAACCGGCCTATGGCAATGGCGACACCGCCACGGTCACCGTCACTCCGCCGGCCGCGGGCAGTGGTTATCTGTTGGTAGAGTCCGCCGAGGGGCCGCTGTGGTGGCAAGCCATCGACGTGCCTGCGGATGGCAAAAGCTTTGAGATTCCGATCGCCAAAGAGTGGGCACGGCATGACTTGTATGTCAGCGCCCTGGTTATCCGTCCGGGTGAGCGCAAGGCCAATGTCACGCCCAAGCGTGCAGTCGGCCTGCTGCACCTGCCGCTGGAGCGGGCACCGCGCAAGCTGGCGCTGAGCCTCAGCGCAGCGGAGAAAATGCGTCCGAATCAGCCGCTGACGGTCAAGATCAAGGCGCTCAACGCCGATGGTTCTGTGCCTAAAAGCGTGCAGGTACTGGTGGCGGCGGTGGATGTCGGCATCCTCAATATCACCGAGTACGCCACCCCCGACCCGTTTGCCGCGTTCTTCGGGCGCAAGGGTTACGGTGCTGACCAGCTGGATGTTTATGGCCAGTTGATTGAAGCCGGCCAGGGCCGGGTGGCCAAGCTGGCCTTCGGTGGTGATGCGGGCCTGGAGGCGGGCGGCAAACGCCCGGACACCAGCGTGCTAATCGTTGCCCAGCAGAGCGCGCCAGTAAGCCTGAACGCGCAGGGCGAGGGCGAAATCAGCCTGGCTATCCCTGACTTCAACGGCGAGCTGCGCCTGATGGCGCAAGCCTGGAGCGACGACAGCTACGGCATGGCCGAAGGCAAAACGGTGGTAGCCGCACCGCTGATCGCCGAGCTGTCGGCGCCGCGCTTCCTCGCCGGTGGCGATGAAACCAAGCTGGCGTTGGATATCAGCAATCTCTCCGGCAAGGAGCAGCGCCTCGACGTGCAGCTCAGCGCCGCCGGCCAGTTGAGCCTGGCGCAAGCCGGCGGTGCGCAAACTGCCGGTGAGCAAATGGTGCCGCTGCAACTGGCGCAAGGCCAGCGCACCACCCTGCAGATCCCGGTGCGGGCGCTGGGCGGTTATGGCCAGGGCACGCTGAAGGTCACGGTCAACGGCCTCGACCTGCCGGGCGAGAGTCTGCCGCCGCTGAGTCGCGAGTGGACGATTGGCGTGCGTCCGGCTTATCCGGCCACCCTGCAGAACTTCCGCGCAGTGCTCAAGGGCGACAGCTGGAGTCTGCCGGTAGGCACCCTGGAGCAGTTCGAAGTGGCCGGGCGTGAAGCCCTGCTGGCGATTTCCAGCCGGCCGCCGCTGAATCTGGCCGAGCAGATTCGCGCGCTCAAGGCCTATCCCTATGGGTGCCTGGAGCAGACCACCAGTGGTTTGTACCCGTCGCTGTATGCCGATGCTGACAGCCTCAAGCGCTTGGGGATCGAGGGCGAGCCAGCCGAACAGCGCCGCCAGTCCATCGAGCTGGGTATCGAGCGACTGCTAGGCATGCAGCGCTACAACGGCAGCTTCGGCCTGTGGGGCGCCGACAGTGACGAGGAATACTGGCTAAGTGCCTACGTCACCGACTTCCTCCTGCGCGCCCGTGAGCAGGGTTTCGCCGTACCGTCCGAGGCCCTGGAAAAGGCCAACCAGCGGCTGCTGCGTTACCTGCAAGAGCGCAGCATCATCGAGGACGGCTACAGCGACAACGCCGACCAGACCCGCTTTGCCGTGCAGGCCTACGCCGGTTATGT
>JAIERF010000099.1 GCA_019747075.1 Pseudomonadaceae bacterium
GGCGATCAGGTTCTTGAAGGCCGGGCTGCCGGAGGCGGCAGTCAGGCCCTTGACCAGATAACTGTCCTTGGCTGTATAGGGGATGCCATCCAGCGGGCCGAGGGTTTCGCCGCGTGTGCGCCGGGCGTCGGATGCCAGGGCCTCCTGAAGCGCAGCAGGGTTGCGCACGACCACAGCGTTGAGCGCGGTGGTCGTGTCGGGGCCGTCGTAGGCGTCGATTCTGGCGAGATAGGCCTGGACCAGTTCAACCGCCGTGGTTTGGCCTGACTCGAGCGCTGCACGCAGTTCGGCAATGGACACTTCGGTTACTTCAAACATAGGGGCTCCGCTGGCGAATGGCTGGGTAGGCCGCGGATGTGGCCATCGCGCTGCGCCTTGGACTCATGGGTATCTAGCAGTTCAAAACCAGCGCTCATTACGATCCTTGTTTCACGTTCTTGCACGACAGAGGCTGGACTTGAAACCTGGGCTTGCCAGGCTCCGCAAGGTGCTATTTAGCACCAAGTGGTCAGCAGAGTGAATCGAGGCACAGGTTCGACCGCCAATATCTGGCTCCAGGTCGGTTTCTGCAACTCGGCAACAACAAAGTTAAGTGGGTTACCTGGCCATGTGACACATGGCTGGTGGAAGAGGTATTTGTTGGGCGAGCATCACTTCTAGCTAACGCCGCGCAGTTGTCTGCCAAGAGCGTGCACTGTCACGACGAGCGCCCCCGGCGAAATAGCGGGCGCGGCTCGATGGCTGAACGGCCGTAGAGCACGCTCAGCCCCGCCAGGCCCTTGAGTGCGTCCGTCAGCGATTTGTCGGCGCGTACGGCAAAGGCATCGAAACCGCACTGACGCATGTGCGCCAACTGGTCGCGCAGCACGTCGCCCACCGCCCGCAGCTCGCCGCGCCAGCCCAGGCGGGTGCGCAGCAGGTAGGCCTGGCTGTAGCCGCGGCCATCACGAAAGCTGGGGAAGTCGATGGCAATCAGCGGCAGGCTGGCCAGCCAGGGCTGCAGCGTTTCAGGGTCGTCGTTTGCCTGCAGCAGCAAAGCGTCACGGCTTATGGCCTGACCCGCCAGCACCGCTGCCGGCTGCCGCTCGCGCCACTGCTGCAGCGGCAGGATCAGCGCAGCGTCGGTCACCAGGTTCTGGTCGTATAGCTGCCAGGGATCGTCTGCGACGATAAGGGCCTGGCCGTCGCTCAGGCGAATCAGGTTATTCATGCCAGTGCCTCCGTATAGACCCGCTCTTTGAACGGCTCCAGGCCGATGCGCTGGACGGTATCGAAAAAGCTTTCGCCGCTTTCCCGGTAGTCAACGTAGGTGTGCACGATGCGCTCAATCACGCGGGGTACCTCCTCGGCAGCAAACGACGGGCCAATCACCTTGCCCAGCGCCGTCTGTTGCCCCTGGCTGCCACCCAGGGTGAACTGGTACCACTCGCTGCCGTTCTTATCGACGCCGAGGATGCCGATATTGCCGATGTGGTGATGGCCACAGGCGTTCATGCAGCCGGAAATGTTCAGACTGATGGCGCCAAGGTCGTGCAGGTAGTCGAGGTCGTCGAAGCGCTGTTGGATGGCCTGGGCAATCGGGATCGACTTGGCATTGGCCAGCGCGCAGAAGTCACCGCCCGGACAGGCGATGATGTCGGTGAGCAGGCCGCCGTTGGCCGTGCCCAGGCCGGCGGCACAGGCCTCGCGCCAGAGGGCATAGAGATCGCGTTTGCGCACATCCGGCAGCACCAGGTTCTGTTCGTGGCTGACGCGAATCTCGCCGAAGCCGTAGCGCTCGCTCCAGTCCGCCACGCACGTCATCTGCTCGGCGGTCACATCGCCGGGCGGTGCACTGAGCCCCGGCTTGGTCGACAGCAGCGCACTGGCGTAGCCAGGCACCTGGTGCGCCAGCACGTTGCGCGCCACCCAGCGGGCAAAGGCCTGGTCTTGGGCGAGGTGGGTGCCAAAATCCAGGTCGGTCGATGCCAGCTCGGCATAGGCTGGGCGGCGGAACGAGGCGGCCACCCGCTGGTATTCCTCGTCGCAAAGCTGTGCCGGGCCATCTTTGATTGGTTGCCACTCGCGCTCGACCTCGTCGGCGAAGGCCGCGATGCCCATCGCCTTGACCAGAATCTTGATCCGCGCCTTGTACTTGTTGTCGCGCCGGCCGTGGCGGTTGTACACCCGCAGGATGGCTTCGACGTAAGACAGCACGTCGTACCAGGCCAGCCCCTCGCGCAGTGGCTGGGCAATCATGGGTGTGCGGCCCAGGCCACCACCCACCAGCACGCGGAGCAACAGTTGATCCTGCTCGTTGCGGTACAACTGCAGGCCGATGTCGTGCACCTGAACCGCCGCGCGATCCTCGGCGGCCGCACACAGGGCGATTTTGAATTTGCGCGGCAGGAACAGAAACTCCGGGTTGATCGTCGACCACTGGCGCAGGATTTCGGCCAGAGGCCGCGGGTCCAGCCACTCGTCAGCGGCGACGCCGGCAAACGCCTCGGTGGTGATATTGCGCACGCAGTTACCGGAGGTCTGGATGGCGTGCATATCATGCTCGGCCAGCCAGTCGAGGATATCCGCCACGCGCTCCAGCTCAATCCAGTTGAACTGGATGTTCTGCCGCGTGGTGAAGTGCCCGTAGCCCCGGTCATGGACCTGAGCGATATGCGCCAGGGCGCGCAGTTGCTTGGCCGCCAGGGTGCCGTAAGGAATTGCCACGCGCAGCATATAGGCGTGCTTCTGCAGGTACAGGCCGTTCTGCAGGCGCAAGGGCAGGAACTCCTCCTCGCTCAATGCTCCTGAGAGACGCCGATCCACCTGATCACGGAACTGGACAACCCGCTCCCGCACCAGCGCCCGGTCGTACTCGTCATAGTGATACATGCAAAGGGTCCCCATCGTCGTCGGACGCGGACTATGCACGGCGCAAACACAGCGAAAACAGAGGCAGATAAGACTAAAAAAAGCGGAGCAGATGCCGTGGCAGCGCGTAGTTGCCGGCCTTCAGCTTGGCCGCAGGGAGCTGAGGCGCACGAGCTTGAACGGCAACAGGCCCGAGAAAAATAAATCTGTCCCCTTTGGCCGACGAACCCCGCCAAGACTGCATACAATGTCCGCCCGATTACCCCGGGCCATGAATATGGCTGCACCGGACAAGGAACTCGCCTCCATGGCCTCCCCAGATAAACAGCAAAAACGCGCCCAGCGGGCCAAAACCAAGGCCAAGCAGAACCGTGCGGGCAAGCCCAAAGCCAATGTCGTCCATCCGTTGCTGGCCAATCCGCTGATCAACGAGCCGTTCGATGATGTTGAAATCGACCTGAGCACCTTCGACTTCCAAGACATCGAAGAGAACGGTTTCGACCCGGCGCACTTCGACGACCTGTTCCAGGCGATGAACGTCGGCGAAGGCATCAGCCTGCTGGCGCTGTGCCTGGTGTTTTTGCAATACCCGGTGTTGGAGCTGGTGGTCGCGGAAGAAACGGAAGACGCCGCCACCGACTTTATGATGGGCCTGCTGATCATCTATCGCGGGATCTTCCACGCTGAAGACGAAGACACAGCCGTGGCCTGGATCGGCGGCGAGGCCTTCCAGAGCGCCTACAACGAAGCCTCGCTGATCCTGCAGAAGAAGAACGCTCGCGGCATCCCAGGCGGTCGCGCTTAAAACCGGAACAGGCTCAGTTGCGCTCCTTGGTGAGCGAGCGCAACCGACCCAAGGCAAGCATCCTGAGGCGTGTACGACCCCCAGCGATCTATGCCTCTCCTGCGTCCCTTACCACTTTTCGCGGTACGGGCGCACTTCGGAGATAAAGGTCCAGGCATCTTTGGGCTGATGCGCTAAGTGAAAGACCTCTGCGGCGATGCTCTTGGGTTGGATGAAGAAATCATCCGGCGCGTTGCTGTACATCTCGCGCGCCCATGGCACATCGATTACGGCATCGATGACCAGGTAAGCCACGTGAACCCCTTTGGGCCCCAGGTCCCTGGCCAGCGACTCGGCGAGAATGCGTTGCGCGGCCTTGGTGGG
>JAIERF010000020.1 GCA_019747075.1 Pseudomonadaceae bacterium
GCCACCGAGGTGTTGCCCATCGAGCCGGACAGCACCAGGTCCATGCCGCCTTGCACCATGGGGTGTTCCCAGGTGAGGAACTGCATGTCCTCGCGCGACAGCGCCAGGTTGCGGTCGTAGGTGATGGTCACGGCTTCGTCGTCGCCGAGCGGGAAGCTGGCGTCCAGCATCTTCTCGCTGGGGCGTAGGATCAGGGCGTTGTCGGAATGGTCTTCGCTGTCGATACCAAAGGCGTCGAACAAGGCTTCCATATAGATCGGCAGGGCGAATTCGTCGTTCTGTTCGAGAATCGCCTCGACCAGCGCCTCGCCTTCACCGGCCCCCCCGGAGTTGAGCTCCAGCAGGCGGTCACGGCCGGCATGCAGCTCGCCTTCGAGACGCAGGCGCTCGGCCTGGGCTTCATCGACCAGCGCTTTCCACTCGCCGTCATCACCGGCTTCCAGCAGCGGCAGCAGGCGTGGGCCGAACTGATGCTGCAGGGCGTTGCCGGTCGGGCAGGTGTTGAGGAAGGCATTCAGGGCCTGGTGGTACCACTGAAACAGGCGCTCTTGCGGACTGGTTTCCAGGTACGGCACGTGCAGCTGGATGGTGTGCTTCTGGCCGATTCGGTCGAGACGGCCGATACGTTGCTCGAGCAGGTCCGGGTGGGCCGGCAGGTCGAACAACACCAGATGGTGGCTGAACTGGAAGTTGCGGCCTTCGCTGCCGATTTCCGAACAGATCAGCACCTGGGCGCCGAATTCTTCGTCAGCGAAGTAGGCGGCGGCGCGGTCCCGCTCGAGGATGTTCATGCCCTCGTGGAACACCGTGGCCGGGATGCCGGAGCGCACGCGCAGGGCGTCTTCCAGGTCCAGGGCGGTTTCGGCGTGGGCGCAGATGACCAGTACCTTGACCTTTTTCAGCATCTTTAGGGTGTCGATCAGCCATTCGACGCGCGGGTCGAAGCGCCACCAGCGCTCTTCATCGCTGGCATCGGGCTGAGCTTGATAGCTGACTTCCGGGTAGAGGTCGGCGTGCTCGCCCAATGGCAGTTCCAGGTAGGCGTCCGGACAGCTCAGGGGGTAGGCGTGCAGCTGGCGTTCAGGGAAACCCTGGACCGCCGAGCGGGTGTTGCGAAACAGCACGCGGCCGGTGCCGTGGCGGTCCAGCAGCTCGCGGACCATGCGTGCACGGGCGTCGTCGTCACCGCCTTCGACGGCGGCCAGCAGCTCGTCGCCTTCGGCACCGAGGAAGCCATGAATGGCGTCGCGGGCCTTCTTCGATAATTTGCCTTGATCGAGCAGTTCCTGCACGGCTTCGGCCACCGGCTGGTACTGCGCGCTTTCAGCGCGGAAGGCCGCCAGGTCGTGGAAACGGTCCGGGTCGAGCAGGCGCAGGCGGGCGAAGTGGCTGTCCAGACCCAATTGCTCAGGCGTGGCGGTCAGCAGCAGCACGCCGGCGATCTGCCGGGCCAGCTCTTCCACCAGTTGGTATTCGGCGCTTGCCTGTTCCGGGTGCCAGACCAGGTGGTGGGCTTCGTCGACCACCAGCAGGTCCCAGTCGGCGGCCAGCAGGTGGGCCTGGGCGCGGTCGTCGTCGCGCAGCCATTCCAGCGCCACCAGCGCCAGTTGGCTGTCTTCGAAGGGGTTGTCGGCATCGCTCTCGGCGCAGCGCTCGGCGTCGAAGAGGGCGACTTGCAGATTGAAGCGCCGGCGCATTTCCACCAGCCATTGGTGCTGGAGGTTTTCCGGTACCAGGATCAGCACGCGGTTGGCGCGGCCGCTGAGCAGCTGGCGATGGATCACCAAGCCGGCTTCGATGGTCTTACCCAGGCCCACTTCGTCGGCCAGCAAGACGCGCGGGGCGCTGCGGTCGGCCACTTCGCGGGCAATGTGCAGCTGGTGGGCGATCGGTTGTGCGCGCACGCCACCCAGGCCCCACAGCGAGGATTGCAGCTGGCGGCTGGTGTGGGCGAGGGTCTGGTAGCGCAGGCTGAACCACGCCAGCGGGTCGATCTGCCCGGCAAACAGGCGGTCGCTGGCCAGGCGGAACTGAATAAAGTTCGACAGCTGGGTTTCCGGCATGGTCACCGGCTGATGCTGGGCATTCAGGCCGTGATAAACCAGCAGGCCGTCGACGTCGTCGACTTCCTGGACGGTCAGCTTCCAGCCTTCGAAATGGGTGATGTCGTCGCCCGGCGAAAACCGCACACGGGTCAGCGGTGCATTACGGGTGGCGTACTGACGGGTGTCGCCCGTGGCCGGGTAGAGTACGGTAAGCAACCGACCATCCTCTGCCAGGACGGTGCCAAGACCCAATTCAGCTTCGCTGTCACTAATCCAGCGTTGCCCCGGTTGATACTGCGCCATGCTTGACTCCCGCGGTGAAAAAGCCGGCTATGGTAACGGAACGCCGTGCGCAGGGCGACGGCACTTGCCGACTGGATGTAGGTCGAAAGTGTAGTTAGTGCGCTTTCAGCTGGTTCAAGTCGCCTGCTGAACGGCCGACAGTCTGACCAAAGGACATGAGAGAACTGCCATGTTGCCGCCCATTCCCCACAGCCTACAGCCGGTGACGGCGCAGCAGGACGTGCCCAAGCCACGCCCGGAAATCCCGCCGGTGACGCCGGTGGAGCCGAGTTCCAGCGAAAGTTCGGTGAGCCTGGAGAAGCGTCATCCGCAGGAAACCGAGGAGTTGCTACGCCAAGAGCAGCGCCGCCGCCAGCAGCGCCGTGGCTATACCGCCGAGCAACTGGCCGAGGGCGAGGTGGATAAGGTCGATGAGGTTGCCGTGCAGGAGCTGCCGCGCCAGGGCTTGTGGGTGGACGTGGAGGTTTAGGCCTGGCGTAATCGGCGTCTGTGCCGTTGTTCGAGATAACCGTGGATCTATTTAGCGACCTACCGCTGACCCTGGCCGATGCCGACCTGCGCTGGCAGCCCGCGTGGCTTGACCGAGCGACCGCCGATCACTGGCTGGCCGCGTTGCTGGCTGAGGTGCCGTGGCAGCAACCCGAGGTGTTCGTGCATGGGCGCCAACATCCGGTGCCGCGTCTGTTGGCCTGGTATGGCGATAGCGATGCGCGTTACGGCTACGCCGGCCTGAGCCATCAACCCTTGCCCTGGACGCCCTTGCTGGCCGAGATCCGTGCCCGTGTGCAGGCCGAGGCCGGGCAGCGCTTGAATGGCATGCTGCTCAATTATTACCGTGACGGCCAGGACTCGATGGGCTGGCACAGTGATGACGAGGCTGTGCTTGGGCGTAATCCGCTGATTGCTTCTCTTAGTCTAGGCGGCTCGCGGCGCTTCGATCTGCGTCGTAAGGGCGGCAGCCGCATCGAGCACTCGTTGACGTTGGGCCATGGCTCGCTGCTGGTCATGGCCGGCGCAACCCAGCATCATTGGCAACATCAAGTGGCGAAGACCCGCAGCCCCTGCGCGCCACGCCTGAATCTCACCTTTCGCCTGGTACTGCCGCCATCATGAGCGACGACAAACTGATCGACTTCGCTGCCGAGCGCGACAAGCGCATCCATGACCTGCATGACAAGCGCCTGAATGAAGTGCGCGACGCCTTTGCCCAGGCCCTGCCGCTGGGCAAGGCCAAGAAGAAGCCGAAAAGCAAACCAAAAAAACGCTGAAACGCCCGTCGGGCGCGACCATCCGCCGCGCCATGCCCCCGGCTTTGTTGATCCAGATCAGTGCTTGCTGATCCACGGCTTTCGCCCCCTCGCACTATTGATCCGGGTCAATTTTCCCCTGCCGTTCTCTCGCTACCTTGAAGCCATCACATTCAGTGCAAGAAGAGAGGACATAGCCATGTTTATGGACGTAGTGGTAATCGCCGGTATCGGCACCGTCGGGCTGATGGTCGCCTTCTTCGCTGGCTTCGGTTATTTCGTCTGGAAGGACGCGCACAAGGTCAAGGCTCCGGCCACCACCAAGCGCGACTGAACCTTCCAGCTACAGGGCACGCAAGGCAATTTTGGGCGACTTAAGTCGCCCATTTTTTTGCGTGCGCCAGGCATGGCGCGTTGCGCGTAAGCGCAACCAGCTTGGCTGTGGTGGCCACGCTGGT
>JAIERF010000237.1 GCA_019747075.1 Pseudomonadaceae bacterium
CAACTGGAGCTGGAAGTCACCGAAAGCGCGCTGATGCACAACCTCGAAAACACCCGTGAGCAGCTGCAGCAACTGCGTCGGCTCGGCGTGCGGGTGGCGATTGATGATTTCGGCACCGGCTACTCGTCACTGGCGTACCTGCGCCACTTCGAGCTGGACACCCTGAAAATCGACCGCCTGTTTATCGCCAACATGCTCGACTCCGAACGCGATGCGGCGATTGTCAGCAGCATTATCGAACTGGGGCGCAATCTTGGGCTGGAGGTGATTGCCGAAGGGGTGGAAACCCTGGCACAGCGCAACTGGCTGGTGAGCCACAACTGTGCCGTGATGCAGGGCTTTCTGGTCGCCCCAGGCTTACCCCTGGCTCAGGCGCAGAACTTTCCGTTGACGCTGGACTGGCAGCGCTTGCCGTACAAACCCACGCCTTAGGGCGTGCTGATGGAGCTGCACTCCGTGCTTGCTCTTGTGCGTGGACAATTGTGGGGGGCGCCCAATGGCGTGTGATGCACTTCTCATCAAGGCCAATGGCCAGTATCATCGTGGCGCGTCATGGATGAACGCTTGAGCCTTACGCTGTCAGCCGTCGGTAACTCCGCACTGGATAGGACTCCCCATGAAAGAACAACGTTATCTTCCCGCCCTACGCGCCCATATCGAACAACTGCTCGATGAAGGCTGGGTCATCACCACGCGCGCGCCCCTCAAACTGCGCTACGGGCGGCAAAGCTGCGTGGTGCGCCACGGCATGCTGATCAGCGAAGGCATGGTCTAGCGGCGCCAGAGCATTCGCATCATCCCTGATTTCCCCCCCCCTCGTTTGTGTTCAGCCGCTGCTCGCGCAGTGCCTCAGGGCGTTTGCGGCGGGCGCACCTTGGGCAATTGGGCAGCCAGTTGGCGGAAGTGTTCGAGGCGTTCGTAACACAGGGTCAGCTCACCGCTTTGGGTGTTGTACCAGGCGTCCGGACTGCCGCAGGTGGTCAGGCGCAAGGTCAGGGGGCGGGGCAGGGCAAAGGTGTCACTGGCCTTGTTGGCCACGGCCTCCAGCTCGCCACTGGCGCGCACCTTGGCCAGCATGTCGGCGCCATGCTCCAGCTGGCGCGGCGGTTCGTCGTAGAGCACCTGAATGCGTTGCCCTGGCGGTGTTCCAACCGGCCGGCGAAAGTGCTGCGCCAGCCAGTCCACCGCGTGCTGTACCTGCTGGTATTCCTGTGGGCAGTAGAACGCTCGCTCGTCCGGCAGGCCGGTGGCGGTGATGATCCACTCCAGGCTCTCGGGGTCGCTGCCATAAGCCAGGCAGGCGATGTTGTAGAAGCGCTGGGCATCGAGGCCGTGACTGTCCCAGCTGTAGACCTTTTCCTCGGGCGCTTTCGGCAGCCGCCACTCCAGGCGCCAGTAATCGGCCACGTCCAGCAGCTTGGCGTAGAAGTTGGCGTCGCGTTGCTTGCCCTGCAGCAGAAACAGACCGACGAAGCCAAGCTGGTCGGCCGCATCCTCCTCGCGACCAAGCACCGGCAACTGCAGTTCATTGATCAGCAGATGACCCATCTCATGCAGCAGGGTGAACTCGGCATTGGCCGTGACAAAGCGCAACTCTGTAGCTGTCAGATCGCTTTGTTGCACCGGGGCCGCGGCATGGCAGGTGCTGGTCAGCAGTAACAGCAGGGCTAGATACCAAGGCCTCATGGAGGCTGTCTCCTTCACGCGTCGGTCTGCGGTTGCTGACGAAACACTAAGGCCTTGAGACCGCTGGCGGCGCTGATGTCGGGAAACTCGGGCGGGTTCTCCAGGCGCTCGCTGAATATCAGGGTGGGGGCCTCGCGGGCCATGCTCTCGATCAGAAACTCCGGGCCGACGTCCGGGTCGTTGACGCAGGCCAGCACCGTCCCTTGCGGTGTGAGCAGTTCAGGCAGTTGGCGGAGGATGCGCTGGTAGTCCTTGCTCAGGGCAAAGCTGCCTTTCTGGAAGGTCGGCGGGTCGATGATCACCAGGTCGTAAGGCCCACACTTTTTCACCTTACCCCAGGACTTGAACAGCTCATGGCCGAGGAAGCTGACCTGGCTGAGGTCGTGCTGGTTCAGGCGATGGTTGTCGCGGCCGCGGCTCAGGGCCGCGCGGGCCATGTCCAGGTTGACCACATGCGCGGCGCCGCCGGCGATGGCCGCCACGGAGAAGCCGCAGGTGTAGGCGAACAGGTTGAGCACGCGCTGGCCGTGCGCCTGGGCTTGCACCCACTGGCGGCCGTAGCGCATGTCGAGGAACAGGCCGCTGTTCTGCTTCTGGCCGAGGTCGAGTTTGTAGCGCAGGCCGTTTTCGCTGATCAGGCATTCGTCCACCACATCGCCCAGCAACCATTCGGTGCTGCTTTCCAGCAGGTAGCGGTGTTGCAGCAACAGGCTGTGGGCCTGGCTGTGCTGCCAGATTTCGGTTTGCGTGAAGGCCATCAGCATCTGCTTGAGAGCGGCCAGCTCTTCATCGCTCGGCTGGCGGAACAGCGCCACCAACAGCACACCTTGCAGCCAGTCGACCGTCAGGTGCTCCAGCCCCGGATAGCAGCGGCCGCGGCCGTGGAACAGTCGACGGGTTTCCGTGGGCGCGGGTTGCAGGGCGGCCAGCAGGTGCTGGTGCAGAAAGGCGATGGCAGCGGCGTTCATGGGTTCGGTTCGGCGTAAAGGTTATTGGGCATGTGCCGCCGGGAGGTAATCCGGGCGACTTAGTTCTGTTCCAGCTCGGCCAGGCTGAACGGCAGCGGCGGCGTTGGCCAGTGCAGATCGAGGGCTTCAAACTGGCGTGCCAGCAGGCTGGCCAGCAGCAGGTTGCGCAGCCATTTATGGTCGGCGGGCAGCACATACCAGGGCGCGTTCGGGCGGTGGCTGCGGGCCAGGGTGTCAGCCCACTCGGCCTGGTATTGAGGAAACTGACGATGGGCCTGGAGATCGGCGGCGCTCAACTTCCAGTGCTTGTGCGGGGTCAGCAGGCGTTTGCGCAGACGCTTGAGCTGCTCGCCGGCGGAGATCTGCAGGTAGACCTTGCACAGCAGAATGCCGGCGCCCTGCAGTTGGTCCTCGAAGGCGGCAATCTGTTGCAACCGCGGGGTGACCTGCTCGGCGTCGATAAAGCCGTCGTGGCGGTCGCCGACCACACCCTCGTAGGGGCTGCGATTGAAGATGCCGATGCTGCCCGGCGGCGGCAGGCGCCGCTGGTAGCGGGCGAGGAAGTCTTCCTGGCGCTCGGCGGTGCTGGGCAGCTGAAAGTTGCTGACGTCCACCCCTTGCGGATTGAGGCCGCGGAACAGATGGCGAATGGCACCGTCCTTGCCCGAGCAGTCCGGGCCTTGCAGCCACAGCAGCAGGGCCTGGCGGCGGTTGGCCCAGAGCAGTTGCTGCTGCTCGTCGAGATAGCGTTTGAGCACCTCGAAGCGTTGCTGGCAGTCGTCCGGGTCCAGGCCGAAGTCACGGGCCGGGTCGCCCGCCAGCGGCGCCGCAACATCGCAGCGGCAACTGTCCAGCAGGGCATCATCGAGGCGCGGCAGCATCAGTCTTTACGACGCTTGAGCTGGTCGCGCAGTTGAGTCGGCAGTTGGCGGATGATCAGCATGTCGCGGGCTTCGTCGAACTCGATCTTGGAGCCCAGCAGGTGTGATTCGAAGCTGATCGACAGACCCTCGCCACGGCCAGTAAAACGTTGGAACTGCTGCAAGGTGCGTTTGTCGGCTGGGATTTCCGGCGACAGGCCGTAGTCCTTGTTGCGGATGTGATCGTAGAAGGCTTGCGGACGTTCTTCGTCGATCAAGCCGGAGAGCTCCTGCAAACCGACCGGCTGGCCGATCTTCGCCTGGCTGCTGGCATAGCCGACCAGGGCCTGGGTTTTCTCGCGGGCGGCTTCTTCCGGCAGGTCTTCGCTTTCGACGAAGTCACTGAAGGCTTTGAGCAGGGTGCGGGTTTCGCCGGGTCCGTCGACGCCTTCCTGGCAGCCGATAAAGTCGCGGAAGTACTCCGAGACTTTCTTGCCGTTCTTGCCCTTGATAAAGGAGATGTACTGCTTGGAGTTGGCGTTGTTCTGCCACTCGGAGATGTTGAT
>JAIERF010000217.1 GCA_019747075.1 Pseudomonadaceae bacterium
GCGCACCTCGGCGTCCAGCGGGTTGTGGCGGGCGTCGGCGAGCACTTCAAAGGCCAGGGTTTGCAGGCCGTCGCCGGCGAGGATCGCGCAGGCTTCGTCGAAGGCGATGTGGGTGGTTGGCTGGCCGCGGCGCAGGTCGTCGTCGTCCATGGCTGGCAGGTCGTCATGCACCAGCGAGTAGGCGTGGATCAGCTCCACCGCGCAGGCTGCCGCGTTGGCGCGGCTGGCGTTGCCGCCGAGGGCTTCGCAGGCGGCATACACCAGCAGCGGGCGCACCCGTTTGCCGCCATTGATGACGCTGTAGCGCATGGCTTGGTAGAGGCGTTGCAGTTGCGGCAGCGGTGCTGCGAAGAGGGCGGCGAGGGCGTCATCGACCCGCGCTTGGCACTGGCTCTGGTACGCGTCGATCATGCCGGCTGATCCGCGTCGAAGGGGGCTTCCTCCAGCTCGCCGTTGCGTTCGAGGAGGATCTGCACCTTCTGCTCGGCCTGGCTCAACGCCGCCTGGCAGTCGCGGGTCAGGCCGATGCCTTGCTCGAAGGCGCTGAGGGAGTCTTCCAGCGACAGCTCGCCGTTTTCCAGGCGCTCGACCAAGGTTTGCAGGTCGGCGAGGGACTGTTCGAAATCGGGCGTGGCTTTTTTGCGGGCCATGGTGGCTCTCTCGGCGGGGCTGGAACCGGCGCGACACTAGCAGAGCTAGGCCCCGCGGGCAAATCCGCGGGCCTGCTCGCAGACCTCGGCCGGCTGCGGTTTGGCGTAGTAGAAACCCTGCAGGCGCTGGCAGCCGTTGAGCAGCAGAAAGGCCGCCTGACGTTCGTTTTCCACCCCTTCGCCGACCACTTCCAGGCCCAGTTGCGCGGCCATGGTCAGGATGCCGTGCACTAGGGCCACCGACTGCGGGCTGTCGGGCAGGTTGGCGACGAACTGGCGGTCGATCTTGATGCCGTCGAAGTCGAATTGCTGCAGGTAGGTGAGCGACGCATAGCCGGTGCCGAAGTCATCGAGAAACAGCGGCAGGCCGGCGATTTTCAAGCGCGCCAGGCAGTCACGCACCTGCGGGCCGTCGTCGAGCAGGGCGCTTTCGGTGATCTCCAGTTCCAGCCAGGCGGCGCTGGCCTGCTCGTCGGCGAGGATCTGCAATAACTGGCCGGCCAGGTCGTGCTGGCGGAAATCCAGCGGCGACAGGTTGACCGCGATCCGCCAGTGCCGCCCCTCGCTTTGCCATCGGCGTGCTTGGCGGCAGGCCTGGCGGAACACCCAGCGGGTGGCCTCGAGAATCAGACCGGTTTCTTCCAGCACCGGAATAAAGTCCGCGGGCGAAACCAGGCCGCGGCTTGGCGAGCGCCAGCGCAGCAGGGCTTCCATGCTTTGCGCCTGGCCGCTGGCATCGACCTGGGGCTGGTAGAACAACTCGAATTCTTCGCGCTCCAGGGCCAGGCGCAGTTCCTGCTCCAGCTGCTGGCGCAGCTCGGCGGCGCGGCTGAGTTCCGGGGTGAACAGGGCCAGGCCATTGCGTCCGGCGTCCTTGGCGGCATACAGGGCCAGGTCGGCCTGCTTGAGCAGGTCGCTGGCGCTGCCCTGCTGGCCGTTGCACAGGGTCAGGCCGATGCTCGGGCTGACATTGCAGCTGTACTGGCGGACCTGGAAGGGGTCGTTGAACAGGTTGAGCAGTTCGCTGCCGAGGTTTTTGCCGTCGTCGGCGTTGGCGCCTTCCAGCAGGCAGACGAATTCGTCGCCGCCGCTGCGGGCCAGCAGGCTGTTGGCCGGCATGTGCTGGCGCAGGCGCTCGGCGATCTCGGCCAGCAGGCGGTCACCGATTTCATGGCCGAGGGTGTCGTTGATGCGCTTGAAGTGGTCGATATCGATAAACAACAGGGCCAGCGGGCAGCCGGCGCCGACCAGCAGTTCCAGGCGCTGGAGCAACTGGTTGCGGTTGGCCAGCTGGGTCAGCGGGTCGAAGTGGGCGAGAAAACGCAGGCGCTGCTCGGCCTGCTTGCGGTCACTGATATCGCGCAGCAGCACCAGGTAGTACTCGCGGGCATCGCGCTGGAAGGGTGTCATCGACACTTCCAGGGTGATCACCTGGCCGTCGCGCAGGGCGGTGAATTCCAGGTTGCTGTTGGCTGGCGCCTGGCTCAGGCGTTTTACCGCATCGCGCTCCAGCAAACGGTCCTGGGGCTGGTTGCCGAGCAGCTCGGCGGGGCTGCAGCTGAACAGGCAGGCGGCGGCCGGGTTGGCCTGTTCCACCCGTAGCGCCTGATCGACCACCATCATGCCGATGGGCGCTGCATCGATCAGGGTGCTGAGCAGTTGCTGGCTGGCGCGCAGGGCCTGCTGCTGGTGCTGCAGCTGTTCGATCATGTGGTTGAAACTGTGCCCCAGGCGGCTGATTTCATCGGCGCCCGTGACTTGGGCGCGGGCATCGTCGAGCCCGGCGGCGAACTGGTGGGTGGCCTGTTCGATGAGCGCCAGACGGCGGGTAACCAGGCGCTGATAGAGCAGGCTGAGCACAATGCCCAGGAGCAGCAGCAGGGCCAGCACTTCGGCCAGAAACAGCCAGGTGTTGTGCTGGATCAGGCGCAGGGAGTTACTAAAGTCAAAACCCACCAGCAAGGCGTGCTGGGCTTGATTGTCCAGCGGGTAGACCGCCAGGAAACGTTCGCGGGGCTGTGCCAGCCACTGGCTTTGGCCGCTGGCCAGCAGGCGCTGCAGGCCGACGTCATCCAGCCCGCTTTGCTGCGGCAACTGCAGGCCCAGGCGGGTGGCGGCGATGATCTGCTGGTGCTGGTCGAGGACCGCCGCCCAGCGAACGTCTTCCAGGCTGCCGAGATCGGCCAGTTCGGTGTGCAGCTCTTCCATGCGCCCCTGACGCAGGTGGTCGGCCAGGCTGCTTTGCTGCAAGGCCAGCATCTGCCCGGTGTGCTTGCGCCAGCTTTCCAGGGCCTCGCGTTCGCTGCGCGGCAGCTCGATGCTCAGCAGCAACAGGCCGAACAGCAGGGCAAACAGGCCGAACAGCAGCGGCAGCGAGCGGCGCAACGAATAGCGGGTCAGCATGTGGCCCCCGCGCAGGTCGGGAGCATGGTCTGGGTGTCGGCCGGTTTGCTCTGCAGGCGGCGGCTGAACAGGTAGTCATTGAGCTGGTTGAGGCTGCGCAGCAGGGTGCCGTCGTTGCGCAATTGCTGGTTGAGGGCACGGTCACCGATCTGCAGGCCGGCCAGGGTTTGCGCCAGTTCGTCGCCGTTCAGGCCCAGGCGTCGGCTCAGGCGCGGGTCGATATCCTGGCGCTGCTCGAACCATTGTTCCTGGCTGGTAAACCACAGCTCGCGCAGGCGCTTGGCCTGTTGGGCGGAGACCCGTTGCGGGTTGATCACCAGCACGTCGATGATTTCGTTGGGCAGGGCGCGGCTGTCCAGCAGCGGGTGCACGCCCAGGGGGGCGAAACTGGCGCTGGCCGAGGCAAAGTTGATCGCCGCGTCGATCTGCCCAGTGCGCAGGGCATGCAGGTGTTCATTGACTGGCATGTCGATCACGCTGATCTCGCTGGCCGGCAGCTTGGCGAGATCGAGAATGCGCGACAGGAAGAACGCGCCCAGGGCCGAGTTTTCCACGCCGATGCGCTGGCCGCGCAGTTGTGCGAGTTGCTGGATATGGGCGTTGGCGAACAGCACATCGGCGCCGGCGGAGACATCGGCGACCAGTAAAATCTGCACCGGCTGACCGCTGCTTTGCAGGATCAAGGCTTCGTCGAGGGTCAGCAGGGCGGCGTCCAGCAGGCCGTTGCGATAACCGCGCAGCACGCCGGTGGTGTGCGGGTATTCCACCAGCCGATAGCCGCTGGGCGTCATCCAGTGCAGGTCGTCAGCCAGGTACAGCGGCCCATAGCCGAGCCAGCGATTAGCGCCGATACGCAGGGTGTCGGTCTGGTCGCTGCAGCCGAGCAGGCTGAGAATCAAGGCAAGGGTTAATGCGCGGTACATCGGCACATTCCATCGTGTGGTGTATGCACGATAGCCAATGCCACCGCTGTCGGGAATAGCACATAGGTCGTGTGGTTAATTTACAGGCATAAAAAAGCCGGCTTGTGG
>JAIERF010000155.1 GCA_019747075.1 Pseudomonadaceae bacterium
ATTCGGGTCTTCGGCGGCTTCGCGTACTTTCAGGGCCACTTCCGGCAGGGTAGGCAGGACCAGGTCGTCGTTGTCGATGGCCTGGATCAGTTCCTGTTGGACTTTATCGGCAAGCTTGCTCATCTCGGTTCTCTTGTTCTGGCGGTTGCCCGTACAGGTTGCTGTGCGGGCCAAAGGGTTCTAGCGCTGAATTTCGCGGTCAACGTCCAGAGTATAGGGTAGGTCGAGGCGTTGCAGGGCGGGGCCCTCCAGGCTGCCCAGGTGCAGGTGGCCATCCAGTAAGGCGTCCTCCTGAACCACGGCCAGCAACTCAATGCCGTCGCTGCTGCGAGCTGCCAGCACCACGTCGCCGACGCTGCTGCCGTGCACTGGCGAGAACAGCGGCGTCGCCACGGCTGGCACCGCGTCGCCGGCCAGGCTCAGGCGGTACAGGCGGCGCTTGAGCTTACCCAGGTATTGCATGCGCGCGACGATTTCCTGGCCGGTGTAGCAGCCCTTCTTGAAGCTGACGCCGCCGAGGGCCTGCAGGTTGATCATCTGTGGGATCAGCTGTTCGCGGGTGGCGCCGAACACTTGGCCTACGCCTGCACGCACCTGGGCCAGCAGCCAGTCGTTGAGCGGTGCTTCGCGCAGGTGCGCGGTAGGCGTCGCCAGGACGGCCTCGGTTTGGGCAACGGGTGCCCAGAGTTCGCTGCGGCCATCGCTGAGGCGCACGGCGAGCATGCTATCGACGTGTATCACGCTGTCTGCCGTGGCAGGCAGGTTCAGGCCGAGGCTGGTCAGTACGGCATCACCGCCTTGCAGGCCGATGCGCAGCCATTGCGCGCTTTCGTCGCTCAGCTTGGATTTGCTGAATGCCGCGTACTTCTGCAAGTCGGTCAGTTGGCTGTCGAGCAACTCACTGGCCATGGCCAGCAGGTAACCATCGCCTTGCTGAACAATGCGAAAGCTCGACAGCATGCGGCCCTTGGGGGTGCAGCGCGCGCCCAGGCTGGCAGTGTCGGCACTCAGGTAGTTGAGGTTGCAGGTCAGTTGACCTTGCAGGAACTTGCTGGCGTCCGGGCCGCGTACGGCCAGCAGGCCTTCGTGGCTGAGGCGGCAGAAAAAGGCAGAGTCGGTGAAAACGAGGTCGGTCATTACTGATCGCTGGGCAAAAGTCAGGGTTGTCATCATAGAGTGCTGCCGCAGGCTTGTCAGCGGGTGCAGGCAAGCGCCGCGCCCCGCTATAATGCCGCTCTATTTCGAGGAGCGACTCCATGGTCGATACGACTGAACTCAACCGCCTGTTCTGGCACAGCCGCCGCGGCATGCTGGAATTGGATGTGCTGCTGGTGCCTTTCGTGCGCGAGGTGTTTGCCACGCTGGAAGAAGACGATCAGGAGCGTTATCGCAAGCTGCTGACCTGCGAAGATCAGGACATGTTCGGCTGGTTTATGCAGCGTGAAGTGCCGGAAGACCCGGATCTGAAGCGCATCGTCGACATGATCCTGGATCGTGTCCAGCCCAAGTAAGCCCTTCGAATGCCGCTGGCAGGCCTCGCGCCTGCTGCTGTGGCTCTATCTGTTGTGCCTTGGTTTGGCGCTGCTGGCCGTGAGTCTGGCCGCCATCCCCGTGTGGGCACAACTGCTGGCCGGCGGGCTGGCTCTCGGTCACGCGGCCTGGACCTTGCCCAGGCGCATTCTGCTGACCTCCCCCCAAGCCTTTACTGCCCTGCGTCACGATGCGGCTGGCTGGCAACTGTGGAATGCCGCACAGGGCTGGCAGGCGGTGCAATTGCGCCCCGACAGCCTGGCGCTGCCGTGGGCGGTGGTGCTGCATTTCCGTTTGCCGGGTGAGCGCTGGGTGCGCGGCCTGTGCATCCCGCGCGATAGCTTGGCGCGGGAGGTGCATCGGCGTTTGCGGGTACGCCTGAAGTTCAGTCGGCGTAGATGGCAGGCACCAGAATAGTGTCGCGGGCCACGGGCAGTTGCTCGGGGTAATCGAGGGTGTAATGCAGGCCGCGGCTTTCATGGCGGAGCATGGCGGAGCGGATTATCAACTCGGCCACCTGGGCCAGGTTGCGCAACTCGATCAGGTCACGGCTGACCTTATAGTTGCTGTAGAACTCGTCAATTTCGTCCAGCAGCAGACGCACCCGGTGTTGGGCGCGCTGCAGGCGCTTATTGGTGCGCACGATGCCGACGTAGTCCCACATAAAACGGCGTAATTCGTCCCAGTTGTGCGCAATGATCACGTCCTCGTCGGAGTCAGTGACCTGGCTGGCGTCCCAGCCCGGCAGGGTGCTGGGGATTTTGACCTGGGCCAGTTGCGCGCAGATGTCAGCGGCCGCCGAACGGGCGTAGACGAAACACTCCAGTAGCGAGTTGCTGGCCATACGGTTGGCGCCGTGCAGGCCGGTGAAGCTGGTTTCGCCGATGGCATACAGGCCCGGAATATCGGTGTGCCCGGCCTGGTCAACAACCACGCCGCCGCAGGTGTAATGCGCCGCCGGCACCACCGGAATGGGTTCGCGGGTGATGTCGATGCCGAAAGTCAGGCAGCGTTCGTAAACAGTGGGGAAGTGCGACTTCACGAACTCAGCCGGCTTGTGGCTGATGTCCAGGTACACGCAGTCGATCCCCAGGCGCTTCATCTCATGGTCGATGGCGCGGGCGACGATATCGCGCGGCGCCAGTTCGGCACGCGGGTCGAAACGCGGCATAAAGCGCTGGCCGTTGGGCAGTTTGAGCAGGGCGCCCTCGCCACGCAGGGCTTCGGTCACCAGAAAACTCTTGGCTTGCGGGTGATACAGGCAGGTGGGGTGGAACTGGTTGAACTCCAGGTTGCCCACTCGGCAACCGGCGCGCCAGGCCATGGCGATACCGTCGCCGCAGGCGCCGTCGGGGTTGCTGGTGTACAGGTAGACCTTGGCCGCGCCGCCGCAGGCGAGCACGACGAAGCGGGCGCTGTAGGTGTCCACTTCACCGCTGGCGCGATTGAGCACATAGGCGCCGAGGCAGCGATGGCCTGGCAGGCCGAGCTTGCGTTCGGTGATCAGGTCGACCGCCACGCGCTGTTCCAGCAGTTCGATGTTCGGTCGTTGCCGGGCCTGGCCCAGCAGGGTGTTGAAGATCGCGGCGCCGGTGGCGTCGGCGGCATGGATGATGCGCCGATGGCTATGGCCGCCTTCGCGGGTCAGGTGGAACTCGAAGCCGCCGTCTTCCCGGGCGTGCTCATCATCGCGGGTAAAGGGCACGCCCTGTTCGATCAGCCAGTCGATGGCTTCGCGGCTGTGCTCGACGGTAAAGCGCACAGCGTCCTCGCGGCATAGGCCGCCGCCTGCATTCAGGGTGTCTTCGACGTGGGATTCGACCGTGTCGGCATCGTCCAGTACGGCGGCGACACCGCCCTGGGCCCAGTAGGTGGAGCCGTTGTCCAGCGAGCCCTTGCTCAGCACGGCAATGCGCAGGTGCGGCGGCAAGGTGAGCGCCAGGGTCAGGCCTGCGGCGCCACTGCCGATCACCAAAACGTCGTGCTGAAAATGTTGGCTCATGTCCGATATCCGCAAAAAAAGCGCTGGCTAGTATATAGATGGGGTCGAGTGCGCTGTAGCACCCTGCGGCCTGATTGTGCGGGTGGGGAACTTTTCCCCGGATTGCGCTTCTATAGGCGCGCGCAGACCACGGCATTTGAATGCACTGCTGTCTTGTAACGGATTTTCCGTATTTCTGCTCAACTGCAATAAGATTGTCGCCGCAGTCTGACACGGGTCAGGCTGAGCGGCGTCACGCGGAGTCGAAGGTATTCTGCAGGAAGCTTGCGTGAGGGGAGAACTTTTGCACAACCGTCGAGTCTATCTTGGCAGAGCGGTTGGCTGATGCGGTGCTCCCTCAGACGCACAACGAGGAGTGTTCATGCTAACCCAGGAAGAGGATCAGCAGCTGGTCGAGCGCGTGCAGCGTGGAGACAAGCGGGCTTTTGATCTGTTGGTGCTGAAATACCAGCACAAGATTCTCGGGTTGATCGTGCGGTTTGTGCGCGACCCCCATGAAGCCCAGGATGTGGCTCAGGAAGCTTTTATCAAGGCCTACCGAGCCTTGGCGAATTTTCGTGGTGACAG
>JAIERF010000375.1 GCA_019747075.1 Pseudomonadaceae bacterium
TTGCTGCTGTCGAGGAAGTCCTTGCTGCGCAGTTCGGTGGTCAGCAGCGCCTCGCGCTCGTCGGCCCGCAGGGGCTGGCCGCTGTCCTGCACGGCAATGCGCAGGCGCGGGGCCGGGCCGCTGCCGTCGAGGGCCGCGACCAGGAGGATTTCGCCTTCGTCGGTCTGCTTGAAGGCGTTGTCCAGCAGGCTCAGCAGGGCCTGGCGCAGGCGCGTGGGGTCGCCGCCGATAACCCGTGGCACCTGCGGCTGGATAAAGCTGATCAGCTCGACCTTTTGCTGTTCTGCCTTGGCGCGGAAGATCGCCAGGCAGTCCTCGATCAGGGCGTTGAGGTCGAACTGCACGTCGTCCAGCTCGATCTGCCCGGATTCGAGCTTGGAGATGTCGAGAATTTCGTTGATCAGGGTGAGCAGTTCGTTGCCGGCGCTGTGGATGGTTTCCACATAATCGCGCTGCTTGGTCGACAGCGGGGTGCCCAGCAGCAGCTCGGTCATGCCCAGCACGCCGTTCATTGGGGTGCGGATTTCGTGGCTGATCTTGGCCAGGAATTCGGCCTTGGCTTTCAGCTCGGCGCGGCTGGTGGCGAGGTTGCGGCTGGCGCTGAAGTCGTCCTGGACGATCCGCCGCTGGCGCTCGCTGAGGGCCATGCTGAGCAAGAAGCCGCACAGGGTGGCCGCGGCCAGCACGGCATAGGTCAGCCACTCCGAACGCACCTGCCAGTAACCGAAGTACACCGGCAAGGCGCCGCAGAAGGTCACGCAGAACACCAGCAGGGCCAGGGTGAACAGGCGCGCCGGGCGGTAGCCGTGGCGCCAGTGGTAGAAGGCGATCAGCAGGATGCTCAGGGCGCTGACGGCGGTCAGTACATAGACCAGTTGGTTGAACTGCAGGTCGGTGGTGACCATCAGCAAGGCGGCGGTCAGGCCGATCAGCAGCATTTCGCCGAGCAGCAACTTGCTCAGCGGCGTGGTTGGGCAGACCTGACGAAAGAAACTCGCGGTAAAACCCAGGGTGCAGAGCACGCTGAGCAGGATGGCCAGGTTGAGGATGGCCGATTGCGCGGTTTGCCAGGCGCCCAGCCAGGGTGTGCTGATGCCCAACAGGGTCAGGGCGGCGAACAGGATCGACAGTTCCGTGGCGGCCAGCCACAGGGAGCTTGGGGTGCGCACATAGGCGAAGCGCACCAGGTTGTAGATCACCAGCATCAGCAGGCTGCCGATCAGGGCGCCAAACAGGATGGCGCTGCTGTCGTCGGCGGCCAGGGCGGTGGTGCTATGCAGGCTGATATCCGGACGCAGGGCCTGCTCGGAGCTCAGGCGCAGGTACAGATCAATCGGCTGCTCGCTGGTCGGCAGCGGCAGGAGGAAATCGCGGCTGGGCAGGGGCCTGCTACTCAAGGGCAGCTTGTTGCCCGTGCGGGTGTGGCTCAGCAGCTGGTCGTTCTGCCACAGGTACAGGTCGAGGTAGTCGAGAAACGGCGAGAGTACCCGCAGCACCTGTTGCTGCTGGCTGGGGGGCAGACGCATGTGCAGCCAGGTGGCCGTGTGGGCGCCGGGGGTGTAGAGCTGGTCGAGGGTCAGGGGCTTAAACAGCTCGCGCTGTTCGGGGCGACGAATGTCGTCGATCTGCAGTTCGGCCTGAGGGTCGAGTAGCAAGCTCCAGCCGCCATCCTGCGCCTGGGCGCTAAGCGGGCCGAGCAGCATCAGCAGCAAGCTGATGCAGAGTCCTGTGGCAATCCTGAGCCGCGGCACGGGCGAAATCCCTTCGTGAGTAGTGGCCCGATTATAGCCAGACAAGTGCCTGGCCGTAATCCGCAAAAGGTCATGTATCCGGTCAGATACACGACCTATGGCCGCTGCGGCGGGATACGGCGGATCAGGCCTCGCCGCGTTCGCGGGCGATGGCGCGATAGCCGATGTCGTTGCGGTAGAAACGGCCATTCCAGCGCACTTTTTCGGCCAGGCGGTAAGCCTGTTGCTGGGCTTCTTCTACGCTGCGGCCGATGGCCGTGGCGCAGAGCACGCGGCCACCAGCGGTGACCACTTCGCCGGCGGCGTTCAGCGCCGTACCGGCATGGAACACTTTGCCGTCAAGCTCGGCGGCGGCATCCAGGCCTTCGATTACGTCACCCTTGGCGTAGTCGGCCGGGTAGCCGCCGGCCGCCAGCACCACGCCCACGGTCGGACGCGGATCCCAGGTGGCTTCGACCTTGTCCAGCGCCTTGGCCAGTGCGGCCTCGACCAGCAGTACCAGGGAGGATTCCAGGCGGCACATGATCGGCTGGGTTTCCGGGTCGCCGAAGCGGCAGTTGAACTCGATGACTTTCGGGTTACCGGCCTTGTCGATCATCAGCCCTGCATAGAGGAAACCGGTGTAGACGTTGCCTTCATTGGCCATGCCGCGCACGGTTGGGTAGATGACTTCGTCCATCACCCGCTTATGCACCTCGGCAGTGACCACCGGGGCTGGCGAGTAGGCGCCCATGCCGCCGGTATTCGGGCCGGTGTCTGCATCGCCAACACGTTTGTGGTCTTGGCTGGTGGCCATCGGCAGCACGTTTTCGCCGTCGACCATGACGATAAAGCTGGCTTCTTCGCCGTCGAGGAATTCCTCGATGACCACGCGCGAACCGGCTTCGCCAAAGGCATTGCCAGCGAGCATGTCGCGCACGGCGTCTTCGGCTTCACCCAGGGTCATGGCGACGATCACGCCTTTACCGGCGGCCAGGCCGTCAGCCTTGATCACGATCGGCGCGCCGACCTTTTGCAGGTAGGCCAGGGCTGGCTCGACTTCGGTGAAGTTCTGGTAGTCGGCGGTCGGAATCTGCTGGCGAGCGAGGAAGTCCTTGGTAAAGGCCTTGGAGCCTTCCAGCTGCGCCGCGGCGGCGGTAGGGCCGAAGATGTCCAGCTTGCGCGAACGGAACAGGTCGACCACGCCTTTTACCAGCGGCGCTTCCGGGCCGACGATGGTCAGCTGCACGTTCTTCTCGGCGAAGTCGGCCAGCTGCTCGATGGCCAGCACGTCGATGGCGACGTTTTCGCACTTGGCTTCGGTCGCGGTGCCGGCGTTGCCCGGGGCGACGAAGACTTTCTCGACGCGCTTGTCCTGCGCCACTTTCCAGGCCAGGGCGTGTTCACGTCCGCCGCTGCCGATGATCAATACGTTCATGGGTCTCTCCTGACCGTAGCCCGGATGCAATCCGGGGCTTTAAATGGGGCGTTCCCGGATTTTATCCGGGCTACGTTCTGCGAATTCAGAGGTCGCGATCGGGCTGGTAGATGCAAGGCGTCCGGTCCTTCACCCAGCGGAGTTGCCTAGTGGCAATGAGCATGGGGGGAGGGCCGGACAACGCCGCAGATGCCTGACCGAGTGCGGCCGATTTTAGTGCCTAAAGTGGCGCATGCCGGTGAACACCATCGCTATTCCAGCCTCATCGGCCGCGGCGATGACTTCGGCGTCGCGCATCGAACCGCCCGGCTGGATCACGGCGGTGATGCCGTTGGCAGCAGCGTTATCCAGGCCATCGCGGAACGGGAAGAACGCATCCGATGCCATTACCGAGCCGGCAACCTGCAGGCCAGCGTGCTCGGCTTTGATCGCGGCGATACGGGCGGAGTTGACGCGGCTCATCTGGCCGGCGCCGACGCCGATGGTCTGACGGCCCTTGGCGTAGACGATGGCGTTGGATTTGACGAACTTGGCCACTTTCCAGGCGAAGATCAGGTCATGGATTTCCTGCTCGCTCGGTGCGCGCTGGGTCACCACTTTCAGGTCTTCGGCCTTGATCATGGCGATGTCGCGGCTCTGCACCAGCAGGCCGCCGTTGACGCGTTTGAAGTCCCAGCCGGCGCTGCGCTCGGCGGCCCACTCGCCACATTCAAGCAGGCGTACGTTGGCTTTGGCAGCGACCACGGCGCGCGCTTCAGCACTGATTTTCGGCGCGATGATCACTTCGACGAACTGACGCTCGACGATCGCCTGGGCGGTGGCGGCGTCCAGCTCGCGGTTGAAGGCGATGATGCCGCCGAAGGCCGATTCGGTGTCGGTGGCGTAGGCCAGTTCGTAGGCCTGGCGAATGCCGCCTTCGCTGTCCAGGGCCACGGCCACGCCGCACGGGTTGGCGTGCTT